>JAIEPW010000044.1 GCA_019748195.1 Bryobacteraceae bacterium
ACCCGCAGTTATTCGAGAGGTTACGCTTCCCAGGGCTACCTTCCCCCCGGAGTGAAGTGGCTGCTGATCGTCAACACCGTCGTCTTTGTTCTCAGTTTCTTCGCCGAGCGGACCCGCTTTCAGGAGCTCTTCGCGTTCCTCGCGCTGATGCCGGCGGCGGTGGTCAAGCTGGGCATGATCTGGCAGCCGGTGACGTACCTGTTCCTGCACGGCAATTTCTTTCACATCCTGTGGAACATGCTCTCGCTGTGGATGTTCGGCGTCGAGCTGGAGAGAAGCTGGGGAACCAAGCGCTTCCTGCAGTACTACTTCTTCTGCGGCGTGGGAGCCGGATTGTGCGTCATCATCGGCAATTACGCCTACGGAACGCCAAACGTCACCACCATCGGCTCCTCGGGCGCGATTTACGGCATCCTGCTGGCGTACGCAGTATTGTTCCCGGATCGCCAGATTCTGTTCAGCTTCCTGTTCCCGATCAAGGTGAAGTACTTCGTGATGATTATCGGCGCCATCGCCTTCATGAACACCTTCAAAACCACCGGCTCGGGAGTGAGCGATGTGGCGCACCTGGGAGGTCTGGTGCTGGGTTGGCTGTACCTGAAGACTCCGGCTCTTCGAGCCGACCCGCTGGGCAATTTCCGGGCCTGGTATCGGGAGTACCGGATCCGGCGGGCGCGGCGCAAGTTTCAGGTATATTTGCGGAAACACGGCACGGGCCAGGGCCCGGACCGGACGATTCACTAGCCCGAAGGCAACCCGTGGGCGGATCGCGTCGTCTAACCCGTTAGTTGCTGATAGGATGACCAACATGAAACGTGTGCGCGCGCTGCTGATTGTGCTGGTTCCCGTGCTCCTGGGGTGGCTTCTCATCGTGGACCTGCTTCCCGCCCAGCAGGGACCGCGCACCGGAACCTCCGAGACGGTGGCCAAGCCGCGCAAGAAGGGCGCCGGCGACGCTCCCGCGCCCGACGAGGAGCAGCCGAAGATCCCCTCCAAGTTCGGCAAGAAAAAGGAAGGCGAGCCCGCCCCCGATTCCGTGACGTTCCGCGCCGACGCCCTGACCGTCAACGTGGACGTCGCCGTGCTGGATAACAAAGGCAACTTCATACCCGGCCTTCCACGAGGCAACTTCCGCATCCTGGAGGACGGCGTTCCGCAGCAGGTGGTCAGCTTCGACACCAGCGAAGCGCCCATGACCATCGCGCTGGTCATCGAGTTCTCGAACCTGTTCCAGAGCATGTGGAGCGAAGGCTGGTTCCAGACACTCACCGCCACTTACGGCTTTGTCGAGACCTTGAAACCGGAAGACTACGTGGCGGTGATCGCCTACGACCTGCGATCGGAGATTCTGTCCGACTTCTCGACGGACCGGCGGCAGACCCAGGAGGCGCTGCAGCGCCTGCGGGTAGCGGCGTTTTCCGAGTCGAACCTCTATGACGCGCTGGTGGACACGGCGGATCGCATGTCCGAGATCGAAGGCCGCAAGGCGATCCTGCTGGTCTCCAGCGGCATCGATACGTTCAGCAAGCTGACCTTCGACAAGGCTCGCAAGGGACTGCAAACCGCCGGCGTGCCCATCTACTCCGTCGGGTTGCTGCAGGCTTTGCGCGAGATCATGGACGCTCGCGGCTTCCTGGGGCCGCTGCAGCGGCTCGACTTCCTGCAAGCCGACAACCAGCTACGGACGTTTTCCAAGGAGACGGGGGGGCAGGCGTTCTTTCCGCGATTCTATGGCGAGTTTCCCGCCATTTTCCAGCAGATCTCGCAGTCGCTGCGGAACCAGTACTCCATCACCTACCGGCCGGCGAACCAGACTCGCGACGGCAAGTTCCGCAAGATCAAGGTGGAGCTTGTAAGCCCGGATACGAACGAGCCGCTGCGGGTTGTCGATGAAAAGAAAAAGCCGATCAAGTACCAGATCATTGCGAAGGCCGGATACACGGCCCCTCGCGAGGTGGAATGACCGGTCTCGCGTTCACCGGACCGCAAAAGTCAAGCGCTCGATTTGCCGCATTCGCAGACGATTAGAAAATCGTTGACACTCCCGTGACGGCTTTGTTACCGTCGTCCTGGTTCGCTTCGATTTTCACTCTTGCTTATGCCGGTGTCTGATGCCAAACAACCCTCCAATATCCTGCTTGTGGACGACAACAAGCATGGCCTGTCCGCCCGTAAAGTCGTCTTACAGGAACTGGGGTATCGCACCACCGCGCTGACCTCTCCGTCCGACGCGCTGGAGCAGATTTGCGCGTCCTCGTTCGACCTGTTGATCACGGACTATAAGATGCCGAAAATGGACGGCATCACGCTGATCGCCGAAGTGCGCAAGCAGAAACCCGGGATGCCGATCATCCTGATCTCCGGCTTTGTGGATTCGCTGGGATTGAACGAGGAATCCACCGGCGCCGACGTGGTGATCCAGAAAAGCGCGAATGAGATCACGTTACTGGTTCGCGCGGTCAAGCGGCTGCTCGATCCGAGGATGAAGCGCAAGCCGGCGGGCCGAGCCCGCGGCGATCAGCCGAATCGCAAGGCGAAATAGCTCACGCCAGGCCCTGGCGCGCGTTCTCGACGTTCTCGTAAAACTTGAAAATGGTATCCAGGCGGGTGACCCGGAAGGCTTCGCGCACGGCGCCGCCCGCACCCACCAGCCGCATCTGCCCGCCGGACTTGCCGATTCGCGAATAGCTGTCGATGAAGCGTCCAATCCCCGTGGAATCGATGTGATGAATGCCGCTGATATCGAAGATGATGTTCTTCGCCCCCTGGTTCAACAGGTCGGGCACCAGCGTCTGCAGTTGGGCGCTCTCCTGGCCCAGCATCAGCTTGCCGGAGAGCGTAACCACAGCCGTGGCGGGGGTAATCAGCGCGTGCTGGATGTCCAGGATGGGTGGCTTCACGTGAATCAGGCCTTGCGAGTCATTGTCTTGGGATCCCACTCCACCACTTTGCCTTCAAAGTAACTGGCATTACACAACACGGCGGGTCCGGCGGCGCGAAGTCCGAACTCTGCGTTCTCGATGACCGGCTTGCGGGTGCGGACGCTCTGGATGAAGTTGCGCAGATGGTCCGCCGAATCATTATATTCTCGGGGCGGATGCACGGTGTAGTCGGGCGCGGCGGCGAAGCGCTGCTCGGTGGTCAGCCGCATGTTCTCCGGTTCGGGGTCCAGATCGCCGTATTCCTGGCGGTACTTGTCGACATAGGCTTTCTGGGCGGCCTCGGCGAAACTTCCCACCGTGTAGCCCGGCGCCTTCGGCCGCTTGAACTTGGATACGGTCACCTGGGAGCCGACGTTCATCACGCCTTCGCTGCCCACGAAGCGGAAGCCGGAACTTTCCGGACCGCCGCACACGAAGTTGACCCGCAAGGCCAGGGTGAACGGGGGCATTTTTCCCGCCGCCGGGTAGTCGAACAGGCCCAACATCACATCGGGGACATCCCGGCCGTCCTTCCAAAACCGGAGTCCGCCGGTGGAGAAGATCCGGTTCGGGCCCTGTGCTCCGGTGATGAAATGCATGCCGCTGAACAAGTGCACGAAGAGATCGCCGGCGACGCCGGTTCCGTAGTCCTGATAGTTGCGCCAGCGGAACAGCCGGACCGGTTCGAAGTTCCGCTTGGGCGCGTGCCCCAGGAAGCGATCCCAGTCGATATTTTGCGGGCTGGCATCGAGCGGGATGGAATACTGCCAGGCGCCGATCGCGGAATTGCGATCCCACCAGGCTTCAATCAGGTTCACCTCCCCGATGGCGCCTTCCTCCAGCAATTGCTTGGCTTTTTGGTAGATCACCGAGCTCACGCGCTGGCTGCCCACCTGCAGGATGCGCTTGTTGCGATTCTGGGCGTCGATGATCGCGCGGCCTTCCTCCACCTTCTGGATCATGGGCTTCTCGACGTAGACGTCCTTGCCGGCGTTCATCGCATCCACTGAAATTTTGGTGTGCCAGTGATCGGGCGTGGCGACAATCACACAGTCGATGTCGGGCCGGGCCAGGATCTCGCGGTAGTCGCGGGTGGTGAATACCTGCTTGCCCCACAGTTCCTTGCAACGGTCCAGCCGTCCGTCGTAGACGTCGGCGGCGGCGACCATCTCGACGCCTCCGGCGGCCAGCGCCCAGCGCAGATCGCCCATTCCCTGGTCTCCGGCGCCGATCAGCGCGATCTGAATGCGATCGTTGGGGGACGCTGTCTGCTGCGCGCCGGCTTGCGCGGCGAGCGTCGCCGCGGCGGTGGTGGCGCCCAGGAAGTCTCTGCGGGTGGTCGGCATGGGTTCTCCTCGAATTATTCTACTCCGAGCTTCGCCGCGAATTCGCCCGGAGAAGCGGATGGCGGGATGTTGGCGAAGCGCGCCGGGCGATGATCGCGGCGCGCCGCTGTTCGGGGCGCGGCAGGCAGGTGCGCTGGGTACTGTTCGCGGGCGACTGTACGTGCCGGACCGCTCCCCGACTACAATTGAGGTACATGCTTCCCGATCTCGAGATCACCTTACGACTGCAAAGCCTCGACCTCCGCATCGGCGAGCTCGAGAAGGAGGTCGCCTCACTGCCGAAGCATATCGCCGCCATCGAGAAGACGCTGGACTCGCACGTGCGCCGCCTGGAAGCCGATCAGGCCGCGCTGGCGGCGAATCAGAAGGAGCGCAAGAAGCTGGACGGGGATATCCAGGTGCTGCAGCAGAAGATCTCCAAGTTCCGCGATCAGATGATGGGGGCCAAGACCAACGAGCAGTACCGTGCGTTCCAGCATGAGATCGATTTCGTCGAGAAGGAGATCCGCAAGGCGGAGGATCGCATTCTGGAGTTGATGACGCAATCGGAGCCGCTGGAGACCGCTGTCAAGAAAGCCGAGGCCGATCTGAAGGTGGAGAAGGCGCAGGTGGAAGCGGAGAAGGCCAAGGCCCGCGAGCGCACCGAGATCGACCAGGCGGAAGTGAAGAAGCTGCGGGAGGAGCGGGGCGAGGCCGTCGCGCGGATGGCCAAGCAGGTGCACACGCTTTACGAACGCCTGCGGGTGAAGAAGGGCGGGGTGGCGATCGCCGAGGTAACCGAGGGCCGCTGCTCGGCGTGCCAGATGGCCCTGCGTCCCCAGTATTTTCAGGAGTTGCGGCGATCCGAGAGGGTGATGACCTGCGAGAGCTGCGGGCGCATCATCTTCTACAATCCGCCGGTCAGCTTTGTGGACATGAGCCCGGTTCAGGGCTCGGCCAAGGGTTGAGTCAACTCGGCGGTTTCCACCCGGCGGTCCTTCCAGGCGAACCACAGCTTGCCGTTCCAGGATTTCATTCTGGGGAAGCCGGAGGATCGCCCGGCGGGCAGCGTGGCGACGGTCGCCGGCGCGCCGAGTTGCCCGGTCCGAGCGGCGGTTCGGGCGCGCAACTCGAGTTGTTTGTCGTCCTTCCGTTCCAGCCAGCTCACCACCGCGCCGGTCCGGGTGAGGAGGAGGTCGACGCGGCCTTCCGGATGGCCGCCGTCGATGCGCAGCGGCGGGGAGAAGGTCGCGCCGGCGTCATCTGAAAACGCGAGCTTCACCGCCTTTTCGCCGCCGGTGTACCAGGCTACGGCCACGCGCTTGCCTTCGGCGGCGATCGCGGGGCCGTTCACCGGGCAACCGGGGATCTTCCAGTTATCGGCATGGACCGCGGCGGGGGCGGTCCAGTTGTTGCCCACGCGGCGCACGATCGAGATGTCGCGAATGTCCCGCGTGTGGTCGCGGTAGACCACCACGGGGCCGGCATCGGTCCAGGCCACGCCGGTCTGGCAGCAACTGCAAACGTCCAGGTCCACGGCGGAATTTGAAACCGGCGTTCCGTCGGCGCGAAATTCGGCGAAGTGGAGCTTGGTGTCGTGACCGCCGCCGGCGGTCTCCCGCGGAGCGAGGTAGGCCAGCGCGAGCCCGGTGGGCGACGGCATCATCGACACGAAGCCGGTGTACGCGTTTCGAGCTTGCGGCGCGGGCGCGAAGAACACATTCCAGGTCTTGCCCCCGTCGGCCGAGCGGGCGACGCGCAGGTTATAGGAGTATTGCTCGGCGCTGCTCCGCTCCAGCCAGTGCGCCATGAGCGTGCCGTCCGCCAGCTCGACCAGGGAAGGGAAGTCCGCCCAGTTGACGAACCAGTTCTCGCCGCCGGCGATGGTGGCGGGTTTGGACCAGCCGCCGGGTTCCCGGGTGGCGAAGCGGAGCTCGTGGCGCTTGGGGCCGGTCTTCTCCACCCAGCTCAGGTAAAGCTTGCTGCCGGAATAGAGGTTGACGGGACCGCTGGCCTCGCCGGCGGGGTTGGGCACCGCGACCAGCGCGGCTGCAAGCGCGAGGAACCACATGTGAACAGGATAGGCGATCCGCAAGACCGGCGCCAGGCGCCACCTGGCGCCGCCGCCCGCCCTGGAGCTAATTCCGGAGAAATAGAGGAACTACTTCCAGGAAGTAGCCGTGTAATCTGTCGAACAGTGCAAGGAAATACCCACTTTCGTTCTTGACAGTGAAGTGGCTTAGCCGCATACTGCAGGCTGTAATGCCTGAGCACCAGAGGAGGTTCGTCCCATGAACCGATTCGGTTGTTTGATGATTCGCGGGTGTGCGACACTGCCGCTCGCTTTGCTCTCGTCCTCCGTTGCTTCAGCACAGTAGCCGCGCAATCTTCTGCGACGATTGCCGGAAGAGCAATGGCATGGCTTGGTCCTATCATGAACGCCGAGACACCAACTCATGCCCATGGAGTTGTCAATGTCAGTGGGTTTACCGCGGTACGAATCGAGGCTTCCCGTGCCCGCCACAGGGAACGGATTCGTTCGCGCACTTCTGCAACGCCGGGTTCTGCCCATGCGATCTATTTTGAGGAACAAAGAAGCAAAGCGGGTTATATGAAACGGCTGCAGATCAACCCAAAGTGGACGATCGCCGTGCTGGTCGCGATTACTATTCCGGCCGTAGCTGTGTACAGTTACGACTTCCTGCAAGAGCAGGACGTTCTCACGAAATTTGATAAGGCCTATCAGGCAACGCCTGTCCTAGAGAACGGATTTACACTGATCACCGTGATGAGCTTCCAACACGCTTCCGGAGGTCCGGCGGCGATGGTAGAGCGTCGCACGCTGGCCGTTCGGGGCACCGAGCGAGTGGAGCTGACCGAAAATTTTGAGAATCACCGGGGCACCCCGAACTCTGAGGCGCCTGTTTCATCACTGAAGCGCTTAAGCCTCGCAAAAGGTAGGCTTGTGCTGGAGCGTCCCCTCCTCGGTGTCTCTCATACCATGGACATTCCGAATTATCACCATTACCTGAGCGGCCGGATGGACCCGGCTTCGGATTGCATGACAACGCTTTCCGGGGTGAAGCAGGATTCATACTTCAAGGTCGGGGTGGGGACCTTCGAGGGCTTCCAGTCCATCACCTTCCAGCCTGTGAATCGCCCCGGTTCCACGTTCACGCAAGTGCCTGCTCTAGGTTGCGCGGAAGTGAGCAACGATGCCGATTCGGGCCCGGGCGGAAAATCGTGGAACCGAGTGGAGAGCTTTCAGCGGACCGTCGATCCGCGATTCTTTGTGCCGCGCCAGGACTTCCGGGAGGTTGATTACCTAGAGGGCGAGCGGTTGGCGCTGGCGCACAAGGGGAGAGCGTACTGGTCCCGCCAGGGGGCGGACGAGGCGGCGATCACGGGGGAGGTACAGAAGGCTCTGCAGGAGTTCGACAAGCAGCCGCCGCCGCTCATGCAAAGCCATTATCTACGGCACAAGGCCAAGTCGCGGTAGCGCCCAAACGTGGGCCGCCGAAAGGTCGGCGCCAGGCGCCACCCGGCGCCGGATCCCCCGAACGACATGCAGCTACCGGGCAAGCGATTTTGGAACGCGACCACCAATCCTGCGAAGATGATGGCTTGAGCATCGCGTTTACGGCGGTTGCGTTCGTCTCGCCGCTGCTGGCACAGGTAACCGAGACCCAGCACGCCGCCGAGGCGGCGTTCCCGCTGTCGCGAAAGGTCGAGCTCACCCTTCACACGCGCGTCCGAACGCAACCGAACGGCCTTGGCTTGTACCAGGGCCGTGTCGGTCCGATTCTGGAGATCGACTTGGCGCCGCGCCTCACCGCGATCGGCGGCTACTATTACACCGTCCAGTCGGACCAGGAAGAGGACATTCGCGGCACGCACCGCTTTTTCGGGGGCCTGAAAGGGGCGGCACTCGAGACCAGAATGGTCGAAGCCGAGCTTCGCAGCCTGATCGAGCGGTTTGACAGCTCGGGTCCCGGATTCAACCGCTACCGCCACCGCCTGCGACTCACAACCCCGGCGAAGGTGGCGCCGTACGCCGGAGTAGAGCTCTTTCACGACGCCGGCGGCTGGCGTTCCACCCGCTACTCCGGCGGCATCCGGTGGGCGACCAGCGGCCGGTTTGAGCTGGATTTCGGCTATTTCTTCGAGAATCGCAGGAACTTGCTGGGACCGGACCGGCACATGGTGACCACCAGCTTCCACTTCCGGCGACGCCCCGGCAAGCGTCCGGACCCGGATTTCTAGCTTGCGGAACCAACAATTCCGTAAACGGCGTAGAACGAAACGGGGCTGACAGTCAGGGGTCTCCTGAGTCCTACCTAAGCAATTCCCCGGACGGACAAACCTCCGCCTTCCCAGTACTATCGACGTATCAAGTTTTCACGTTGATCCCCACAGATGGGGGGAACTCTACAAAAGAGTGCCCCGGCCCAGCCGGTAGACGTGTGTCGATTGATAAGGAGAGTACTGGTGAAACGCTACTTGCTGCTTCTGATGGCTGCTGTTGTAGCCGTTCCAGCGCAGGACCTGAAGGGTCCCGAAAGCGGAAAGCTGAGTTCCGCCCCGTTGTACAAAGCCTCTGGTGAAGGCCGGGAATCCGCGGAAGGAAGAGTGCGAAGTCTGGATGTGAATCAGACCGAGCTGCCTGCCTATGAGACGGCGCCGGACGGAACTTCCTATAGTTTTTTCCGGGTTGCCAGTGAGGGCGCGGCCGGGCTGCGGCTGCGATTTGAGAACGTTCGCCTGCCGGAAGGCGCGCGTTTCTTCGTTTACGGAATCGATGAAAACGGGCGCGCGACTCAGGTTCGCGGACCCTTTGTGAATGGCGGCCCTCATGGAGAGGGCTCGTTCTGGTCCCTGCCGGTGGGCGGGGCGGAAGCAATTATTGAAATTCATGTGAACGGGCCGGGTCTGGAGACGTTGCCCTTCGACTTGCGCGAAGTCGGGCATTTGGACACGGTGAGCGAGCAGGACCTGGGGCCGGAGCCGGTTGTGGAATCGGGGGGCACGGAAGTGCGCAACTCGATGTGGCGCGGCGTCCCGATCACGCACGATGTGCGGGGCGGCGTGGCGGTGCTCGAGGGCGACATGATCCTGGGACCCGCCGATGAGCTGGAACCCGCTTCCGAAGAAGCGATCAAGAACCGGGCGAAAGACGGCGTCGCGATCGACGGCTCCACCTATCGCTGGCCCGGCGGCCTGATTCCTTACGCCATCAGCTCCACGATGCCGAACCAGCAGCGGGTAATTGACGCCGTCAACCATTGGAATACGCAACTGGCGGGATACATCCGGCTGACGCCGCGCACCAGCGAATCGGCCTATGTCCTGTTCCAGACCGGCAGCGGCTGCTCGTCCTATGTGGGACGCATCGGCGGCGCGCAAGCCGTGACGTTGGCGGACGGATGCTCCACCGGCAACGCGATCCATGAGATCGGGCACGCGGTCGGCCTCTTCCACGAGCACACGCGGGAAGACCGGAACAGCTTCGTCCGGGTGCTGACGGAGAACATCTCTCCCACAGCTTCGTTCAATTTCGCGCAGCAGATTTCCAACGCCAGCGACATCGGGACCTATGACTACAACTCGGTGATGCACTACCCGGCGTTTGCCTTCTCGGTCAACGGGCTGCCGACGATCGAGACCATTCCTCCGGGAATCCCGATCGGCCAGCGGTCCGGCCTGTCGGCGGGCGACATCGCTTCCGTGAAGAAGATCTATGGAGGAACCACTACACCTCCGGCTCCCCCGGCCACGGTAAACGTAACGGTGGCGTCCAACCCGGCGGGCATGACGCTGGTGGTGGACGGCGTGAGCGTGGTTGCGCCGCGAACGTTCGCGTGGGTTCCGGGCTCCACCCATACGCTCTCCGCCCCGAACGTGAGCGGAACCAACTCCAAGACGGTGTTCACGGGCTGGAGCAACGGCGGGGCACAGACGCACACGTACACCACTCCGTCGAGCAACGCCACGGTGCTGGCGCAGTACTCGGTGCAATACAAAGTTTCGGCCGCGCCCAACGGCACCGGGCGGGTAACGCAGACGCCTCTGACGGCGGACGGGTTCTATGCTCTGAATTCCTCGGTGGGCCTCTCGGCGATTCCCGAAGCGGGCTCCTGCTTCGTATCCTGGAGCGGCGTCACCGCGTCCACCAGCCCGAACTTGAACCTGACCGTCAATCAGCCTTACAGCCTGACGGCGAACTTCCAGACCGGCGCGGTGACACTGTCGGCCACCGGCGCCACGGTGACTCATCTCGGCGGGCGCGTCAACATCGGCGTATCGAGCAGCTTCGGATGCGGCTGGACGGCGCGCAGCAACGTGAACTGGATCAGCGTGAGCCCGGCTTCGGGAAGCGCGACCGGGGTGGTGACTCTGACGGTGGACCGTAATCGTTGGAAAGCCTCGCGGACCGGCGTGGTGACCATCGGAACGCAGTCGGTGACGGTCACGCAGCTAAGCCGCTGAACAGCAACTCCTCCGGTGCGGCCAAGAGCGGGGATGCCCGAAAGGCGTTCCCGCTCTTTCTTCATGTCTCGCGCTTGAACCGGAACTCCGCCACCAGCGGCAGGTGATCGGAAGCGATCAGCGTACTCCTGGTCAGGAAGAACGACGCCCGCTCCGCGTCCAGGTGCCAGTCGAAATAGATGTGATCGAGGTGGAGGACCGGGAACACCGCGGGGTAGGTCCTCAGCCGGTTGAGGTGTACACGCAAGTCGGTCTGGTGAAACTCCGTGCGCAAGGCCTGCGTTACGGCGCCGCGGGTCCATTCATTGAAATCGCCCAGAACCACCCTGGCTCCGGAAATGTCGATGGCCTTCAGGACGGCCTGATCCACCAGCTTCTGCGCCTGGCGGCGGCGTTCCAGGAATGCCGTTCCCAGGTGCAGGTTGAAGATGTGGAGCAGGCGCTTGCCTACCCGCACATCGGTTCTCAGGCAGCCTCTTTCCTCGAATCCGGGCACTGTCAGGTCATAAAAGAGCGTCTGTTCGAACGGCCGCCGGCTTAAGGTGACATTGCCGTAGCCATGCCCCGCGTGCTTGCGGGTGGCGCCGAACACGTAGCGGTAATCGAGCTTGCGGGCGATGATCTCGGCCTGCGGTTCCAGGACCTCCTGCAGGCACACGAACTGGGCGTCGATGGCTCCCAGAATGGCCGCGATGCGCTCCGGGCGGACGCGCCCGTCCAAGCCCCGGCACTTGTGGACGTTGTAGGTCGCGATCCGGAACAGTTTCATGCCCGGTCAGACCTGATCTTGAATCAGGGAGGCAAACATTTCCTGGCTGATGCACCAGAGCCCGCGCCGGGACCACTGATCCCGGTCGATCTTGCGGCAGCGCTGCAGGTCTTCCAGGAAGATCTGGCGGGCCTCCTCGACCAGCCCCGGATCATAGAAGCAATGGCTGGTCTCGTCGTTGAGGGCAAGAGAACGGTTGTCGAAGTTGGCGCTGCCGATGGTGGCCCAGACGCCGTCCACCACCATGGTTTTCTGGTGCATCATGGTGGGCACGTACTCGTAGACTTCCACGCCGGCGTCCATCAGCTTGCCGTAAAGCCGGATGCTGTTCTGGCGCGCCCACCAGGTATCGCAGTGATCGCCGGAGAGCATCAGCTTGACATCCACTCCGCGGCGCGTGGCCTCGCCCAGCATTTCGATGACGGGGCGGGAAGGGATGAAGTAGGGGTTGGCGATGAACAGGTACTTGCGGGCGCAGTTCAGCGCGAGCATGTACATGGTTCCGGCGGCGGCCGCGCCGCCGGCGGGCGAGCTCAAAATGGTCTGCACGGCCACTTCGCCGGTGGAGATCGGAACCGGGAAAAAGGCGGACCCGGTGACCAGCTCCCCGGTGTTCACCAGCCAGTTCTGGGCGAATCCGGTCTGCAGATGCTGCGCCGCCGGACCCTCCACGCGGATCATGACGTCGCGCCATTCCTTGCTATTGCGCGCGCGGCCGAGCCATTGATCGGCGATGCCGGCGCCTCCCGAGAACGCCACCCGTCCGTCGATGATGATGGACTTGCGGTGCAGCCGGAAATTGGCGCGAATCAGGGTGTACCAGCGGATGGGCCGGAACCAGGCGAGCTGGCAGCCGCCCGCCTCCAGGATTTTCAGGTTCTCCTCGCCGATGGTGGAGGAGCCGATGGCGTCCACCAGCAGCTTGACGGGAACGCCCTCGCGCGCCTTCAAGCTCAACGCCTCGGCGAAGCGATGTCCCACGGCGCCCGACCAGAAGATGTACATCTCCATGGTCACGGAGGATTTCGCGCTTTCGATCGCCTCCAGGATGGCGGGATAGAACTCGTCTCCGTTGTTGAAGATCTTCACACTGTTACCGGGGACGAAGGGCATTCCCGTAAGCCCGGTCATGGTGATCAGGAACTCGGGGGAATCGGCGGCGAAGTCGTGATCCAGGCCGGCCTCGGCCGGATGAAATCTGGGCTGGGTAAGGGCGAAGATGAAAGCCGCGAATCCGGTGGCGATGCCGGCAATCCAGCGGCCGAAGATCAGCAGCAGAATGGTGAGGGCGGCCCAGGCCCACCAGGTCCGGATGGAATAGCGCATCCGGTCCCAAGCATCCAGCATGCGCCGCCGCTTGGAAGCGGGAGGCTTGCGGGGGGCCAGGCGGTAAAGTTGGTGCCGCGGGACGCGCGGCTTCAACCAGCGTCTGGACTCACTTGGCATGCGCGGCCCTCGCAAGCCGCTTCCGATCCTGGAGGACCCCATCCATCCCGATCGTAGCGGATTTACTCACGGCCCGGTGTGCAGTGAAGGGGGTACGGGTTTCGCCATACTGGAAGGATATGCCTCAACGACCGTGGTATCGAGGAACGTTCGGGATGTTTCTCATCGGGGTCCTGCTGCTGGCCGGTGGACTGTACACAGCGATCCAGTTGGGATTCGTCCGCTACGAGATGACGGGCGGCGCCCTGATCCCTTCGTTCCAAGTAGGCAGCGAGGATGCGCACTACGAAAGGATCGAACGGGCGCGCGCGGAGCAGGCGAAGTCCGCGCCTCCGGCTCCCGTGGAGACAGCCGCGGCCGCCGCGCCCGTGGCAAACGCCGCGCCGGTAGCCACAGCCGCGGCGGCTTCCTATCCGGCGCCCTACTGGTTCGACTATCGCGGACCGGGGAGGGACGGCGTCTATTCCGAGACTCCCATCCTGACGCAATGGCCAGCCGGCGGCCTGGCGCAGGTTTGGAGAACGCCGGTGGGCGGCGGGCATGCCTCGATGACGGTCGCCAACGGGAAGGTGTTCACCATCGAGCAGCGGCGGAATCAGGAAGTAGTGGCGGCATACGATCTCGCCACGGGGCGAGAGCTATGGGCCAATTCCTGGAACGCCCGCTTTTCCGAGTCCATGGGCGGAGACGGTCCGCGGGCGACTCCGGTATGGAACTCGGGCCGCGTGTACGCGCTGGGCGGAGCCGGTGACCTGTACGCGATCGATGCGGCGAATGGAAAGACGGTGTGGTTCCGCAACGTGCTGACGGACGCGGGCGCGCCGAATCTGCAGTGGGGGACGTCGGCCACGCCGCTGATTCTGGAGGATCGCGTGATCGCGGTGTCGGGCAGAAGCGTGCTGGCGTACGCGAAGGGGGACGGCGCCATTCTCTGGAAATCGCAGGAGGACGGGGGCGCTTATGCGGCGCCGGTGCCGGCGACGCTGGCGGGCGTGCGGCAGGTGGTCGCCACCATGGCCAAGCGCGTGATCGGCGTGAATCCCGCGGACGGCAAGCTGCTTTGGGAGTTCCCCTGGGTGACCGAATATGACGTGAACAGCGCGGAGCCGTTGCTGGTGAGCGAGAACCGGTTTGTGATTTCGTCGGGCTACGATCATGGCGCGGCTCTGGTGGAGGTCGCCCGCGGCGGATCCGGGCTGGAGGCCAAGCAGATCTGGTTTTCGAAAGCCATGAAGGCGAAGTTCAACGCTCCGGTGTTTCATCAGGGGCATGTGTACGGCCTGGATGAGGGCATCCTGGCGTGCATGGACGCGGAAACGGGCAAGCGCAAATGGAAGGGCGGACGGTACGGATACGGGCAGGTGCTGCTGGCGTCGGGACATCTGGTGATCGTCACCGAGGATGGGCGCGTGGCGCTGGTGAAGGCGACCCCGGAATCGCACCAGGAGGTGGCCTCGTTCCAGGCGTTGGACGGCAAAACCTGGAACAACCCGGCGCTCGCGCACGGCAAGCTGTTGGTGCGGAATCAGACGGAGCTGGCTTGTTACCGCATCGCGCCCTGATCGCGCTGCTGGCGTGCGGCTCGATCGCGGCGCAGGATCTCGCGCCCTTCGATCGCAGCGAGCCTGTCGCGCCGGGCATCGTGTATCGCGAACGGCGGTTCTACCGCGGCGAACTGGGGCCGTTCACGATGCAGATTCTGATGATCGATCCTCGCGAGCCCAGCGTGAACCTGTTGCCCGTCCGGGCTCTGGATCGCGCGATTGGGAGGGAGCGAACGACCGCCATGGCGGAGCGGTACGGGGCGATCGCGGCGATCAACGGGGGGTTCTTTGTCACGCGAGGGGTGTTTCTGGGTTCGTCAGCATACCCCTATGCGCTGGAGGGGCAAGTGGTGAGCGGCGGTCCGAGCCGCGCCGCGCTCCTGTTCTGCGAGGAGAAGAAGTTCGTGGAGGACCTGCGGATCGCCACCGTGAACTTCCAGGGAGCGGTGCGCATGAATGGCGAAAGCTGGCCGCTGCGGGGCGTGAATCAGGAGCGCGCGGAAGGCTCCCTGATGTTGTACACGGCGCGGATGGGCCCGAGCACGCTGACGGCGGGCGACGGGTACGAAGTGGCGGTGAACGAATCGGGCCGGGTGGTGGAGACCGGCGCTTCCGATCTCGCGATCCCGCCCGGCGGCAGCGTGATCTCAGGAAGCGGGCCGGCCGCGATCTGGCTGCGCCGCAACGTCCGGCGCTCCAAGCGGGTACGGGTACAGGCGGCGCTCCGGCAGAAGCCGGAGACCTGCCGGGCGACGGATGTTCTGGGCGCGGGTCCCCGGCTGGTGGAGGCAGGCAAGGTGGTGGCGCCGGCGAATCCGCGGCATCCGCGCACGGCGGCGGCCCGGAAAGCCGACGGGACGCTGCTGCTGGTGACGCTCGACGGCAGGCAGAAGATCAGCATCGGGATGACGCTGGCGGAGCTCGCCGAAGAACTGGTATCGATGGGGGCGATGGAAGCGATCAACCTGGACGGCGGGGGCTCGACCACTATGGTGGTAAAGGGCCGCGTGCGCAATTCGCCGTCGGACGGCGCCGAGCGCCCGGTGGGCGACGCGGTGCTGGTGTTCAGCGCTCCGGATCGCGAGAGCGCGCAAAGGATACAGGGCTCGGTGCGGGCGCGGGAGGAAGCGGAGAAGAGCTTGCGGCGGTGATCACGGCCTCGCGGTGTTGTCCTCCAGCACTTCGATCCTGACGAGATCGGGACCTTCGAGGAACGCATACTTCAGCTTCCCGCCGGCGATGGAGCGTGGCTCGGCGAGCACCTTCACGCCCGCCGCGCGCAATCGATCCAGTGTCTGATCGAGATTCTCCACGGCGAAGCCAAGGTGATCCAGCGCGTGACCCTGGCTGGATTCGATGGCCGTGCGTCCTTTCCAGACATCGGGGAAGGCGGCCTTGGCGTTGCCGACGGGGTAGATGATCAGGTTCACGTCGTCGATCATCATGGAGACGGCGGGAGCGGTCTGGCGTCCGCAGCGGTGGCGGATTTCGCGGGAGATGGGCCCGGAGCCGCGGCGTTTCAGGCCGAAGTGCTTCATGTACCACTCGGCGGCGGCGATCGGGTCTTCGCTGAGCAGGTGGACGTGCCCGAAGCGGAAGTTGCCGGCGGCGGTGGTGTTGAGCTCGGTGAGTGCATGGTCCGGTCCGTCGATGTAGGCGAAGAGAAAGCGCCCGTTGCCGCCCTTGCCGTCGCACTGATCGCTGAGGTCGGTGAGCGGAGTGAAAAACTTCGTGCCCCTGTCAAGTTGCTTCTGATAGGTGTCCTTCATATCGGCGCCGCCGCCCCAGCCGATGTGCCAGATGCCGGAGGTAATCTCCCACTTGGGCGGCGTCGCGACCTTGGTGAACAGCAGCCAGACGTTGTTGGCGAATACGCCGTCCATCAGGCCGGCGAAGCTGCGCTTCCCGGCTTCGAGGCGGGAGGTGTAGAAATCGATGGCGGCGGCGGGGTCGGTGGAGTTGAGGTGGACGTGGTGGAATCGCGCCGGGGGCTGGTCCTGCGCTCCGGCGAGGAGGGGCAGCAGCGCAAGGGCCATGCGGCAAAGGTGAGGCATAAAGGGATTATAGGCCGAGGCGGTCCGGGGTCTTCCGGCTCGGAACTTCGGCGGGGCTCCGGAAGCGAGAGCGACAGCAGGCCATCAGTCAATGCGCCTCCCGAACAGCCATTCGTCCGTTAACAACGATGGGCCCACTGAGCGTCCGCAGGAAGGCCGCGATCTGGCGCAGTTCGCGGGCGTTCATCCGAAGGGGCCGCAGTTCGCTCCGGCCGGCGGCCTCGGCGGGAGCGCGGTTGTAGTGATCGAGCACAGCGTCCAGGGTCGCCAACTGCCCAGCGTTCATGTACGGGGCGCGCTCTGCTACGTTTCTTAGCGAAGGCACTTTGTAGGCGCCAAGCGCATGGTCTCCGGCCATCATGAACTCTAGCTCGGGGCATCGCCTGGGGGCGTCGCTCCACTGGCTGCGGCAATTGAATTCATCACGCAGGACCGCGGTCGCTCCGGCTAACCGGCCCTGGTCCATGGTCGCTCCCGGCCGGGCGGGCACGCCGGTATTGTGGAACTCGTTGTTGGTGAAGAGCGGACCATTATGGCACTGCGTGCAGTTCGCCGGGCCAAGGAACAGGCGGAGGCCGGCGATTTCCTCCTTGGTGAGGATGCCGCGGCCGGAATGTCCGGCGGATACAACGGATACGTATCTGTCGAAGCGCGACGGCCCGAACTCGATGCGGCGCTCGTAGGCGGCGATCGCTTTTCCGATGTTGACGAACACTCGTGTGACATCCGTGCGCTGGGTGTCGCTTAGTTTCGCCCAGGCGGCACGGGCGGGTTCGTCGCCGAGCGGACCCGCCGACGGCGGCACGGCGGAGAGGTCGGGCAGCGGTCCGAACAGCGTTTCATACTCGGCGCGATAGTGCGCGGCGATAGCGTGCGCGTATAGTGCTCGCGTGCCTCCGTGCTCCACTTCGCTCTCCAGTGGTCCAAGCGCCTGCGCCCACTGGCTGTCCTTGCGTCCGTCCCAAAACAGAAACGGGGCGTGCGCGGTCGCCGCTATCGGCATGGTTCGCCGGGATGTCACACCCACGCCCCGGCCAAGCGGGATGCTGTCCTGGAAGGTACGGTCTGGCTGGTGACACGTGGCGCATGCGACAGCGCTGTTGGCGCTCAACCGCGTGTCAAAGAACAGCCGCTCGCCTAGAGCCGCCGCCCCGCGATGGCCGGCCACCGCATTCGTCGGATCCGAGGGGATTGGCTCCAGTTCCTCGAGTGAAAGAGACTGTAGCGTCGCAAGTTCCGCTTGTGACCACCGGTCCGGCGCGGAGTCCGCCCCGGTGAGGAAGGCTGATACCGCAACCAGCGTGGCGCGGATCAGGATGCGATTCTGGGTCATGCGATGGCTCTGATCTATCAAAGTCCAAGGTTGAAGGTGATGGTGTCCGCCAGGCCGCCGGCCTCGATGGACACTTTGAACTCCCACCAGCCGCCCATGTTGAAGCGCACGCCCTCGATCTCATAGGAGCCCTCGCCGAGGTTACGGGTCACTCGAGGCCGGCTCGGAAGGCCGTGACCGTGCTCCGGCATCCCCCCAGCGATGGTCAGCGACGCGTCAGAGACTGGCCGGCCATTGCCGTCCATTACGGTGACGCGGACTGACAGCATCCTCCGGGGCCGGAGTTGGCGATCTGGAGTGAGCGTTGCGACGTACCGGCCGTGCGCGGAGGCGCGGGGGCCCAGCCCGAATTCGCCAGCGGGCGGCTTTTGTACGCCGGTTCCGCGGATCAGTCGTATGGCGCGGCGGAGCGGATTCGGCACCGCGAGGGCGGGCGATACGGCCCCGAGGGCGAGAAGAAGCGTGACCACGCCGCACGTCGTTTTCAGGAGCTTCCCGTGACTGGTTTCGTTCATGACCCAAAGTAACGCCGCAAGCCGTGCTTGAAATTGAAGGTTCGCACTGAAGTTCTTGAACGAATCAGCTACAGTGGGGGCGAGGAGTATGTGACCGAGACGCAGAGCCCCGGTGCTTACCGCTGGATAAGCGATCCGCGCTGGTATCTTTGGGAAGGCGGTTTTCTCTTGCTCGCCCGCGCTGAGGGTGTTGTGCCGGCGCACGCGCATCATGCGATCCAGATAGTCGTCGCACTCGAAGGAGAGGTGTGCGTCGCCGCGCAAGACGGCGAGTGGCGCGGGGGTAGAGGGGTGATTGTGCGGCCGGACGCCGTCCACGGGTTCAATTGCAATGGTGCGCTGGGCGCGATGTTGTTCGTCGATCCGGAGTCGGCGGAAGGAACATGGCTGTGCAATTCGCTCACGCGCGACATCACGATCGTTTCCGGAGCGCGCGTGGAATCCTCCGCCGCCGAGCTACGCAAGTTCATCGACCAACCGTTTGAGAGCTTGGAAATCGGAGCGCTCATCCGCCATTGCGTTCGCGCTTTCAGCCCCGGTGCGCCGCCTGCCCGGCGCCTGGACCACAGAGTGACGAAGGTATTGAACGCGATTCGTGACGGCGAGGATCTCCACGTTTCGTTAGAGAAAGCGGCGGATATGGTGTTCCTGTCGCCAAGCCGGTTCGCTCACTTGTTCAAGGAACAGGTCGGGCTGCCTTTCAGCCGCTATGTATTATGGCGGAAGCTGACGCGCGCCATGGCCGCGATTGCATCGGAACGAACCATTTCCGCCGCCGCGCATGCCGCGGATTTCGCCGATGCCGCCCACCTGACACGGACGTTCTACCAAATGGTGGGTATGGCGCCTTCCGCATTGATGCGAGGCGACCTGGCAAGGCTTGCGTCGCCTTTCAGCTCGTCCGACGATCACGTTCCGGGGACCCCCCTGGCCGCGCCGGGAGGTTAGCCGATTCATCCCGAGACATTAGCTGTTTTGTTCAATCCCGTTCGGGCGCTCGAATGCGAGACTCGGGTTGTTGGCATCACGCCAACCCAAAACCGAAAAGGAGCTTCAAATGTTGACCAACTCGAAACCATGCAATTGCGCATCGTGCGCTGGCGCAACCTGTCAGTGCGGTTGCCAGGACCTCAACCCGAACCGGGCCGCAGGCTGCCCGTGCGGAGAGAAGTGCGAGTGCACTCCGGCATGCCGCTGCCAGGTCTCATAAGGTGCCTGCCGATGAGCCGGGCAGCGGATTATCTACCACAATCCGGCGCCCGGCTCGCTGATTCATGACCGGGGGAGGTAGCAATGAAACCGGTGTTGATCGTTTATGCCACGCGGGAGGGACACACGCGGCGGATTGCCGAGCACATCGCGGCAACCATCCGGTCCCGCGGCGCCGAGGCCGAATTGCAACACGCGGCGGATCTGCCGCCGGAATTCACGCCGGAGGGATACCGGGCGGCGGTACTCGCCGCGTCCGTTCACGCGGGGAAGCATGAAGCGGAGATGGTGGAGTTCGTGCGCCGCCATCGCGCGGCGCTGGAAGGGATGCGGTCCGTGTTTCTATCGGTGAGCCTTACGGAAGCGGGCGCGGAAGACGCGGCGAGGCCGGCCGGGGAACGAGAGAAGGCAGCCGCCGCGGTGCAAGGCATGATCGACGCGTTCTTGAAGGAGACGGGCTGGCATCCGGAGCGGGTGCAGCCGGTGGCGGGCGCGCTCATGTACTCGCGCTACAACCTGCTGATGAAGTTGATGATGAAATGGATCGCCAAACGCGAGGGAGCGAGCACGGACACGTCGCGCGATCACGAGTTCACGGACTGGGCGGCGCTGGATCGCCTGGCGGATGAAGTGTTGGCCGCTCATTCGTGACGGGCATCGAATGGCCAAGCACTAGTCTTCGGGCAGCCGGAAAACCTTCGCCAGGTACTCGGGCTGCTCCATGCTGAGGTGCGAGGCGAGCAGTTCGTTGACCAGGTTGACGGCCTTGCGGACGGCCGGCTCGATTTCCCCGTCCTTGGCGCGGAAGCGCAGGGTGAGCGCGCCGGAGCGGTTGGAGACGGTGATGCCGATGCGGCGCGGATCGAGGCGGCGATGCTCGGGGCGTCCGGGCGCGGCGGCTTCCGTCAGGAAGCGGCGGACGCTCAAGTCCACCGGGGACCCCGGCGGGACTGAGTCGAGCAACTTCTCGAACAGAATCGCCTGGCGACCGGCGTCGAAGGAGAGCGTGAAGGGCGCGTTCCACAGCCAGTGGAAGCGGAACATCGCCTTCGCGCCCTTGGCGGGCAGTTCGCTGTAGGACCGGAACACGCCGCGCGTCGCGTAACCCTCCAGGACCTCGCGGACCGCGTCGATGCCGGCGCTGGGCTTCGTCTTCAACTTCAATGGCTGTAGGCCATGCAGCCGGGCTCGACCTTGCCGAGCATGCCGGGGGCGAACTGCTGGGTCCAGAACTCGCGTTTGGCCTGGCAGTTGATCACCGTGGAGACGCGTTCCCTGGCGGCGATCTGGTAGCTGCGTTTCAGGGCGGGCAGGAAGTCGGCGGGCTTGGTGACATACTCGCCGCGCGCGCCCAGGGACTCGCCGATTTTGTCGTAGCGGAGGTTTTCCTGGAAGAGGTACATGTGCACCGGCTTGCCCTGGCTCATGATGCCCCAGGCGTTGTTGTTGTAAACGATGAGCACCACCGGCATCTTGTACTTGGCCATGGTCTCGATCTCCATGCCGGAGTAAGCGAAGCCGGCATCGCCGGTGATGGCGACCACGGGCGCGCCTTTGTAAGGCGCTTGCGGTCCGGCGCCCAACTGAACGGCGGCAGCCGCGCCGAAGGCGTAGCCGCAATCGGGACCGATGGCGCCGTACTGATACGCGCCGTTGCAAATCTGTCCGGGACGGTGCGCGCGGAGGTAGCGGCGCATGTAGCGGGCGATGCCGTAGCCGCCGGCGACCACGGTGGTGAGCTCCCTGGCGAGGTCGCCGCGGTACAGGAAGTCGCTGAGTTCCTGCGCCATTACGGCGGGGTGGACGGCATCGGTGTAGCCCAGTCCGGTTTTGTAGTATTCGGCGTTCTGGTCCTCGAATTTCTTGCGCTCGGCGGCGAGTTCGGCGACCCAGGCTTCGTGCGTCATCTTCGGGAGCGCGGACGCCAGGGCCTCCAGGGCGGCCTTTTCGCAGCTCACGATGCCGAAGTCGATGGGCCAGTTGCGGCCGATGTCGGATGCGTCGGGATCGATGCGGACGTATTTCGCGTCGGGGCTGAAGGCGCATTCGCCTACGTTGGGCATGGAATACTGGCCGATGAAGATCACCAGATCGGCGCTGGCGAGCGCCCCGGGCGCGGTGGAGGCGGACAGCGGGTGAGCGTCGGAGAAGTGCCCGCGGGAGGGTCCGGATTCGACGACGGCGATCTCCGCCTTTTCGGCGGCGGCCTTCAGGGCGTCCCAGGCGCGGCTGTAGAACACGCCGGTGGAGGCGACAATGATGGGCCGCTGCGCGGCCTTGATCATGCCGGCGAGGGTCGCGATGCGTTTGGGATCCGGGTGCGGGCGGGCGTCGGTCTTGTACTTGGCCTTGTCATGGAAGTAGCGGAGCTCGCTTGCGTCCTTGAAGCGGGCGTTGGAAATCTCGCCGGGAAAATCCAGGTGGACCGGGGAGGGGACGCCGGTCTTCAACTGGCGGAAGGCGTAGGCGGCGTACTCGTAGACGCGCTTGGGATCGATGAGGCGCTTGCCGTATTTGCGCATGCCCTCGGTGGTGGGCTGCTGGTAGCAGGTCTGGATGCCCATTTCGCTGTCGTCGTCGGCGATCCGCTTGTTGCTCGCCAGAACCAGCAGCGGGGTGCGGGCGGCGTTGGCGGCGGCGATGTTCATGATCATGTTGGTGAAGCCGGGACCTTCGGTGCCGGAACACGCCGTGATCTCGCCGGTGACGCGGGCGAAGCCGTCGGCGGCGGAGCACATGGAGCCTTCGGTGCGGCCTCCGTACGCGGGGATGCCCTCTTCGACGATGGAGTTGATGATCTCGTAATTGCCGGGGCAGCAGAACAGGGCGGCGAGGCCTTCATCCTTGCAGACGCGGGCGAAAATCTGCGCGCCGCGCATGGGCCAGTTGGCCGGTTTGCCGGGAGTGTTGAGGGCGTTGGGGATGGCGTCGGGAACGCGGATGGGGGAGACGCCGGGCTCGGCTTGGGCTTTCGGCGCCGCGCCAAAGGCGGCCGCGGCCGCGATGGCGGAGGCGTTCAGGAATCCGCGGCGGGACTTCTTGTTTTCTTCGGGATTGGTGGGTTTTTGCTTCTCTTCCATCGTGGCTGCCGTGCCCTCCGAGGACTCAGGATATCAGCCGCCGGGCGGGTACCGGGCGTAAAGGAACGTAATGGGCGATCCCGATGTAATCTGGTTTTGTGCGAGCCGCCGTAACCATTCTGATGCTGATGGGGATGCCCGTTGTCGCGGGGGATGCGTTCCCGGACAAACCGGGGAAGAAGACCGTGGAGCGGCTATGCGGCGGTTGCCACGGATTGAATCTGTTCGCGAACATGCGCAAGACGCGGCAGGCGTGGCACACCAGCGTGCATGACATGGTCAGCCGGGGAATGAACGCCGAGGATGCGGAACTCGAGGAGATGATCGAGTATCTGGCGCGTTACTTATCGCGGCTGAACGTGAACAAAGCGCAGGCGGCGGAACTGGCGGATGTGCTGGGGCTGACGCCGAAGGAAGGCGAGGCGATTGTCGCGCATCGCACGAAATCCGGCGAGTTCCAAAGCTTCGAGGAACTGAGCAAGGTTCCGGGATTGGACGCGAAGAAGCTGGCGGCGCAGCGGGACCGGATCGGCTTCAGCGGCCAGTAGGCGGAGTCGGGACACACTACGGCCTCACCTCAGGGGCTCCGGCGTGCTCACCGGAGGCCCCTCCGATCGGCTTCAGACAAAATTCGTTGCGGGATCGATCCCGGCTTAAGAAGCAGGCTGGCCAGCCCGTCGCGCTTCGGCCAATGTTGTATCACAAGGGGAAAACGCCGGTGGCGCTCACGGGATCAAGGGATTGATAGCAAACGAAATCGAGTCGCGATGGGGGCGTGACCAAAGGAAAAGCGCCGGACCATTGCGGGCCCGGCGCTGAGGATTGCTTCAAGGATCAGAAGTCGAGACGCAGCGCCATCTGCATCACGCGCGCTCCGGACTGATTGGCGGCCCCGGTAACGGTGGCCTGAATGCGTCCAAAGGTCTGCGGGGTCTGCAGATTGAGCAGCGGGTTGACGAAGTTGACCGTATTCAGGAGATTGTAGGCCTCGGCGCGGAAGGTGACGAAGGTGCGTTCCCCCACCACGCGGAAGCGCTTGATCACGGAGAGGTCGGTGTTGAAGAAGCCGGGACCGCGGAAGGCATTGCGGCCGGAATTGCCGATGGAGCCGGGGGCCGGAACGGAGAACATGGCGATCTGTTCCGGAGTGAAGAACCGCACGCCGCCGCCGAACCGCTGGGCGGCCCCGATGTGACGGTCGGTGCCGGAGTAGTTGACCAGCGATCCGACGTTCGTCGCGGCCGGGCCGAAGTCGGTCTGATTGGGACCGGTGTAAACACCGGAGGAGATGCTCATGGTGGCGCCGGAGGTCCAGATGCCGAGGGACCCGATCTCCCAGCCGGCGGCGACGCGATCGAGCCAGTTGGGCATATTGCCGCCGATGAGCTTGCCTTTGCCGATGGGCAGAACGTAGCTGGCGGACCAGTTGAAGGTGTGGGGGCGGTCCGCGTCGGAGCGGGCGCGAGTGAGGGCGAGGTTGAAGTTATCCAACGGGCCGGTGAATCCGCCGCCGTCGGTGGAGAGGGTGTCCATGGTCTTGGACCAGGTGTAGTTGGCGGCGAACCGCAAGCTGCCCGCCTGGCGGCGGAGGCTGACCTGGAGGGAGTCGTAGTAGGTGCGTCCGGCGTTGGTGGTGACGTTCACGTTCTGGAACTGGGGGAAGTTCCTAAGGTAGAAGTCGGACAGGCCCGCGGCGGCGTAGCGGGGGCTGTTGGAGGTGTCGATGGTGTGCGCCGCGGCTCCGACGCTGCCCTGGCGGACGGGGGTGGCGCCGATGGCGGTGATAGCCGCCTGCGGCGTGCCGAACATGCGGACCAGCGCGTTGGTGGCGGACGGCGTGGCGGCGGAGCTTGCCTGGAAAGCGCGCAGCTCGTTGAAGTCGTTCAGGAACCCCTGATAAATGCGGGTCTGATTGACGTTCTGATCGAGGACCTGCTTGATGCCGCGGTTGCCGACGTAACCGACTTCCAGCACCGTGTTTCGCATCAGCTCGCGCTGAACGGTGAAATTCATTTGCAGCACGTAGGGCGTCCGGAAGTTGGGGTCGAACAGCGACAAGGTGGCGAAGCCGCGGTTGGCCGGAAGGGTCAGAATGGGAGCGCCGGTGGCGGCGGGCAACGCCGGGTTGTCGCGCAGGCGGACATCGCTGCCGGCGGTACGGTTCGGGAATACCTGGGTAGCTTGAGCGAAGCCCGGCATATTGGCGTCGGGATCGATGGAAGTGCCGCCGGTGACGCGGTCGTAGAACATGCCCCAGGAGGCGCGCACGCTGGTTTTTCCGTCCTTGAACGGATCCCAGGCGAAGCCGATGCGGGGAGCAAAGTTGTTCCAGTCATTGGAAAACCAGGCGTTGCTGCGGCGCACCGTGAGGTCCGAAATCTGGCTGACGGTGTTGATGAGTCCCAGGGACTGCTGGTCGATGTTGCCCTGCAGCCGGTCGCGTTCGAAGGGCACGCCGAAGAACTCGTAGCGGACGCCCAGGTTTAGGGTGAAGTTGGGGGCGAGCCGCCAGTCATCCTGGAGGTAGTAGGCGTAGTCGCGGAAGATGAAGTTTCTTACGCGGGGCTGGCCTGGAAGGAAGTTTTCCAGGTCGCTGTTGAAGGTGGTGGCGATGTTGCTGATGCGCCCGAGCAGGTTGTTGTACATCGCGTCGAAACGCTGGCGGTCGGCGGAGGCGATGACGGCGCCGGTGGGCCCGATGTTGCCGGGCGCCGCGGCTCCGTTGTCCTGGCCGAGGCTGATGGTAGGCCAGATGTTCGCGTCGGCGGTTTGAAACTGGCGGGTGTAGGCATAGCGGAACCCGGCCTTCAGGCTGTGCTTGCCGCGCAGGATCGACAGGTTATCGGTGATTTGCTTGACGGGCGAGTTGCGATCCGAACCGAAAGCGATGGGAATGGGATTGGTGTAGAGCGTGGTGGCGGTGCTGGTGGTCAAGGTGGCCGAGATCAGCGGCTCGCCGGGGAAAAAGTCGCTGCGGACGCGGCCGAAGCGGACGCTGGACTGGGAGAAGCCAGCGATGAACTCGTTCACGATCCAGGGCTTGATGGTCCAGTTGCCGCCGGCGGAGAAACCGGAGCGGATGCCGCCCTGGGTGCCGTTGGGCTGACCCGGGAAGGTCTGCTCGGCATTGTTGAGGGTGTCGGCGGGCGTCAGGGTCTTGAACCAGGAGTAGCGGAAGTACATGCGCAGGGACGCCGCGGGGTTCCAGTCGGTCTTGAAGGTGTTCTGGTCGCCCTGGGTGCCGGCGGGAGCATTGAATCGATATCCCGCTGTGTTCAAGCCGTCGCCGACGTCGGTATTGTTGGGCAGAGGGGTGAGGGCGATGAGCCGGGCCACCGTGGGGTCGACGCCGAGACGCCGCGGATCATTGGCGACGATGTCGAAGGAGCGGATATCGGTGGTTCCCGGGGGAGTTTCCGGGGGCGTCCAGCGGAAGACGCCTCGACGAGCGTCGGCGGTGAGGACGGTGCGGTTGCGGACCACTTCCTGCGCGGTGCGCGAGCCCTGGTAGTTGTAGAAGAAGAACAGCTTGTCACGGCCGTTAAACAGCTTCGGAATCAGCACCGGACCGCCGAAGGAGCCGCCGAACTGATTCTGAATGAACTTGGGCCGCGGATTCTCGGGGCCGGCGGCGGACTTGTTGAAGAAGTTGTTGGCGTTCAGGATGGTATTGCGGTGGAACTCGTACAGATTGCCCGAAAAACGGTTGGTTCCGGAGCGGGTGATCAGCTCGATCTGCCCGCCGGCGCTGCGTCCATGTTCGGCCTTGGCGCCGTTGGTGATGATGCGGAATTCCTCGATGGAGTCCGTGTTGGTGGCGTTCAGGGCTAGTCCCAGGCGGGGGTTCACCGCGTCGTTGACGTCAACGCCGTCCAGGGTGCTGTTGTTGGAGCCCTGGCGCATGCCGTTCACGCGGCCAAAGCTGGGGTCGCCGGGATTGCCGATCTGGACGCCGGGCTGGAAGGTGGCCAAGGCCAGGGGGTTGCGCGCGAGTTGCGGGAGGTTGTCGATGTCGCGCAGCGTGATGGCGCGCTGCACGGTGGCTTCCGCGGTTTGGACGCGGACCGATCCGGCCTCGACGGTAATGGAGTCGGCGACGGCGCCCACCTCGAGCTTGACGTCCTGGCGAATGGTGACGCCGACGTTGAGTTCGATGTTGGTGACAGTGGACTTGCGGAAGCCGCCGGCGGACACGCTGAGCGTATAGATGCCGGGTTGCAGCACGGGAAAGACGTAGAAGCCCTGCGCGTCGGCATCGACATCCATCTTGACCTGAGTCCGGTTGTTGACGACGGATAACTTCGCGGCGGGAATAACCGCACCCGAAGAATCCTGAACGGATCCTTCGAGGCGGGCGTTCTGGATCTGCGCGACGACCGGAAGCGCGAGACTCCCGGCGAGAAGGATGGAAAACAAACCCCTCATATGAACCCCCAAAACGAGACTTCTGGATGGCACCCCCGCCACACCCTGTAAACCAGGCGGAGATCCCCCTCAGATGGCCAGAGCTTATTGCCGGAGTGTGGCTGGCGCAATTTGAATGGGGTGGAAGTGTGTTTTCGGGTGGCGGTTGGTCCAATTTGCCCGAAGGCTTCCTTGGGGCCGGTTTGCGGCGCCTTGTTAGACTGATAGAAGCGAAACCCAACATGGATTTTGAATACACACAGGAGCAAGTTCAGCTCCGGAAAACCGTACGCGAGTTTGCGGAGGCGGAACTGGCGCCGCACGTCCTGGAATGGGACGAAGCTCAGCAGTTTCCGATGGATGTGATGAAGAAAGCCGGCAAGCTGGGCTTTCTGGGTCCGATTTTTCCGGAGGAACTGGGAGGAGCGGGGCTGGGCTATATTGAGTACTCGATTATCGTGGAGGAGCTGTCGCGGGTGGACCCTTCCTTTGCGCTGAGCGTCGCCGCGCATGTTTCCCTGGGCACGAATCACCTGTATGAGTCGGGCACCGAGGAGCAGAGGCAGAGGTACGTGCCGAAGCTGGCGACGGGGGAATGGATCGGCTGCTGGTCACTGACGGAGCCGGAAGCGGGTTCGGACGCGGGCGGCACGCGAACCACAGCCGTGCGGCAGGGCGAATGCTGGGTACTGAACGGGGGCAAGACGTTCACCACCAATGCGCACGTAGCGGATACCTGCGTGGCGATGGCAGTGACGAACCGGTCAGAATCGCAGCGCGGGATTTCCGCGTTCGTGATCGAGAAGGGAACGCCGGGATTCCGGGTGGGCAAGAAAGAGAACAAGCTGGGAATGCGGTCCAGCCCGACGGGCGAGGTGCTGTTCGAGGATTGCCGGCTGCCGGCATCGCAGCTTGTGGGGCGCGAAGGGGAAGGCTTCAAGAATTCGCTGAAGGTGCTGGACGGGGGGCGGATTTCGATCGCCGCGTTGAGCGTGGGCCTGGCGCAGGGGGCCTATGAGGCGGGGCTGCGGTATTCGAAGCAGCGCAAGCAGTTCGGGCGTCCGATATCGGAGTTTCAGGCGATCCAGAACAAGCTGGCGGACATGGCTACGAGCATCGATGCATCGCGATTGATGGTGTACCGGGCGGCGTGGATGAAGGATCAGGGGCAGCCGGTGAACAAGGAATCGGCGATGGCGAAGCTGTTCGCCTCGGAGGTGGCGGTGCGGGTGGCGGACGACGCGCTGCAGATCCACGGGGGCTACGGATTCATCAAGGATTATCCGGTGGAGAAGTTCTACCGGGACGTGAAGCTTTGCACGATTGGAGAAGGCACCAGCGAGATCCAGCGGCTCGTGATCGCGCGGCAGTTGCTGAAGAGCTGATGGGAGAGCTGGCGGAGAAGGTTCGAGGCGGAGACATTCGCGCGCTGGCCCGGGCGGCAACGATGGTGGAAAACCGCAAGCCCGGCGCCGAGGAACTGCTGAAGGAGTTGTTCCCGCGGACGGGGCGGGCTCTGATCCTGGGGGTGACGGGCGCGCCGGGCGCGGGCAAGAGCACGTTCTGCGATCAACTGACGCGCACGCTGCGAGACGCGGGGAAGACGGTGGCGGTGATCGCGGTGGATCCCTCCAGCCCCTATACCGGCGGCGCGATTTTGGGCGATCGCATCCGGATGCAGCAGCATCACTCGGACGCGGGCGTCTTCATCCGGTCCATGGCGACGCGAGGGGCTTTGGGCGGGCTGGCGCGGGCGACCACGGATCTGGCGCTGCTGTTCGACGCCGCGGGGCGCGACGTGGTGCTGATCGAGACGGTGGGCGTGGGGCAGGATGAAGTGGAGATCGCGCGGCTGGCGGACGTCACGCTGGTGGTGCTGGTGCCCGGCATGGGCGATGATGTGCAGGCGATCAAGGCCGGGATCATGGAAATCGGCGACGTGTTCGTGATCAACAAGAGCGATCAGCCGGGGGCGGACAAACTGGAGCGCGAGATCAAGGCGTACTTTTCGCTGTCGCACCGGCCGGACGGCTGGACGCCGCCGATCGTGAAGACGGTGGCGAGCGAGGGGCAGGGAATCGCGGAGGCGCTGGAAGCAGCGCGGCAGTACCAGGAAACGGGACTGGCGCGGGAGCGATCGGCGGAGCGGTGGAGCCTGCGGCTGCGCGAGATGCTGCGGGAGCGCCTGATCGAACGGCTGCCGGTGGCGGATTTCGCGGCGGCGGCGGCGGAAGTCGCGGAGCGGCGCCGCGATCCCTACGGAGTGGTGGAAGAATTTCTGGAGAAGATGACGCATGAGCGGGTTTGAGATCGACCATCTCGGGATCGCGGTGAAGTCCATCGAGCAGGCGCTGAAGTTCTACGAGGGGCAGTTGGGCCTGACGACTTCGATGCGGGAAACGGTGGCGCAAGAGAAGGTGAACGTGGCGATGCTGCCGCTAAGCGGGCCGCGGATCGAGCTGCTGGAGGCGACCGAACCCGACTCCACGATCGCCAAGTTCATTGAGAAGCGGGGCGAGGGCCTGCATCACATCGCGGTGAAAGTGCCGGATCTGGAGGCGGCGGTGCGGCGTTTGAAGGAAAGCGGCGCGCGCCTGTTGAATGAGCCGCGCGAAGGCGCGGGCGGGCACATTTACGTGTTTGTGCATCCGGCGTCGACCGGCGGGGTGCTGCTGGAACTGATCCAAGGACATTAAGGAGAGCAATTGAAGGCGGAAATCGGAATCATCGGCGGCTCGGGCCTGTACTCGATGCCAGGCTTTGAAGCGCAGCAGGAAGTGGCGGTGGAGACGCCGTGGGGATCGCCGAGCGAAGTGTACGTGGTAGGCAAGCTGGCGGGGCGCGAGGTCGCGTTTCTGGCGCGGCACGGGCGGGGACATCGCTACTCGCCGAGCGAGCTGAACTTCCGGGCGAACATTTTCGGCATGAAAAAGCTGGGCGTGGAGCGAATTCTTTCGTTGAGCGCGGTGGGCTCGCTGAAGGAGGAGCACAAGCCGGGCGATTTCGTGGTGATCGACCAGTTTATCGACCGGACGATGGGCAGGGCATCTACGTTTTTCGGCGAGGGACTTGTGGCGCACGTGAGCTTCGCGCATCCGGTATGCGAGGATCTGGCTGATGCCGCCTATGAAGCGTGCCGCGGCGCGGGCGTGACTGCGCGGCGGGGCGGGACCTACGTGTGCATGGAGGGTCCGGCGTTTTCGACGCTGGCGGAATCGAAGCTGTACCGGAGCTGGGGCGCGGACGTGATCGGCATGACGAACCTGCAGGAGGCGAAGCTGGCGCGCGAAGCGGAGATCTGCTACACGACCGTGGCGATGGTGACGGATTACGACTGCTGGCATCCGGATCATGACGCGGTGACGGTGGATCAGATTGTGGCGGTGCTGACCAAGAACGCGGAAAACGCCGCGCGGGTGGTGGCGAACGCAGTGGCGGCGCTGCCGCCCGGGGCAGCTTGCAAGTGTCATGGCGCGCTGGCGGCGGCGATCCTCACCGATCGCACGCGCATTCCGGAGGCGACGAAGAAGAAGCTGGAGCCGATTGTTGGAAAGTATCTTTCCTAGGCTGCTGGAGCGCTGCCTCGCGTTGGAGGAAGCGCCAGAGGAGTGGATCGGCCGGGTGGTGGAGGAGGCGCGGACGCCGGAGGGCAGCCGCGCTTTTTTCGCGCGGGTGATCGAGCCGCTGGCCGATTCCTTCGATCCGGGTCTGGCGGGCGTGTATCAACGGATGTTCAGGCGGGTGATCGCGCGGGTGGCTCCGGGCGCGGCGCTGCGGGAGCCGTCACCGCCGCCGGAGGTTCCGGGTGAAGCGCGACGGGTGTTCGTGCTCTCGCGGGTGACCTTGGGCGCGGACGTGGCGATCACCAGCGTGATTCTCGACGGGGCGAAGAAGAGGTTTCCGGAAGCGGAAATCCGCCTGGTGGGCGGACGCAAGAGCGCCGAGATGTTCGCCGCCGATCCGCGGATTCAGTTTCTGGAGGCTCCGTACCAGCGGACGGGATTGCTGGAGGACCGGCTGGCGGCATCGTTCCAGTTGCGCGAGATGGTGGATCAGCCGGGGAGCATCGTGATCGATCCGGATTCGCGTCTGACGCAGTTGGGGTTGATTCCGGTCTGCGGGCCGGAGCGGTATTTTCATTTCGAGAGCCGGAGCGCGCCGGGATCGCAGCCGCTGTCGGTGCTGGCCGCGGAGTGGTTCGCGGGAGTGTTCGGGGTTTCGGGGGCGCGGGCCTTTGTCGCGCCGGTGCCCTCGACGGACCGGCCCGACGTGACGGTGAGCCTGGGTGTGGGCGAGAATCCGGCGAAGGGACTGGGGCCGGAGTTCGAGCGCGCGATGCTGGAGCTGCTGGAAGGGTCCGCTGTGCTGATCGACGAAGGCGCGGGCGGGGAGGAGGCGGATCGCGCGCGGCGGGCGATGCTGCCGGGAATGCGGACGTTTCGCGGATCGTTCGCCGATTTCGCGGCGCGGATCGCGAACAGCCGGTTGTACGTGGGTTACGACTCGGCGGGGCAACACGCGGCGGCGGCATGCGGCGTTCCGCTGATCACGGTGTTTCAGGGGTTCCCCAACGAGAAGTTCCTGGAGCGGTGGCGTCCATCGGGGCCGGGTGCGGTGACGGTGGTGCGCGGGGACGCGCCGGATGTGTTGGGAGAAGTGCGATCCGCGATGGCGCGTTATCTCTCGGCTTCGACCAGCACCTCGCCGCAATAGCGGCGGAGGCCGGGGAACGCGCCCAGGAGCGCGTCATCCGCCGATTCGAGGATACGCAGGAGGCGGCCAATCAGCGGGTTTTCCAAGCGGCCGCGAAACAGCCGCTTGGCCATGGCAAGGAAATTCAGCGGGTAAACCTCGACGCGGGCGAAGCGGCCGCGCAGGAGGTCAATTTCGGCGTCGCCCAGCAGGATGTCCTCGCCCTGTTCCTCGGCTTGTCCGCCGAGCTTCCAGCGCAGGCGGCGGGCGGCGTTCAGCAGGGGGTTGTTGCCGTAGGTTTCGGCCAGGATGAGACGGCCGCCGGGGCGGATGACGCGAACCAATTCGTCCAGCGCGCCGGGGTATTTGAGGGTGTGGTGGAGGGCGGCGTTGGCGTAGACGAGGTCGAACTCGCCGTCCGGGAAGCAGGAGAGGTCGCTGGCGTCGCGCGCGCAGCCGCGAACTTCCACCGAGGACGCCGCGGCGCGGCGGAGGCAAAGCTCGATGGCGACGGGGGAGAGGTCGAGGAAGGTTACGCGCGCACCCTCGCCGGCCATCACCAGGCCCCATTCGCCGGGACCGCAGCCGTAATCGAGCACGTTCCCGCGCGCGAGCGGAAGCTGGAGGAGGCGGTTGAGGACGGCTTCGTAGAGCTTGCGGCGCTCATGGATCGGATGGGCGGGGTTGTTCAGATCGCGGAGCAGGGAAGCGCGATCGCAGCGCAAGGCGTGGTCCGGCAGGTCTAGAAACTGGCGGTAGTGACTGTCGTAGAACCGTTGCTCCTGCGCCGCGGTGATCACTACATGTACAGGCCGCCGTTCACGTTCAGGACGTGACCGGTGATGTAGGCCGCTTCCTCGCTGGCCAGGAATCGAACGGCCGCGGCGACATCCTCGGGGGCGCCGAAGCGCTTCAGCGGGATGTGGCCGAGCATGTTTTCCTTCACTTCGGCGGAGAGCACGGCGGTCATGTCGGTTTCGATGAAGCCGGGCGCGACGGCGTTCACGGTGATGGAGCGTGAGGCCATCTCCTGCGCGAGCGCCTTGGTGAGGCCGATGAGGCCGGCCTTGGAGGCGACATAGTTGGCCTGGCCGGGGTTGCCCATTTCGCCGACCACGGAGGAGATATTGATGATGCGGCCCCAACGCTCCTTCATCATGCCGTGCAGGACCTGCTGGCAGGCGAAGAACGCGCCGCCGAGGTTGGTGTCGAGCACGGACTGCCAGTCCTCGCGCTTCATGCGCAGCGCCAGGCCGTCCTTGGTAATGGCGGCGTTGTTGACCAGGATGTCGATACGGCCGAATTCCTTGCTGGTTTTCTGGATGGCCGCCTGCACGGATTCCTGGGAGGACAAGTCGATCGGGGTGACGAAGGATTGGCGGCCGAGGCCGCGGATCTCCTGCGCAAGCTGCTGGAGCTGGCTCTCGTTGCGGGCGGCGACGGCGACGTTCGCGCCGGCCCGGGCCAGGGCCAGGGCGCACGCGCGGCCGATGCCGCGGCTCGCGCCCGTAACAAAAGCAATCCGTCCTGTCATAAGATCATCCACAATGGTAGAACGGAAGTTCGACCATTCGCATGGCCTATACCGACCTTCGCGAGTTCATCAAGACTCTCGAAAAAGAAAACGAATTGAAGCGGATCTCGCTTGAGGTGGATCCGCGTTTGGAAATCACCGAGTTCGCCGACCGGTCCGTGAAGACGGGGGGGCCGGCGCTGCTCTTTGAGAACCCCAAGGGATCCCGGATGCCGGTGCTGGTGAACGCGTTCGCCAGCATGAAGAGGATGGAACTGGCGATGCAGGTGGACTCGCTGGAGCTCATCGCCGCGCGCATTTCCGAGTATCTGCAGATGAGGATGCCGGAAGGGTTCCTGAACAAGCTGAAGATGCTGCCGATTCTGGCGGAAGTGGGCGCGTTTTTCCCCAAGATCGTGAAGGACGGCCCGTGCAAGGAGGTGATCCGCAAGGACAACTTCTCGCTGAAGGAGCTGCCGGTGCTGCATTGCTGGCCGCAGGACGGCGGACCGTTCATCACGCTGCCGATGGTGTTCTCGAAGAATCCGGAGACCGGCAAGCGGAACTGCGGCATGTACCGGATGCAGGTTTATGACGATCGCACGACGGGGATGCACTGGCAGACGCACAAGCAGGGCGCCGAGCATTACCGGCGGCTTCTGAAGGAAGGGAAAGCGAAGCGGATGGAGGTGGCGGTGGCGATCGGCTGCGATCCGGCGTCGATGTACTCGGCGATCTTGCCGCTGCCGCCCGATCTGGACGAGATGATGATCGCGGGGTTCCTGCGGTCAAAGCCGGTGGAGATGGTGAAGTGCGAGACCAATGATGTGGAGGTCCCGGCGAACGCGGAAATCGTGCTGGAAGGCTATGTGGAGCTGGGTGAGCTGAAGACGGAAGGCCCGTTCGGAGATCACACCGGGTTCTATTCGCTGGAAGACGAGTATCCGGTGTTTCATGTGGAGTGCATCACGCATCGCAAGAATCCGATTTACGCGACGACCATCGTGGGTCCGCCGCCGATGGAGGATTTCTACATGGGCAAGGCGGTGGAGCGCATCTTCCTGCCGCTGATGCGGATGCAGTTGCCCGAGATCCGCGACATCTGCATGCCGCCGGAAGGGGTGTTTCACAACCTGATTCTGGTTTCCATCCGCAAGTCCTACCCGCTGCACGCGCGCAAGGTGATGCACGCGATCTGGGGGCTGGGCCAGGCCATGTTCTCGAAGGTGATCGTGGTGGTGGACGAGGATGTGGACGTGCAGAATGTGAGCGAGGTGGCCTGGAAGGCGTTGAACAACATCGATCCGCAGCGGGACATCGAGTTTGTGATGGGTCCGGTGGATTCGCTGGATCACGCGAGCCGGCTGCCGAACTTCGGATCGAAGATGGGCGTGGACGCGACGCGCAAGTGGAAGGAAGAGGGGTTCGTGCGTCCCTGGCCGGACGTGATCCGGATGCCGCAGGACGTGAAATCGCGGGTGGACGTGCTGTGGAAGAAGGCCGGGCTAAAATAGCCCGATGGTCCCCACCTGGAAGTTGAGCGCCGTGCAGGTCCTGGCGCTGTCGGCCGCGGGGGTGGCGATGGGCGCCTGGGTGCAGCGGCGGATTCCGGTGCTGGGCCGCCTGAACATTCCCGGACCGGTGATCGGGGGGCTGCTGTACGCGTTGGCGGCGCTGCTGCTTCGGGATCGCGTTCTAAATTTCGACATGGACGCGAGCCTGCGGGACCTGCTGATCCTGGCGTTTTTCACCACGGTGGGCTGGAATGCGCGAATCAGCCTGCTGCGGGCCGGCGGGAGCGCGGTATTGCTGGTGCTGGTGGCGGCGCTGCTGGGCGCGCTGGCGCAGGGTGTGCTGGGCATCGCGCTGGCGAAGGTCCTATCGGTGAATCCGCTGCTGGGCGTGCTGACGGGACCGGTGACCCTTGCCGGAGGTCCCGCGACGGCGATCGCCTTCGGGCGGACGTTCGAGCAGATGGGATTGGAAAACGCGGTGACCATCGGCGCCGCGTCGGCGATTTTCGGCATCGTATGCGGGGGATTGCTGGGAGGGCCGCTGGGCGGCTGGCTGATCCGGCGTCATCAGCTCTACTCCTCGGCGGCGGCAGCGCAGGGAGGGGGAGGTCCGGCGGCGGGCGGGACGGGTCTCCTGATGCCGGCCATTCTGGCGATCGCCGTTTCCATGGGAATCGGTTCGATTCTAAGCGCGGGGATCGAGAGCATGGGGATCACGCTGCCGGCCTATATCGGCGCGATGATCGTCGCTGCCGTATTCGCGAACCTGGATGAGAAGTTCGGCTGGCCGGGGATCGCGCCGGCTCGCGTGAGCGAAGCGGGGGGCGTGGCGCTGTCGCTGTTTATCGTGATGGCGCTGCTGACGCTGCGGCTGTGGGAACTGCAGACGCTGGCCGGACCGCTGCTGGTGATGCTTGCGGCCCAGGCGCCATTGACGCTGTTGTTGGCCTGGGGGACGTTCCGGCTGATGCGCGGCGGATATGAAGGCGCGGTGATCGCGTCCGGTTACACCGGGTTCATGCTGGGGATCACGGCCAACGCGCTGGCGTGCATGGGGGAGCTCCAGTCCAAGTATGGGCCGGCGCCGAAGGCGTTTCTAACGGTCCCGATTGTTGGCGCGTTCCTGGTGGATTTCACGAACGCGCTGGTGATTACGGTATTGGCGAACCTGCTAAAATAGGGATGTCCCAACGTGGCGGCCATAGCTCAGCCGGTAGAGCGCTGGATTGTGGTTCCAGATGTCACGGGTTCGAACCCCGTTGGCCGCCCCAACTTAACCTGTTGATTCTGTTGAGCTTGCGTTCCGTGTACGAACCGTTGTCCGAATCAGGTGTGACTTGATAGGCTTCGTCGGCCATGATGAAACTCTTCTGAACCCCGTTGGCCGCCCCAACTTTTCCGGCCGCTACGGCAGGCGATAAGCGGCAATCTGCCGGGTATCCCTCATAAACACGGTTTGTCCCTGAATGGTAGGCGGGGTCCAGGCGACGCCGGTGAGCACGCTGGTTTTGGCTTCCACCTTCAGCCCGGTCGCGCCCGGCGAGGCGAGCACCAGGTTTCCATCCTCGTCGATCATCAGGAAGCGTTCGCCGATTGCGACCAGCGCGGAACGAGCCACCTGGCGGTCGCGCCACAGGATCTTGCCAGTGCGAATCTCGATTGCCGCGAAAGGGGTGGGGCCATGGTCGCCGCTGGAGACGTAGACGATGTCGCCGAGGCGGACTCCGTTGGAGAAATGCACGCGGACCAGGCGATGGGACCATAACTCCCGGGTGGTGAACTGTCCGCCGGCCTCCAGGATCTGGAAGGCGGCACTCCCGCCGCTGTAGCCGGAGGCGTAGAACACGATGCCTTCCGGATGCCAGATGGGCAGCATCGCATTCACCTTCTGATCATTGGTATGCGGGTGGGACCACAGCGTATCCCCGGTGCCGGGGTCGAGAGCGGCGAGCCTGGCGGAGAAGGGAACCAGCATCTGGTCCCGGTTCGCGAAGCGGATGAGGAGCGGCGTGGCGTAGGAGACGACATCGCTGTGCTTCTTCCACACGACGGAACCGTCACTCTGTTTCAGCGCGGCAACCGCGCCGTCGGGCGCCCCCGGAAAGACGATCACGGTATCCTTCCAGGCGATGGGGCTGGGCGAGTATCCCGAGTTGCGGATCTTGCCTCCGAAATCCTGGCGGAAGTCCTTGGTCCAGATGACGTCGCCGTGGGCGGCATTCAGGCACAGCATCCGTCCGGTGACGCCGACGGTGAAGAGGCGGTTGTTGATAAGCAGGGGCGTGGCGCGCGGGCCCTCGCCGATGTTGCGATCGAACGATTCCATCAAAGGCGCTTCGTAGCCGTGCTCCCAGACGGTCTTGCCGGTGGCGGCGTCCAGCGCGATGACGAACTCGCGTCCGTCGCGACGGTACATGGTGTACAGCCGGTCTCCGGAGGAGAGAATGGACGAATAGCCGTCGCCCAGATCGCGCTGCCAGACTTTAGCCGGTTCGTTCCGGGACCACGCCTTGGGACCCTGATCGGCGGGGATCTGGAAGTCGCCTCCTGGACCCCCGAACCGCGTCCAGCCGGCGGCGACGCACACCGGAGGCAAAAGCAGCAGGACCGCAGACCTCATGTCTATTTCGCCTGCCCGGCGGGAGGTGCGAAACGTGCTTCGGCTCCGGCCGGGTTCCATTCATACTTCTCGACGCTCCAGCCGAGCTGGGGAACGGGTTCTCCGTTGAAGAACGCTTCGGCGCGGTGGGGGAGCTTGCGGCCTCCCGTTTCGCGGTAGCCGGAGAAGCGGATCGCCACCTGGCCGAAGCCGGAGTCGGGCCCGCGGCCGAGGTACTCCAGGCGCGAGATGGCGCCGTCCGCGGCGAGGCCGGCGTGGGTGACGACGTCTCCGGACTTGAGCGCAATCCACTCGAGGCCGTCCTTTTGACCGGTGTGGTACATCTCCAAGTCCGGCGCGAGGAGAAGATAAAGCAGGTCATGGCGGATGGCGCGGTGCGCGGCCTCGGAAAAGGCTGGTTTGCCGCGCAGCACTTTACCCTCGTACACGGAGAAGGAGCCGTCGCGAGCGGTGACCTGGTGCAGGCCGCGGCCTTGCACCGAGCGCTCCACCGCCAAGCTGCCTCCCGATGAATAAAATCGGCTTTGATCGAGGCGGTGCTCGACCACGATATTGGAGCCGGCGATGCCGGGCCAAAGCTTACGCGCCCGTGCGATGGTCTCCGGGGTGGGGGTGAAGGCGATCTGTTTCTGTTCGGATTCGAGGTACTTCGCGGAATCGGCGACGAACGCCTTATAGCACTGGGAACTTCCCAAGAGATAGATACGGCCGTTGTAAACGTGGTACGACTCCGGCATTCCAATCACCGGAGCTCCCATGCGCGCGCAAGCGCCGTGCAGTTGGGCGGCGTAGCGGGCGGGCTCCTGACGGAACTTCGCGCGTGTATCCGCCGAGGCGAACTGATAGGTCAGACCCTCGTACTCCTCGGTCCACTCGGGATTGCCGTCCTGCATCGCGCCCTCCACGAGGCGCACGGGATCGAGACCTTCGATGGCAACGCGACCGGCGGCGGAGGCGAGGCACGCGGATAGAACCAGTGAAAGGAGCAACTTCGTCATTTCAATCTCCTCGTAAGGACTGCAGCGGGTCGACGATGGCGGCGCGCCGCGCGGGAATGACGCAGGCGGCTACCGAGACTCCGAGAAGGAGCGCCAGGCAGCCGGCAAGCGTAAGGAAGTCGGTGGGCGCCGTCCGGAACAGGAACGACGAGAGGAAGCGCGAGAATGCCACGGCGCCGCCCAGTCCGAGGGCGAGCCCGAGGAGCACCATGCGAAGCTCCCCACGCACGACGGTGGCGATTACCTGCGTGGGCCTGGCTCCGAGCGCGATGCGGATGCCGATCTCCTTCTTGCGCTGGCCCGCGGAGAGCGCGGCGACTCCGGCGATTCCGGCGACTGTCACCAGCAGGGTCAGCGCCGCCAGCAGAACCAGCAGCGACGTGGTGAGCTTGGGCGCGGCGAGATTCTCGCTCCGCAGCTCCTCCAGCGTGCGAACGGCGCTGACGGCCTGCTCGGGATTCAAGTCGTAGACCACGCGCCGCAGGGCGCGTTCCATGGCGTGAGGGTCGCCCGCGGTGCGGACGACGACGAAGATGCCGGCCGGATTCTGGGCGAACGGCAAATACAATTCCTCAGTCGCCTCGCGATCGAGGCCATAGTTCCTGACGTCGCCGACGACGCCGGCGATGGTGATCCAGTCGCGTCCGTTATTCAGGGAGAGGCGGCGCCCCACGGGGTCCTGGCCGGGCCAATAGCGAGCGGCGAAGCGCTGATTGATGATCGCCACGCGCGGGGAGTCCGGCGTATCGGCCGGGGTGAAATCCCGTCCGCTGGTGATCTTGACACCCAGCGCGGTGAAGAAGCCGGGGCTGGCGACGCTCAGATCGAGCAGCGGCTGCGACTCGGGATTCAGCGTCTGACCCTCGATAAGGAAGGTCCGGCTGGTGGGCAGCCTTTGGTTCATCGGGACTTTAGCGCCGACGCCGGCGGAGGACACGCCGGGGAGCTGCCGGATGCGGTCCAGCATGGTCTCGAAGAACTTGCGAAACGCCTCGGCGTCGCGAACATGGCTCCAGTTGGGATTCACGGTCATGCTGAGCACGCGGTCGGTCTCAAAGCCCGCTTCCACCTGAATCAGGTTCACGAAGCTGCGCAACAGCAATCCGGCGCCGACGAGCAACATCGCGGAGAGACCCACCTGGGCGCAGACCAGGGCGCCGCGAGTGCGCGACCGGGATCGTCCGGGGGTGGCAGCCGCGCTGCCCTCACGAGTGGAAGCAGTCAGGTCGGAGGGCGTGCGCCACGCCGGGAGGGCGCAGGCGAACACGGCCGACAACACCGCGGCTCCAAAGGCGAACAACACCACCGTCGAATCCATTTCGATCTGGTAGGCGCGAGGACTGAAGCGGGCGGCGAACTGCGTCAACAGGCCCATGGTGGCGTAGGCGGCGAGCGCGCCGACCGCCGCGCCCGCGATGGCAATCAGCATTCCTTCCACGACGAACTGTTGCAGCAGGCGGCCGCGAGAGGCGCCGAGCGCGGAGCGGATCGCGATCTCGCGCTCGCGTTTGAGAGATCGCGAGATCGTCAGGTTGGCGACGTTCGCGCAGGCGATCAACAGCACCAGCCCGGTGGCGGCGAACAACATCAGGAACGTGGGCCGCGCCGCGCTCGAAAGCTCATCGAGCAGCGGCGTGGAGAGCGTGCCCCACTGTTCGTGCGCCGGGTACACGCCGGGATTCGACTCCCGCTGCCGGCGCGAGATGGCGGTGAACTCCGCCTGGGCGAGCGCGGGGTCCACGCCGGGTTTCAGTCTGACAAAGACATCCATCAGCCGCGCACGCCGGTTCTCCCGCAGACCTTGACTGGAGCGCGACTGGCAGGACGAGATCGGCATGTAGACATCCACCTTGGCCGGGTAATCCGGAAGGGGCGGCAGAACACCGGCAACGGTGTGGACGCGGTCATTCATGCGCAGCTTGCGGCCCACGACCGACGGATCGCCGCCGAAGCTGGACTGGAAATAGTGGTGGCTGAGAACGATCACCGGATCGGCGCCGGGCTGATCCTCGCCGGGAAGGAAGGTACGCCCGTACAGCGCCTTTACGCCCAGGAACTCGAAGAAGTTCGCGGATACGATTCCGGTGGGGACCGTTTCCGGCTCGCCGTTTCCGAGCAGCGTGAAGTTCATCACGTGATGCTCGGCGAGCTCGGCCGCGCTGGCCGACTGCGCGCGCAACTTCTGCAGTTCCTGAACGGAGTAGCGAAGGCTGGGCCGGTTCTGCCTCTGGTCGAAGTTGCGCAGGATCAGCAGGCGATCGCCGTCCTGGTAGGGCAGCGGGCGCAGCAGCAGGTGATGGATTACCGTGAACACCGCGATGTTGGCGCCCAGTCCCAGCGCCAGGGTGAGCGCGGCGGCGGCGGTGTAGGCGGGGTTGCGCGCAAGCTGCCGGAAGGCGATGAACAGGTCGCGCCACAGGCTGTCGATCCACACGATTCCCCAGGCGGCGCGTACTTCCTCGCGCACCGACACGGTGCTGCCGAACTCCAGGCGCGCCTGGCGCGCCGCTTCTTCCGGCGTCAGGCCCTCGGCGATCTTCTTCTTGGTGAGCTGCTCGACATGAAAGTCGATTTCCTGGGTCAGCGAGCGCTCGGCGTTCCCGCGTCCCGCCATCCTGCGCAATGTGTACCAGCTTTCCCGCAGCATGTTATTCCGCCTCCAGCACCCGCGCGACGGCGGCCACGTTTCGCCGCCAGCTGTCCTGCTCCTCGGCGAGCATGTTCCGGCCGAGCCTGGTGAGGCGGTATACCTTTACGGTCCGATTGTTCTCGGCCACGCCCGGTTCGGAATCGATCCAGCCCTTGCGCTCCAGCCGGTGCAACGCCGGATAGAGCGATCCCTGGTTGACGGAGAAATGCTCCGCCGAGACCTGCTCGATGCGCTGAGCGATCGCCCAGCCATGCATCGGCTGAAGGGAAAGTGCTTTCAGAATCATCAGATCCAGCGTGCCTTGCAGCACTTCGGTTGTGGATTTCCCCATCCTTCGAGTTCTCCCGCCGAAATATGTAGACTCCCGACAATTCGAAACGTACCGAAAGAATTTATGGATGTCAACAATTCGATTGGCTCAGGGCAGGCGTTCGCGCTTTTCCAGATTTGCTTCCACTTCCTGCCGGGTGCGATAGGCGGGCCGGAGCTGATTCCGGCTCAGGAGGGGGAGTTGATCGCCGATGTGCGGCGAGCCGGGCTGGGAGGCATTCCCGTAGCTCAGAAGGGCGCGGGCGCGAATGGGGCTGGAAAACTCCACCATGGCGACATAGGAATCGCCGTGGCGTGCCGTGAAGCGTCCATCCGGCGCACGGCGGAAGTTCAAGGTGCGGAAGACGCCCAGCGGTCCGGGGCCTCCGTTGGCAGGCAGGTCGAGTCCGCCGGCGCGGACGCGGAAGACGTCCCCCCAGGGCACGTCCAGCGCGGTGTACGCCTTCTCCACTTCGGCGGAGGCCTGCGCCAGTGCCGCGACGGCGGCGCCGGGATCGGCGATGCCGCGCGGGGTGTTGATCGAGTTGGACAGATCCCAGGGGGTGGCGAACATTCCGGCCTGGCCGGGCTCGAAGCGGAGCCTGCCCTCGTTTCCCTGGGTCCAGGCGCGGACGAAGGCCTCAAAGAGAACCGCGCCCCTGCTTCCCGGCGAGACCGTGCGATCCCAACCCGCCAGCACCTGCGCGGCCCGTTTCGCTTTTTCGTTCGAGGAGGCCCGCGCGGCGTCGATGAGGTCATGAAGCACGTGCCCGGCGAGTTCCACGCGCGTGGAGTGCTTCATTCCGGTCAGCTCGTCAAAGCTCAGCTTGCGTGTGCCGCGGAGCAGCCGCAGCGAGCTCTGCGCCCGGAACTGGAAAAACCGGGGCGCCATGTAGCCGGGAAACTTCGCGGGATCCAGCACGGGCGGCAGCGTGTCCAGCCATGGCGGATCATTGGCGTTTTGCAGCCAGCCAGAGGGCGGATCCACCACCTTGGGGAGGTCCTGGTAGGCGTGCGTCTCGGTCCACAGGGTTGCGCCGGAGGTCCCGGGCACCACCCATTCCCACGGGTAATTGCCGGGCGGGCGCTTGGGCACGCGGCCGTTGAACAGATGCAGGATGCGGCCCCCGCGGTCCGCGTAGATCACGTTGTAAGCGGGGATTTGGAGCCGTTGCAACTGAGTCTCGAATTCCTTCAGGTTGCGCGCCCGCGCCATGGCCCAATACTGATCCAGCATCCAGGGCTGATCCAGGCCGGCCATGCGCAACGCGATCGCCCTTTCGTTTCTGGTGACGATGACCGGGCCGTGCACGGATCTGCGAACCACGGTCCGGTCCTCGACGAAGCTTCCATCGGGCTGCTTCACCTTGAGCGTTACCGTCTCGCTCTCGAACGGCGTAACCGCGCCGTTCCAGCGGTAGCCGCCGCCGGCGAGCTCCAACTCGTACAGATCCATGCTGTCGATGGGGTTAACGGTAGTCATCCAGCCGAGATCGTTGTTGAAACCGAGCCGGATCACTGGAATGCCGACCTGGGCGGCGCCGGTGACATCCACGCCGGGCGCCACCAGGTGAGCCTCGTAGTAGGTGGTGGACCCGCCCCATTCCAGGTGTGGATTGATGAGCAGCATCGCCTTGCCGGATTGCGATCGCGCCGGACCGATGGCCCAGCCGTTCGATCCGTTCCAGTCGCGCTCCACGCGGGACCGCAGGTTGGACGGGCCGACGATGCCCATGTGTACGACGCGCAGAGCGTGACGCATCGTGTCCTCGGGCACTGCGGGAAGCACCGCGCGATTCTCGGGCGCGATCGCTTCCGGATGGGCCTTCGCATAGGCGTTCACGCCGTCCACGTAGGCCTCGATCAGCTTGCGGAATTCAGGCGTCTGGCGGCTCCACCACTGCCCGCCGATGCGCGGAACGCCGTTGGCGCGGAACCAGCGGTCCTGCTCCAGGTGTTGCGGTCCCCAATACTCGGCGGCGCGGCCTCGAGCCTCGCCGTACAGTTTCAGCAACAGGTTGGCGTGGCTGTGCATCTGAGCCCAGCCGTAGGCGCGGAACAATTCCGCCGGATTGCCCGCGTAGATGTGGGGCACGCCCCAGCGATCCCACAGGATCTCAGCCCGCTGCGCGGACAGCGCGCCGCACGCCAGCAACAACGCGAGCATCGTGCGCATGGGCTATTTCCCTTTTCGTTGGCCGATGGCGTAAAGATGTTTGTCCGTTCGCAGGAAAAGCTGGCCCTCGGAGATCGCGATGGAACTCAACGTGTACTCGGCGGAGTTGTTTTCGGCCAGGATCTGGAACTTGGGTCCGGCCGCGAGCACGGTGGTCAGGCCGTCCTCATTGGTGATGTAGATCTTGCCGTCGGCCAGCACCGGCGAGGCGGAGTAGGCGCCGGGCTTCAGGCGTTCGCCGGAGTAGACCGCCGCGCCGGTTTTGGCATCCAGGCAGTACGCGATACCGCGATCGTTGATGGAATAAAGGTACTTGCCATCGCTGACCGGCGTCGGCACGTCCGGACCTTCGTTGAACTGGAAAACGCGGTGAGACTGGGTGACATCGCCGCGGCCGCCGGGCCGGTAAGCCTGCAGCGGGCGAACCCGCGTGGGCGCGTAGATGATCCCGTCGTAGAACACGGGCGATGCCACCACGCGGTAGAACGGGTTGTTCTGCGGGTTGAATCCGCCGGCGCGCCACAGCTCCCTGCCGGTGGCGGGATCATGTCCGGTGAGTACGTCCGCTCCGCTGATGACCAACTCCTCCTTGCCGTTCACCTGGACCATCAACGGGGTGGTGTAGGAGTCGGGCGACTCGGAGATCGCGGCGGTGGGACGCTCCACCTTCCAAACCGTCTTGCCGGTCCTGGGCTCGATCCGCAGCACGAAGCTCGGGTCGTCCGTCTTCATGCCATGGAGCACCTGAACGTAGAGCGCATCGCCGTGCAGCAGCGGGGAAGAGGCGTAACCCCAGTTCAGGCCGAACTTGCCGTATTCCTGCTGGATGTCGCGCGACCACAATTCCTTGCCGGCATAATCGAAGGCCTTCAAGACGCCGGTTCCGGTGAGCGCCCAAACGGTCTTGCCGTCCGTCACCGGCGAGGGCGACGACATATTCTGCTTGCGCATCTTGACGTCGCCGGCCGACAGCATCTTCTTCCAGAGCACGGCCGGACCTTTGCGGTCCACGCTCCACAGCGACAGGTTCCCGTTCTCGGCCATGGTCAGGAAGATGCGATCGCCCCAGACGATGGGTGTGGAGCCCGACCACGCGGGCAGCGGCAGCTTCCAGGCAATGTTCTGTCCCTCCGACCATTGCGTGGGAAGTCCTTTTTCGGAGCTGACCCCGTTGTTATCGGGTCCTCGCCATTGCGGCCAGTTTTCCGCGGAGCAGGCAAAGGCGGCGATCAACAGAAACACGGCTGTACGCATGACAACCGTATGTTACTCCGCGCGCAGGGTCTCCAGCAGGGGCATGCGCACCACGGCGCGCACAGCGGCCAACGACGCGAGCACCGCGGCTGCGGGAACGGCGAGGATCAGGATGGCCAGCGAGATATCGGGCCGGTGGCCGCCGCGGGACAGGAACGCCGGCAGGATGGCGATGGCGGCGCAAGCAGCGCCGATCCCGATGCCGCATGCCAGCAGATACAGGTTCTCCGCCAGCACCATCCGGCCGATCGCCCGCCGTTGGAACCCGACCGCTTGCAGCAGCGCGAGCTCGCGGCGCCTTTCGAGCACGTTGCGCAGCAAAACCGCCGCCAGCCCGAGCGTGCCCAGCAGCAGGCCCAGCCCCCCCAAAGCCTGAAACGTGGACAGATACGTGTTCTCCACGCGGTGATAGGCCGCCAGCCTCTCCGGACTGGAAGTGACGTCCAGGCCGTAGTCCTCCAGCGACTCCTCCAGAAGCTTGGAAGCCGCCGCCGGATCGGACGCGGCGATCAGGAAGGCGCGGAACCCCTGCTGCTCCGGGAAGGCTTTCTTGAAATTGTCCTCGGACACGATCAGCTCGCTCTGGAAGATGCTGTTGCGGAGCGCAGCCACCACCCGCAGCCGGACCTCCGCGGCCGTGCCCGCGTTCAGCACGATCTCATCGCCCAGCTTCTTGTGCAGGACGTACTGGAGCGAATTCGCATCCACCGCCGCGGGGATGGATTCCCCACCGGCGCGGTTGAGAAGGAGCCAGGGGTTTGCTTTCTCCGCGTCGTTCTCCGCGAGGCTGGAGGCGAAGGAGAACCTTGCGGCATCCAGAAAGCGTTTCGGCGCGCCCAACACGCGGGGGTTACGAGGCTCATACAGGTTCAGGCAGCTTGCATCGTCGCCGGGACGGAGGCGGAAGGGCACGAACTCGACCTTGCTCCAGTCGCCCGAGGTCAGATTCAGGCTCTCGCGTCCGGACTCCGTATTCAGGTCGAAGAAGAGGGGGAGCTGCGCTTCGGCCAATAGCGGATACCCGCCGGTGCCGGACCTGGGATCAAGCGGCGATGCCTCCGGCTGCCGGAACGCTTCCAGGGCGACAACCAGGAAGGTCGCGGAGGCGATGAGGGCGATCGCCAGAATGCTGCGTCCCGGACGGTAGCCTGCGTTGCGAAATCCCAGGCGGAGCACGCCATGAGCGCCCACCAGGCTGCCGGACGAGGAGCGGAGGAGATAGAGCAGATACGCCAGCGCGGCCACCAGCAACAGGCTGCCCCCGCCGAAGAACGCGCCCGCATCCGGAATCAGGGCCGCCAGACCCAGCGCGATCCCCGTGATGGCGAGCAATCCCGCTGTGACGGCGGTGATCCGCGGGACTCGCAGCTTCCCGGCCGCGACTCCGGTCTCAGGACGGCTGCCGGTCAGCAGGCCTCGCGGGGTAATGCGGCGCAAGGCGCGCAGCGTCAGAACAATGCACACCAGCGCGACGGCGATGCCCGCGACGGCGCCCGAAACAAGCGGAGCGGGCGACACATGGAGCCTCAGCAGCGAGGTCCCCACCGCGCCGCTCCACCAGTGTGTGAGTCCGTAAATGAGAAACTGCGCGTACCCGATGGCCAGAACGGATCCCGCCGCCGTTCCGGTCAACGCCAGCAGCACGCCTTCGGTCAGGAACAGCCGCCGGACATGAGCCGCGCTGAATCCCAGAGCCTTCAGCGTGCCGATCTCGCGCAGCCGCTGCTCGATGCCCAGTTGAAAGAACAGCGCGGTCAGCAGCATCGCGGACACAACCAGGAAGAAGCTGAAGTAGGTGAAGTATTCGCCGAAATCCGTGGAGCCGCGCGATGCGGCCAGACCCTCGCTGCGCGGCTGGAAGTAACCCATGCCCAGGCTGGCCGGATCCGTCTGGGCCCGCAGCCTGGTCCGGAACGTCTGCAATTGCGCGACCCCCGAAACACGGACCGAAGTCAGCTTGCCGAATCGCGACTGCCACAGTTTCTGGCCCGCTTCCAACGTCAGGAACGCCTTGGGGGTGGTCCGGTAGCGCTTCCAGTAGTCTTCATCCTTGGGCCGGACTTTTTTCAGGTCCATGGGGAATGGGGGATCCCAATCGCCCAGCGTTTCCGCTTCCGTGATGCCGGGGTACTCCGGAGACAGATCGCGATCGGCGGCAAAGCCCGCGATGGGAACGATGGAGTGCAGCCGGAAGCTCGCCTCGCGGGTCAACAGCGCGCCCGACTCGTCCCACAGATAGTAAGTGATGTGAACGGGATCGCCCACCTTGGCTCCCAGGTCCGCCGCGGCCCAGGTGTTCAGGACAATGGAGCGGTCGTCGAGACCGGCGGGCAGCAGCCGGCGGTCCATCGCCGTGATCAGCGAATACGGAACGGACGCGCGATCCGTGCGGATCTCGTTGGCCAGGTAGCTGAATACGCCGTATGCCGGCTGGGCTCCGGCAGCTTTGCGAGTGGCCTCCAGCAGGTCGTCGTTAACCACGGCGCTTTCGCTCTCCACCGAGATCGCGTCCTGAGCTTCCACGCCGCGCAAGCGGACCCCGACGTCGGCGAGGGTCACGGCCTTGCGCCAGTTCGGGTCGGGGGAACCCAGCAGGATGGCGTTGACCTTGCCTGGCTGGCCCAGGTCCTTTTGCAGCCGCTTGAGGGGAAGAAAAGCGGCGAAAACCGATCCCTGCGCGGGCTTCAGCGAGAATTCGCCCAGTTGTGACGGCGGCAAGACGCGGCCCACGGTGAAGCGGATGGTGCGCGAGGAATCCTCCTTGCGACCATGCAGCGATTCCTTGGCTATGGCGGAAGGTTTCTCCAGGCGGACCAGCAGGGCGTCGCCGGACTTCAATCCTAACTCCGCCGCCAGCGCCTCGCTGAGATGCGCTTCGCGATCCGCGGGCGCTTCGCCGGCAACCTGGTGGAACTTCCAGAATCGATCGTCCACGCCGTACAGCGATACGCCGGTGACGCGGCGCTTGTCCGACCCGTTCACGACGACGCCTTCCAGCGCGACCAACGGCGCCGCGTCCTTTAGTTCCTGCGCCAGCATCTCCCGGAAGAACAAGGCGCTGCTCAGCACCGCGTGAGTTCTGCCGAGCCTTTGCAGCACCAGCTCGCCCAGCGACGCTCGCACCGATTCGCCCACCAGCAACGCGCCCGAAAGAACGGCAACGGCGGTAGCCACGCCCAGCACCACGGCGGCGTTGGTCCGCTTGTAATAAGACAGGCTTCGCGCGGCCAGGGAAGGAAGTGTCATCTTTCTTGAGTATAGGCTCGGCGATGTTGATACACTGGGCCTTTGCTGCAGGTCCAGAACGTTTCCAAGGTTTACCGCCTTTATCGCCAACCCTCGGATCGCCTGGCGCAACTTCTGCCGTTCGTCTCCAAACCCCAGCCGCGCGAGTTCTGGGCGCTGCGTAACATCAGCTTCGGCGTGGAGCGCGGAGAAGTGTTCAGCCTGATCGGCCCGAACGGCTCCGGCAAAAGCACGCTGCTGGAGATCATTTGCGGCATCCTGGCGCCGACGTCCGGACGCGTGCTGAGCGGAGGCCGGATCGCCGCGCTGCTCGAACTCGGCGCGGGCTTCAACCCGGAATTCAGCGGGCGCGAGAATGTCTTCCTGAATGGAGAAATCCTGGGCATTCCCCGCCGCGATATGGAGATCCTCTTTCCGCGAATCGAGGAGTTCGCGGGCATCGGAGCGTTCCTGGACCGCCCCGTCAAGGAGTATTCGAGCGGCATGTATGTCCGGCTCGCCTTTGCCACGGCCATCCACGTGGAGCCGGAAATCCTGGTGGTGGACGAGGCCCTCGCCGTGGGTGACGCGATATTCGCGAATCGCTGCATCCAGAAGTTCGAGGAGCTGAAGAGGAGCGGCGTGACGGTTCTGTTCGTTTCCCATGACCTCGGATTGGTCAAACGCCTCAGTGACCGCGCCGCCTTTCTTCATAACGGCGAAATGAAAGCGATCGGCGTCCCCAACGACGTGGTGAATCGCTACGTCGCGATGGTGCTGGAACGCTCCGAAAACGGCAAGGAACATCCGGCGGAGGCGACCGGCGACGGCGCGTTCCGGCACGGCGACGGCGCGAGCCGCATCCTCCACGTCGATCTGCTCGACGCCTCCGGCAATCCCGCGCGATCCATCCGTTCCGGCGACCGCGTCACCGTTCAGATCCGCGCCCGCGCGGCCAGGGATCTCGACAATCCAGTGGCCGGCATCCTGATCCGGAACCGCCTTGGGATCGATGTTTTTGGAACGAACTCGAAAATCGAGAAGGTGGAGCCCGGATTCGTCAGGGCGGGTCAAACTTTTGAGGTCGATTTCACCTTCGATTGCCACCTGACAAGACAGGAATATACACTGACGGTTGCCACGCAGCATCCGGAAGGTTTCAGCCAGGATTGGCTGGACGGCGCGCTTGCGTTTACCGTGATCGAACCGCGCGACGTGGCAGGCTTGGCGAATCTGAAAACCGAGGTGACCTGGCGGAGTGAATAGCGACCGGAGTTTCTTTGGGCATCCGCGCGGCCTGGCGACGCTCTTCTTCACCGAGATGTGGGAGCGCTTCAGCTATTACGGAATGCGAGCCCTGCTGATCCTGTTCATGACGGCGACCGTCGCCACAGGCGGTCTCGGTTTCGACACCGCCACGGCGGGCATCGTCTATGGCCTCTATACGTCGTCGGTTTACCTGTTAAGCCTTCCCGGGGGCTGGCTGGCGGATCAGTTCCTGGGGCTTCGCCGCGCCGTGCTGTACGGCGGCATCCTGATCATGCTCGGGCAATTCACCCTCGCCATTCCCACCATGGAAGCGTTCTACGGCGGCCTGGCATTGATCGTGTTCGGCACCGGACTCCTGAAGCCGAACGTCAGCGCGATTGTCGGGCAGCTCTATGGGCCGGAAGACCAACGGCGCGACGCGGGGTTCTCCATCTTCTATATGGGGATCAACCTCGGCGCTTTCATCGCTCCGCTGGCCTGCGGGTGGGTGGGACAACGGATCAACTACCGGTGGGGCTTTATGCTCGCCGGGTTCGGCATGGCGTTGGGCTTGATCCAGTACTCACTGGGCGGCAAGCACCTGGGCGATGCGGGCCTGCATCCCGCCAGGGCGGAGGATCCGGGCGATCTCGCGCGCAGGAAGAGGCAATTGGCGTGGGGCACGGCCGCCGTGCTCACGCTCCTCGGAGTGCCCGTCCTGCTGGCATGGACCGGCTCCATCACCGTCACGGCCGCGGCTTTGGGTGATTGGTTCGGCGTACTCCTGATCCTGCTGGTCATCGGCGTGTTCGCCGCGCTCATCGGATCGAAAAGCTTCACCAGCGTGGAGCGGCGGCGATTCATGGCGATCGGCTTCCTGTTCCTCGCCTCGACATTGTTCTGGTCCGCCTTCGAGCAGGCCGGATCGACGCTGAACCTCTTCGCCGAACGCAGCACCGAAAACAGCCTTTTCGGTTTCGACTATCCCTCCAGTTGGTATCAATCGCTGAACTCTCTGTTCCTGATTTCGTTCGCGCCCTTGTTCGCATGGCTTTGGGTCCGCCTGGGTTCGCGCGAGCCTTCCAGCCCCGCGAAGTTCTCCTGGGGTTTGATTTTCGTCGGGCTCGGATTCGCGCTGGCGGCGGTCGCTGCCGCTCTTGCCACCGGCGGAGTGAAAGCCGGGCCCGGGTGGCTTTGGGGTGTGTATTGGCTTCATACCCTGGGCGAATTGAGCCTCAGCCCGGTGGGCCTCAGCGCGATGACCAAGCTTGCGCCGGCGCGAGTGACAGGATTGATGATGGGCGTCTGGTTCGTCTCCATTTCCGCGGGCAATTACATCGGAGGCCGCGTCGCGGCTGTTTACGATCAATTCTCCACGGAAACGCTGTTCTTCATGGTCGCGGCGTTTGCGATCGGCGCCGGCCTGGTGCTCGCGTTGCTGGTGAAACCGATTCGATCCCTCATGGGAGGTGTGAAGTGAATCTGGCGGAAATACAGGAAAAGCTGCTGGCCGAACACCTCCACGGCTGGTTGTTTTTTGATCACCATCAGCGTGATCCGCTGGCCTACCGCGTGCTGGGACTTCCCACCGGCATTGTCGCCACCCGGCGCTGGTACTACTTCATTCCCGCCTCGGGCGAGCCTCGCGGCCTGGTTCACAGAATCGAGCCCCATTCTCTCGATGCCGTGCCCGGCGAGAAATTCCCGTACGCCGGCTGGAGCGCCCAGCTCGACGGTTTGCGGCGCGTCCTGGGAGGGGCCCGGCGGGTTGCCATGCAGTACTCGCCGATGTGCGCCATCCCGTACGTCTCCATGGTGGACGCCGGAACCATCGAACTGGTTCGCAGTCTCGGCGTGGAGATTGTCAGTTCGGCGAATCTCATCCAGTATTTCGAGGCGCGGTGGAGCGAAGAGCAGCTCGCCATGCATCTGGAGGCTGGGCGGCGTGTCGATCGAATTCGCGCGGCGGCGTTTCGCCGCATCGGCGAAAAGCATCGCGAAGGCTCTCCTGTTACGGAATACGAGATTCAGCAGTTTATCCGGTCCGAATTCGCCGCCCAAGGAATGATTACCGATCACGGACCCATCGTCGCGGTGAACGCCAACGCCTCCGATCCGCATTACGAGCCCAGCGCGGAACGTCACTCGCCGATCCGTCCGGGCGATGCTGTCTTGATCGACCTCTGGGCGAAGCTCGATCGCCCGGATGCGGTCTACTATGACGTGACCTGGGATGGCTTCTGCGGCGCGCAGCCGCCTTCCGGGCTGGTGAACATCTTTGAGATCGTGCGCGACGCCCGCGATGCCGCGGTGGCGCGTGTTCGCCGGGCGATCGCGGCTGGGCAATCGCTCCAGGGATTCGAGGTGGACGACGCGGCTCGTGGATTCATCCGGGAAAGAGGCTTCGCCGACTTCTTCTTCCACCGCACCGGTCATAGTATCGGGCCCGATGTTCACGGAACCGGCGCGAACATGGACAACCTCGAGACGCACGATGAACGCGCCGTGATCGCGGGCACATGCTTCTCGGTGGAGCCGGGAATCTACTTGCCTGAGTTCGGAATCCGGTCAGAAGTCAACGTTTACGTGGAGCACTCAGACGCTCGTGTCACCGGTGAAGTCCAGGATGCCCTCATTCTTGTTTGAGCGCCGGCTCACCGCGATTCTGTTCCTGGCGCCGGGGCTCACGGCGGGCATCGCGTCTCATGCGGACCGCGGGGGAATCGTCGAGATACGCCTGGATGACGGTCGCGCGGAAGTGGAGTTCGTCAGCGAAACGGCGTTCCGGCTCACCAGAGGTTGGGGTCCCGCGCCGTTGCAGCGTGCTCCCGTCCCACATCAGCCCGTGAAATACCGCGTTACCGGGGCCGCCTCCGAGCTGCGTATCGAATCGGATTCGATTGTGGTCGCGTTCGACAAGGATACCTTCCGGATGTCCGTTCGCGACCTGAAGGGCGCCGCGATCCTCCGCGAGTCCAAGGCCGCCGGCCGCTTCGGAGATCGCGTTCGTCTGGAGATTCAGGCCGCCCCGTCGGACCGTTTCTTCGGATTCGGCTGGAACCGGCAGCCCGGAATTCAACTCCGAGGAAGACAGGGCACATCCACCCGCCCCTTCTTCTTCTCCAGCGCGGGCTACGGGATCTATTTACGCGGCGTGGCCAGCGCTCGGTACGATTTCCGGAACCTCGCGTTCTCTCTTGTCGAAGCCGTTTCTCCGACGCTGGACGTGCTGATCTATCACGGTCCAACACCCAAGGAGATCCTGCAGGAACATGCGAGCTTCAGTCGCGCCGACGAGCCGCTCAGCGGCAGTAGCCTCCAGGTGCTCGCGGTGAACGGACTTCCTCGCCTTGCCGAAGCGATGCCGCCGGTGTCCGATCTGAAAACGCTTACGGATCAATTGAATCAGGAATCGCTCAGCGGTGTCCGCTATCCCGCCGTGGATCTGAACTCGTTCGCGTCTTGGCCCGATCCCCAACGGCGGCGCGCGCTCCAGGTCGCGGCGATCCTGCCGCTTCTGTACGATTCGCGAAACGCGCGTCCGGTGGTTCCAGGCCGCGGCGCGTTCGTGCCTTACTTGCTCACGTATCTGCGCGAGGCTTACGATCGCGGCTACCCGATAATCCACCCGCGCGTATTTCAGTTCTCACGCGACCCGGAAACCGCGCGCGATCCTGATTGGTTCATGGTGGGCGACGAGATCCTGGTTGCGCCGGTTTTCGACGAAACCGGCAAACGCAGGATCGAGCTGCCGCGCGGAAGCTGGACCGATCTTCGCGGCAACATCCGGTATCGTGGACGGCAGGTTGTGGAGGTGGACGCACCCGCCGATTACACGCCGCTGCTCGTTCGCAACGGAAGCCTGTTTCCCTTGGCCGTGCAATCCAGAAACGATTTTCTGGAGCTGCACTATTTCCCCAGCCTCGGCGGCGAGTTCTTCCTTTGGGAGGAGAGCATCGAGGAGAATACGCAGTTTCACGCATCTCCCGTTGGCGAGGAATACCGGCTGGAAATTGAAACCCGAGTGGACCGCACCTACGAGTGGATTGTTCACCACGTTGCCAAGCCAGTTTCCGTAAAGGATGAGCGCCTTGCGTTCCCGGAGGCCCGCGCGATTACCGAATTGCGCCCAGGTCGCTGGTTCTACGACGCCGCTCGCCGGAATCTGCACGTGATGCTCGAAGCCGCCAAGGGCTCGGACCGCATCGTCAACATTACTTTCTAGCCCAGGAACCCGCTCCATCGGGAGCCGCGGGACAAGGGCAGCGGATATCCGATCAGGCAAAGCTGGTCGAGCGCCCACAACACTACCGATTCCATGCCTTTGCCCTCCGCGATCCGAGCTTCCTTCAGCGACGGCGCGGTTACGTCCATGATCCCCACCAGGTGGCTCCTTTGACTCGCCGGGAATCCGAGGCCCGCGCCGAACTCCGTTGTCCCTTCAGCGGCGTTCAAGTCCCGGTTGAACGTGAATCCGAAGCTCTCCGTTTTCAGGCACTGCAGGTTGGCGGGATTCCAATTGGAAGCGTAGTTGATGCTCTGGTTGAACGCGGTCTGATTCACGTCGGTCGGATACAGGACCTCGAAGCGGCACGCCGGGTGCGCCGCCCGGACATATCCGATCACGGCGCTGGTGTACTCCTCCACCTGCTCCCGCAGAAACGCGACCTCCTCGGGATACGCAGCGGGATTTACATCGTGCGACGTGATGATCGCCATCGGCCGTCCGTATCGTGCCTGGAACGCCGACTTTGTGTACGCGTCGTAGAACGGCATCCCCGAATAAACTCGGGTAAGGCCGTCGTTCGCGAAATACCACCATTGGACCTCGCCCAATTGCAGGTACGGCTGTATGCCGCCCTCCAGCATCAAGTCCGCCATTTCGCGATAGACCTCGCGCCAGAACAGGCGGCTGGTTGGATTGAACGCGGTTTGTACGGCCGGTGTCGGCAACAGGATCGGATCGCCCGCGGGTCCGCGCTGCACCAGGTCCGTGCCTGGCGAGAGATCCCCGTGCTGCAGCTCCAGGCTGAACGAGGCCGTGCAGTCAATACCCGCCTGGTGAAGCGCCGCGAAGTACGCCCGGCTCCAGTCCCGGCAAGCACGATTTAGTCTCGGAGTGCTGGACCGGTCCGTCACCCAGATTCCATCAACGCCGCCATGCAGGTTGGGATCGGCGCTGACGGTGAAGTTCGGATCCGTCGTGGAACCCGCAAGCGTGATCAGATTCCCCTCGGCGCCCCTGGCACGCGCGTGAATCGTCAACGTGGACCCGGCAACGCTCGCCCACATGCCCGTGTATCCGCGATTGATCTCGAGTGAGAACGCCAGCGCCACCGTTTCCGAGGTGTCCCCCACGTGATGCAGGTGCGAGAGCACCGTCGCGCTGCCGGCGGGCGCCCCGGCACGGTCGATCGTAATGCTGGTGGTCCGGCTCGGGTCCGGGTTTCCCGAAAAAACGATGGACCCGGATGCGTACTGATGATCGAGCATCGCCAGTTCGTAGAACCACAGCGCGCCGACGTAGTAATTGGCCCGCCCGGTGAATCCCAGCGTCTTCATCCACCATGCCGTGCGTTCCGGCGCGACGCTGATCGAGTGGTCCGTGTCCCAATCGGTCGCGAGCGTCATCCGAGGCTCCTCCGGGAATGCCGGAAGCGACTCCGACGGCGCCGCTGCTTCCAGGAAGTCGAAGTAGCACTTCTCACCGGCTTGCCCCGCGTGTGCGATGGTCACCACATGCTCTCCCGCCGGAAGCACTCCCACCAATCGCCGCTGCAAAAGGTCTTCACCCGGAAGATGCGTGCCTATTTCTTTCGGCGGGCCGCCGTCCACGGTCGCCAGCAGCCGGGCCCCGCGGATCGACGGGCTGGCGAATCCCAGGGACCTCGTGCCCAGGTACAGCGTATGTGCCACCGGCATCCGGTACATCACCGAAACCTGCGATCCCGGAGTATCGCTCACACGGATGCTGCCACCCGAGTAGTTCCCGCGCTCCACGCTCCACGTTCCCGAGTAACCGCACCGAGCATCATCGTCCTCGATCCGCTCGCTGCCCGGGCCCGCGATCGTATACCGCCTTCCCGTACCCGTTACCGTCCAATTCGTGATGGACACCGCGAACTCGGAACGCGCGAACGCCCCGCTCTGCAGGTCCGCGGCGTAGGTCCACCGCATCTTCCGGATTCGATTCGTGGGCGCCGGCAAGCCGGTGCGAAAATCGGTAAGGCTGGAGAAATCCAAGGTCACCCGCCATTTCGTTGGCGACGTTCCCCCCGAGAATCGCTTCCACCCGGCATCCCAGCTCGCGGTGGCGCCGGACGCATATGTGTATACACCAATGCGATTTCCGTTCGTCCCGGCTTGATCCAGAGCCACGCTCCCCGGACACTTGCCCGGCGCGGCCGCCCGCGGAACACCTCGATACTCCAATCGAATCGTACTCCCGATTCGAGTGGCCGAAACTCCATGCTCCGCCGTGCCGCTGTTCACGCTTAGCTCGATGGCCAACGCCGCATCCGCCAGCCCGTTCGTCTCTCCGAATTGGTACGTATGGTGGCGGCCCAGGAACTCCAGCCCAACCCAGTCTCCCGCCGTCGCCGTCCCGCTCAGCGTGAACTCCACCGAGGCATTCTGATAGCTCCCCTCGATCGGCGCCGCGTGTTCTCTCAGGCACACCAGATACGGTTCAGCCAGCGGCTGATCTGAGTCCCAGATGCGAAGCGCATGCCACTCTACGGTCGGATACACGTCCGAGTCCATCGGGATGCAGTTGCTTCGCGCCTCATCGTAGGTCAGCACGAAGCGGCTCAAGTCGCCATCCGGCAGGTAGCGCATCAGCGGATGCTCGAAGACATTGTCCTGATTCCACTCGATGACGCACCAGTCGGACTGGCTGCGCCATGTTCCGGTAACCTGAAAGCCGCTTGGCGATGCCTGGCTCATCGCCGCGATCGCCGACGGACGTTGGAAGTAACACTGCAGGTCCCGGTCCGGCCTCAGCTTCTCTAACGTTTCTGGCATGGCTACCTTCGCAGCGTGACCGTCAGATCCCGGCCGGGCATCGTGTTGGTTCCGGCGGGCACTGCCACGATATCCAGGCTCAACGGAACGCCGGTCGCCAACGGGGCCAGGCCGAATCCGTCAATTACGTTCGAGATCAGATTGCCCGCCGCAATGGTTAGATCGCAAACCAGGCTTGCTCCCTGGCGCAATCGAAGTTGCACGTTCCCTCCTGTCGGCGCCTCTCGCACCCGTGCGAAGACGTCGCGAACCGCGTGGGTGGCTTCCACCTCGATCGCCGGCGCTGCATCGTTCTGCATCGCCAGGTAGCCTTCGATCGTCATGCTCAACTGCCCGCCGGAGAGCGTTCGCAGCCCGGCATCCGTCGTGCCGGTGAAGCTCGACCTCGCTACCGCGCTGTTCCCGAAACGGTTCGTCACGAAAAAATCCGCCGCGCCGATCCGAACGTCCGGTATCGTCAGCGGAAACGTGAACGACCCGCTTGCCTGGCTCCCGAAAAAGCTCCGCAGGAAGGGTACGATGAAGGTTCGTTTCTCCAGCCGGTACACCTTCGTTCCCGCGCCATGACTGGCGGCGATGCTGCCGTGCGACGCCCGCGACACCGTGCATCCCGAACTCCCCAGGTCCACGGAGTCCACTCGCAGGATCTCGCCTCCGATCTGCAGCAGATCTCCGCTGTTGACCGGCGCTCCCGCGCTCAGCACGATCCCCTGCTCCGTAGGGTTGATTGCTTGCGCCAGGCCAATCGGGCTGGGACTTGCGATCTCGTTCCAGACATACAGCGTCAGGGTCCCGCCGGAAATCGAGGTTGTATTCGCCAGGCTGCTGAAACCGACGCCTTGCAACTCCACGCCTCCCTGGCCGAACGTATGCAGCCCGAAGAACGGCTCGGGGGGTACATCGCTGTCGCCCTGCGCCAGCGAGATCTGCCAGCGGCTAACCGGCGCCGTCTCCGCGCCGCTTTCCTCGTTACGTGCGTTGGCCGACCTCCCCATCACCTGCAGCACGGCCCCCGTCCGAGCTGGAAACTCGAATTCGGCGCTGTCCGTTTCCGTGATCGCGCCGAACCGCCAGCTCGACTCCGCGACAACGAACTCGCTAGTCGCGTCTGGCTCTACCACCCAGGGCGGTGTCACCGTCAAGGTGGTTCCGCTGTTCCCGGTCACTTGCCGTTCTTGGCCGCGCCCCCTGCCCGAAACAACGCGCACCACCTGACCCGCGTAGTTCCCGGGAAGCATGTTCAGGCTGACGTTTCCGATCGAATTCGGCCCATGCAAACCCGCCCCCGCCGGAGGCTGCAATTCGAACCTCCAGTAGAAGTTCGCATGGTGATAACTCATGTCGGGCGGCGGCGTCGCGTTCAGCGTCTGCCCGCCGGCATCTTCGAATTCAGCCGCAAGCGGCATGTCGCTCGCGATCCGCAAGAGTTGCGTCGGCGAGGGTCCCCGGTAGACACGGAATGCAACCGCTCCACCCGGAAAACCCAACCTGGTCAGCCGCACGCGGTTCGTGTTTGTTCCGCCCCCCAGCGCTGCCTTTGCGGTAAACGACAAGGGCCCTTCCCGCCCCTCCCCATCCACTCCGCTCACCGCGTAGTACAGCACCTGATTGCCCGCCAGGCCGCCGCCCAGCGTCTCCACTTCCGGGCTTAGCCCGATCAGGGGCACGCCCGCGCGCGACTCTGAACTCCGGGCAGGCGGCGCGAACCGGACCTTCAGCCTGCCGGACTCTTCAGGACCCCCGCCGGCCGTCTCCGCGATATCGAAATCGCTTCCGCCGTCGGCTCGGATCATCGTACCCACCAATGGTCGCGGAATCTGAGTGCCCGAAGGCCTTTCTCTCCGCCCTCCGGCGTAGCCGACCCCGGTTCCTGTGTACCAGTCGTCCGAGTGCCATTGCGCGGTGATCCGCGCACGCTCGTAATTATGGAACGGCTCGATCCTCGTCACCCGGAAGGGCGCCCGGTTCAGACCCTCCTTGCCGTACGTCACCGTGATCAGATCCCCGGGCGAGATCCCAAAACCGCGGTACGTCGTTTCCAGTTCCACAAACGTATTTCCGAGGATCGCCTTGTCAAGCTGCAGCCTCAAGATCCGTGCCGCCTGGTCGAAATTCGGCAGCCCGAGCGCCGCCACCGGCGCCGCCACCTCATGCCCCACCGCGTCGATATCGTCCATCGCCGCCAGGGACAGGCTGTCCTGCTGGTACTCGTTGAATTCGTTCTGAAACTCTACGCTCAGCCGGTTCGGACTGTCGCCGCCGGATCGGGACCACAGCCGGATGAGTGGCGCGCCGCTCTCACTCCGCAAAATGCCCGAGATCGGAGCCTGATCGCTGAACTCATACGCGGGCCACCCGCCGTTTAACGGCTCTGCCGCGTTGCTCCCGCCCGGCTTGACAGCGTGCTGTGCCGCGATTGGCCCTTCCACGCGAAGTCGCAGCTTCCCTCCCGGTGCAGGATGCAACAGCAAGTTCGATCCCGCGCGGATTCCCTTCACGATCTCCGCCGCGGGACGCCGCTTGCGAATCACCACATTGCACTGATATCGCGGCGTTGTCGCCGGGTTCCCATTCAGATCCGTTACCGGAATCAGTTCGCCGCAATACTGCGCCGCCGCGGAGAAGCTTGCCAGATCGATATCTTCCCGCTTCCATCCGCTCCGCAGCAGTACGTCCAGCAGAACCCATGCCGGGTTGTTCGTGAACGAAGCCCCCGCCGGCAGCCCCCCCGCGTCGAACCGCTCCAGCTTCATTCCCCGAACCAGCACTTCGATCTTCGGCAGCTTCTTCCCATTGCTGATCCGGTTGGGAGTCACTACGCTCAACATCGCCATGCTTCCGTAGGGATCGCCTGCATCCTCCTCACCCGTTCCGGCGAAGTTCGGATTGAAAGCTCCGGTCCGTGCTCCCGCCGTGATCAGTTCGTACCAGCCGGTCGGCGTCATGTCCGCCCCGGGAACGCCTTGCGGTATCTCGACGTCCTCGACGACGACCTTCACCACGCCGTCGATCTCGCCCATCCCCAACAAGACCTCTACACGCGTCAGATTGCCGTCATTCCGGGCGAATACAACGGGTGGCCGGTACCACGCCGTCCCGTAAACCAGCGGAACAAAGTCGTTGTATCTCGCTTCGTTCTCCGTCACCGCGGACGCTTGCCAATCGCGGTCTCCGTGACTTCGAACCTGTATCGTCGCCGGCACGAACTCCACGCCGCCGAACCGGCGCGTCACCCGCAGAAGCTGATCCCGGTCGAACATCCCCCTGGCGATGCACGCTGTCCTCGTGTAATCACACGACACGAACGCAACCCCGCCGTTCAGGTTCCCGGCTCCCCCTTCCAGATCCGCCGAGTATCCGCACCGGTACAGCGCGGAATGCCGCCCCTTGGATGCTCCATCCCGCGCCTCCACACGTTCCGCGGCGTCTGACGGAAACTGCCACGGGCAGCGCCGCTGGATTCTCACCTCCGGCAGCCCCACGCGCTGCAGCGCGAGCCTCCCGTAAAAACTGACCGTTGCCGCGGCCTCCGCGATCTCCTCGCATCCCGCGGCAACCCCGCGATAAATCAGCTCCGCGTCCGACGCTGCTGCGCCCGCCTCGACGTCCCAGAAAAGGAAGCGCAGCGTCAGCTTCGCGCCCTTCCAGCCGATGCTTCTCTCAATCTGGGAAACGCGGGAATCCACGTTCGACAAGCGCACCCGCACCGTCGACATCGAATCCAGCCCTTCGTCCGAGGAAAGCCTCAGGTCCAGAACGTTGTGCTTCACTACCCGCGGCTCATAAGCGTTCCCCTCGAACGTCAAACGGTGCGTGCTGAATCGCTCCACCGTTCCGTCTCGTAACGCCGCCTCAAACAGCAACAGCGGAGCCGAGTTCGATACGGCTTGCTGCTTCATTTCATCGATTGTCGGCATGCTTACCTTTCGGAAACGCTGATCAGTCGCAGTCGAGCTTCATGCTCTCCGGCTCTTGCCGATCGCATGCTCAACGAATCTGAAGCGAACCTCGTTTGCGAGTACACCCCGCCCCGATCCGCCGTTCGTTGATATGCCGACGGCTCAGCTTGCGCTTCCACCTGCGCTCCCCAGATCACGACCGATCCTCCAGGGTCCAGGCGGGCTTCAAAATCCACTTCATCGCCGCTCACGCCCGCTCGTCCGCTCCAGTAGCATCGCCGCCAGACGCTGCTCGTCTCCATCCAGCGCCCGTTTTCCGCCGTGCCGCTCCGGCACCCGATCCAAACCCGGCTTCCACCGTCCGAACGCGCGAACAACGAAAAGCAGTAATGGAACGCCGCGGGCGCCGCCAGACGCTGCCGGATCCCCTGCGCCGCCTGACCTGTGTTCGTGATCCGGCTCGCCGCGGTCCCGCCGATCGCATCTGACAGCCCCGCTGTGACCTGCGACAGCGGATCCCTCGTCCAATACGCGCTGGCAAAATCCTCACTCGACGAGAGCAGGTTCCCCAGAGGATCGAGGAACGTGAACGTCTTCAGTCTGCCCCTCACCGACCGGAACAAAGTCTCGATCGCCCCCCATTCCTCCCCCGTCAAGCCGCGCAGCGGCAGCTCCCACTCGATCTCGGCAAAATCGCCATCGCGGTAGGAACTCCGAAACCCCTCCGGACTTTCATGCGTCACGGCGCGCCGTCGCACCACCTTTTCCAGCGGAAATTGACCGGCTGCGCCCTCCCTCAGTTGTGGAAACACGAGCATCACTTACACTCGCCTTTCTTCGATCACAAGACGTGCTTCCGTCCGGCCTTCGCCCGTCGCGAGTATCGCCAGCGAATCCGCCGCGAATCCGCACTGCGGATACTCCACCCCGCTCCATGGATCCGTAAACGAGAACGTCCCGTGCGCTCCTCCGCGATCGCGGAACAGGTCCACGATCGCCCCGCGCTCGGACTCGCTCAGCAGCCGGAACTCAATCTCCCATCGCTTCAGCTCCGCGCCGCCCTCTACGAACCTCTGTTCGCTGCCGTCGACAAACCGGAACACCTGCGTCTGGAACCGCAGCGTCCGCGTGGCCGGATATTGCGCCACCGCCCCAGTCTTCAACCTCGGGAAGCTCGGCATCCTAGATCTCCCTCACCACATCGCTCAGCACGCCGCTGTTCAACATCGCCTCCCGAACCGCCTGGGCGATGTCATGACTGCGATCCAGAAAGGACCGGCTGTCCATCGCCTGCACGTTCACCGTGATCTGCGGGGCGCCCGCGCCGCCGCCGATCTCCCGCAATCGGCCGCCTTGCCCCTCGGAGATCTGCACCAGCCGCTCGCGGTCCGCGCTTCGATACCCCGCTTCCGTCTCCACCCGCGCCGGCCGCGAATACAGCATCAACGCCGGCATGTCGTCTTTCTCCCTGTCCCCGCCTCCAAAGAGACCTGCCAGACCGCTGACCAGCGGGCCGATGCCGAATAGGCTCCCCAGGCCCACTGCGATCGCCCTGCCCACGCCGCCCTCGGCCGGCCCGGATTTCTCTCGCTGCCCTGTGGGCCGGAAAACTCTCGAGCTCTGCCTCTTCTGCGACTCCCTCGTCGAACTCACCCACGCCTGCTCTGCCTGCCTCGGCAGCCAGTCAGCGAGTGTATGACCCGTGCCCGCGCCCGCCGCCAGTCTCGCCATCAATTCCGCGATCCGCTCTCGCTCGCTCATTCCGTCCCTCCGCTTCCGCCTCTCGGTCCAAAACCAGGAACGCCTCTGCCTCTCGCGCCGCAACTTCGTCCCAGTCCTTTCTCCCCCAGCCCCGGCATGCGTAGGCCTCCAGCAACCGCAAACTCTCCGGTGTGATCAGCGAGCGGGGGCACTCCTCAACCCCCAAGGACCCCCGCGCCCACACAACCTTCCGTGGCTCCGAAGCCGCCGCTCCCGTGAACCCGCACCGCCGTTCCCTCTCGAGTCCGTTCCGCCTGCACGTGTCGCACCTCCACCCGGCCTCGCCCGATCGATGGAAATGGAAGGCGACCCTCAGTTTTTTCGTTCTTCCTCGCTTAATCCGCACTCCATGCGAATCCGCTCCAACGCCTCCCCGCACAGATCCTCGGGCCCTCCCGCGATCAGCCGCTGCGGCGATGCCTCCTCGCCGTCGATCCTCAATCCCCGAACCTCCAGCAGCCCCCACTCCAGGTAACAACGCCGGATCTCCTGCTCGATCACCGCCTGCTCCGCCCGGTCCTGTTCGCCTGCCTCCACGAACTCCAGCCGGCGGCCGATTTCGCGTACGCGTTTCATCAGATCCAGCCGCCGGTTGACGCTCATCCTCGCCACCCGCAGATACACTCCGGGATACCGCGCCGATTCGAATTCCACTACGCTTTCGTACTCAGCCGAACGCGACATACAGTTCGTCATTCCCGCTCCCCTGCGCCCGGCTGCCGCCGAACTTCCAGCCCAGCCGCGTCTCCCGATCGTCAAACTCCGGAACTTCCGGCACCAAGGCCGGCATGTACACCCCGAACAACTGATTCGCCTGCTGCCCGAGCTGGATCATCGCCCCCACCGGAGACCGCTGCCTCGCCGCCTGATACAACTCCTTCGTCGCCGCATCGTCCCGCTCGAAAATGCTGAACTCCAGCTCCACTCTCCGCTCGCCGCCCACGATGCACTGCGCGAAATCGCTGCCGAACTCCCGCGCCCTTAGATCCAGCCCGTTGTCCAGTCTCACGCGCGCCCCCGTCAGCGTGTAAAACCGCGAAGGCCCGGATCCCAGCCACACCTGTCCCAGATGACCTGGCACGATCGAGTAGTCGAATCCCGCCGCCTCGGGCTCCGCCGGATAATTGCTCAGCCCCGCCTGACCGCCCTCGAAACTCACGCTGTCCAGCAGATCCTTGGCTGGACCCTCGAAACTGAACTCGTGAAAGTCATCGTTCACCCGGATCTCCGCCCGGTTCATCGCCGCCCCGCACAGCAACCTTTGCACCGCACCCGCCGGCGACCAGTAGTCGTAAACGCTCAATCCCTTCAACTCCGTCGCCAGCCCGTACGTTACCGTCCGGCCGGCGGCATCCCCCGCCGAAACCGGGAAGCTGAACGGCGCGTTTACCACCACGCTCACCGCGCTCGGGATCGCCGCCGCGAACCGCATCTCCCCCCGGATCTCGATCGCTTGTCCGGCTTCCAGCCCGTGCGCCGCCGAGAAAGTCACCAGCGATCCCGCGCTCCCGCTCACCGTTCCTCCCGCGAACACTCGCGCGTTTCCGCCCATCGCCGCCTCGAACAGCGCGCCCTCGCTCGGCTGCGCGGCTTGCGGCGCCCAGCTCGTCAGATAGGTGCTCAGCCGGAACTCCGTTCGCCGCCGGACTCCCGCCGGCAATCCGGCGAATGTCCGGCTGCCCGTCTTATCGCGCCGCCCCCGCGTCTCCGCGAATTGCCGCGGCGCGAACTCCACCGCCGGAATCCGGTTCGCCCCCGTTATCGCTGCCGCCGTACCGTAGCTGCTTTCCAACGCGGCGTAGAGCCGGTTGTCGTTGGATGACACATAACACGCCATCGTCTGCCTCCTCTCAATCCGAGCTCATGTCCACATCGAAGATCACCTTCGCGCTCTGCACGAAGTTCCGTCCGCCGTGCTTCACCGGCTGATAGATCACCTCATACCCTCCGGTGTGATACATCCCCTGCCCCCACGCGCCCCGAGCCTTCTCCAGCACCGCGGTGATCGCGTCCACATGAGCCTCGATCTTCTGCTCCAGTCCCTCCAGCCGGTCCTCCGTCACCCGTGCCTCGATCACCATGCGCAGCTTCCCGGAGAACGTGCGGAACTTCTCCCGCAGCTCGTTCTTCACTCGCTCGCAGTACACCTGCACCACCTGCGACGTTCCGCCCACCTTCCGCTCGCTCACCTCGCCGCTCACGTTTTGCGCAACCACCTGACTCGCCACCGGCGCCAGCTCCATTCCCGTGATCTCCGCCAGTTCCACGATCCGCGCATCCAGACCGTCCTCGCCCCGCAGCAGTTGAACCACGTACTCGGTCGCGATACTCGCCGCTCTCGCCATCGCTATCCCCTCCGCAGCACCGTCTCCCGAACCACAAAAACATCCGGAGCCTGACCCTCTCCCGGAGCCCGCCCCGCCGCCAGCCCGCCCGCCAGCGTCCACGTCTCGCCAGGAACCAGCAATGGTCCGTTCTGTTGCCCCATCGTCGATTCGCTGCTTCCCACGAAGACGTTCCAGCCCGCCGCGTTCACCGGCGCATTCACCGCCTTCACCGTCAACTGGCTCCCCGCCGGAGTCTCGTACGTGGTCGGAAAACTCGCCGCTCCCTCTCGCCCGGCTCCGTCCACCCAGCTCACTCGCAGATAGTAGGTCTCCGACGCGTTGCTCCCTGCCGTCCAACCTGCTTCGGGCGCGCTCGCCCGTTCCACCGGATCCCGCACCACCCCGATTCCTATCTCGAACGCCTGTCGTCCCGCCGCCGCGGCCAGCCGGGCATACTCCCGCCACTTACCTTCAAAGCGGTCGTTCAATTGGCTGTTGTACGCATCGCGATACACCATCGCCAGAGTGTGCAGTGCATGCCAGCGCCGCACCGTCTGCGTCGCTGCTACGCTTCTCAATCCGATCTCCCGCCGCCGCGCCGCGTGTGGATCCCGCTCTTCCCGGCCCAGCAGGAACGTCAGGATCTCGTCCCCCACTTCTTCAGCCGCCAGCTCCAGCTTCGTCTGCAGGTCGATTCCCTCGCTCCGCGCGGCCTCCAGAATGGAACTTTCATGCCTCTTCAAATCGGCGATCCTCGCCGGCGGACCATCCGTGAACAAAGCCATCGCCTAGCTCCTGCCCTCGCCGTCGCGATCTTTTGCCACCACCTGCACCGCCTGTCCGCCCGGCATCCTGTGCAACGAAGGTCTTAGCCGCCGCTTCTCCCGATCCATCTCCGCGTAATATGCGCTCGCCTCCTCCGCCGTCGCCAGACGCGACCGCCGCTCCGCCACGTACCGGGCCGCCACCCGCCTCGGCACCTCCGTCATTACCCCCGCGCGGCCCCCATCGGAAGTCGCCAGGCTCACCACCACAACATCGTTCTCCACGATCCCGGCTTCGATCGTCTGCACACACCGGTAAAACTCCCGTAGGTCCACGTTTTCCTCCCTCAAAAAAAAATGAGGACCGGTAAGCCACCGGTCCCCTGAGTCGCTCGGCAACCCGGAAGTTGCGCTAGCTTCTCACCTGCACGCCGTGCGCGTTTCGCAGCACGCCCACCCCGTACAGCACATCCACTGTGAACTGCTGCGCCAGCGTGTTCGGCTGATAACTCATCGTTACCCGCATGCCGAAGTTCCCCAGCTCCGCGTACTCCGCGATCGCCCCGGTTCCGGGCAGCGGCTGCGGCAGCCGCCGCATCACCAGCCCCAAGGCCGACTTCGTGAACGCCAGATTGTGCACCGTCACCGGCGCCGTCCCCGTCTTCGGCACATACTGTGACCGGAAAACGTAGAAGTCCTTGATCTTGCCGACCGCGCCGTCGATCAGCGCCCGCAACCCCGCGTCCCCCGCGCTCGAGAACTCGCTGAACCGCGGAATCTGCCGCAGTACCGAGTACGACGTCGAGTCCACCACCAGGTACTTCGGTTGGTTCGCCGGGACCTTGGCCTCGAACAACGCCGTCTCCGCCGCGTCGATCGTCGCCTCCGTCAGCGGCGTCGCCGGCGCGCCCAGCGACGTGTTCGCCGTGAACTGCCCGTACAGGTTCAACAGGTCGAACTCGATCTTCTCCGCCAGCGCAACCATCGCCGGCTGCATGTACAACCGCAGCAGGTCCGGCACCGCCAGCACCTTCGTCACGTCCGGAACCTGGAACGTCGCCTCCGCGTGCGTGTTCAGCACGATCTGCGCGCTCGCCAGCGCCGGATTCTGCGTTTGAACCGTCCCTCCCTCGCTGATATTGTTCGCTACCATCGTCGGGGGGATCGGGACGTTGATCGTGTCTCCCGCTTGCGCCAGACTCGGTTCAAAATCGCGATTCACTAGGTTCCCCATTACCAGGTTCCCCATCAAGGCCGGCAGCGCATCCACTGCCACCAGTTTCACAATCGCGTTCGCTACGTTCGTCGATGTAATCGCTGGCATTCTCTCTCCTCACTTGGGGTCTGCCATGGCCCCATCTGTCTTCGCCCTCTTGGGCTCCTTCACTCACTGGCCCCGCAGCGCCTGCGCCGCCACGCGAGTAATCTCTCGCCGGATCCGCTCCAGCTCTTCGTCGCTCATTCCTGGACGCAGCCGGTCCAAGTCTCCCCCGATCCCGCCCGCGCCCGCGCTCCCTTGCGCCCCCGCGCCGGAACCGCCTCCCACTCGCACCGGCAGCACCTCCGGATTCTCGGCCACAAACCGCGTCACATACTCTCGCAGCGGCGCCGCTCCCCCCCCGTTCCGCCCCACCAGTTCGCCTTCCTCGGTCCGCTCCACTTCCGAGCGCAGGGCGCGGAACGCCAGCTCTACCTTGCTCACCCCCAACCGCTCGAGCTCCGCCCGGATCGCCAGGTTCTTCTCCGCCTCCGCCGCCGCCTTCTTGTTTCGCGAGGCCTCTTCCACCAGCTCGCTTACCCGCTTCTCCAGCTCCTCTCGCTGCCTGCGCTCCGCCGCCAGTTCCTCCATGGCCTGCCGTACCTGATCCCGTACCTCGGTCCCCTCTTCCATTCCGCTCCTCCTCAGGCCGCCTCGATCTCTCGCACCACCGCATCCTTTACGTCTTGCCTCGCGTCGCACAGATACTTGAGCGCCAGCTTCTTCATTACTTCTCGCTCCAGCTTCTCCGACTTCACGCCCAGCCCCAGCAGCTTGGAAGCATCCTCGAGCTCCATCCGGAACTCCCCGATGTCGAACTCGTCCAGCCCCGTCACGCTCACCTGCACGTTGTCCTCGCGCGCCTCCCCGATCGCCTTCAGCACACGCTTCATGTGGTCCTTCACCGCGTCCCCGTAGCCTCGCAGCACTTCCTGCGTCAGCGAGAAATCCCGCTCCTTGCTCAGTCCCGATTGCTGCCGCCCGCCCGAAAGCGCCCCTCCCGCCTGCCCCAGGTAACAAACCCGGTAAATCTCCTCCTGCAGCCGCACCAGGTTCTCCGCGGCGATCCGGTACACGTTACCTTCCGGCTCCGTCCACCCGAACCGGTCCTGCGGATTCAACTGCACGAAGTACGCCTCGCCCACCGACTGCTCGAAGGTCTTTTCCGAATAAATCACCGGCGTCGCGAACAGCCCCATCGTCAATGCCCAGGACAGCGCGTTCGACTTATTGAAATGCTCCAGTTGCAGCAGCCCCGCGCGATTCAGCAGCCACTGGCCTTCGCCCGTCTCGCTCGCGAACAATGGCACCCGCCGCAGCTTCGCCAGTCCGTGCCGACCCTCGTCCGCCAGCGCGACATCCATGTCCTCGCTTCCGGTCTGAACGCCCCGGTACACCCGGTAGTTCTCGCGGTCGTAGTAGAGCCACGTCGTCTCCGCTTTCCACTCCGCGTCTTCCACCTTGTCCTTGAACAGCCGGCGATTCCGCAGCACTACCCACTCGTACTGCCCCCTCCGGTCCAGGCTCCAGTTGATGACCTCTTCCGGCGCGCACGCCACCAGGTATGCCCGCGCCCCGCCCATCGCCTCTTCTTCCGCGCGGTTCGCCGGCCGCAGATCCACCCTCGGAAAATCCACCAGCACGTAGCTCGCGCCCGTGATCAGGCCCTCGATGAATTGCTTCCGGAAGAAGTCGGAAAGCGCTGTTCCCTTCAGATCGCAGTCATCGGCGAACGCCGCATAGAAGTTCCGCGCCCCGCCTTCCGCGCCGTGGAAGCTCAACATCGGTTCCCGCCGGAACAGCGTCGCCGCGTACCAGTCCACGATCGATCCGATGTGGTTTTCGTAGTAGACCCGGTCCACCCGCTCCTGATACACCGCCCGTGGCTCCCGCAACCGCGGCAGCAGGTAATCCCTCGCCCGGCCCTTGAACTGCTCGCCGCCCGTGTACAGATCCCGGTACCGGGCCCAGATCTGGGCCTTGGCTGGATAATCCGGATGCTCCCGTTCAATCTCGTTCAAGCCTCACCTCTTCCTTCCCGCTCAGAACATCCCCCGCAGCGGATAATTCCTCTCCCCCACCGTCTGCATCGCCTGATGCTCCTGCCACAGCAGGTACCCCAGCGCATCCGTCAGGTGCGTCCGCCGCCAGTCCCGCTCCTTGTCCATCACCGTCGTGCCCTCTTTGTAGCGGACCTGCTCGAAATCCTTGATCAGCTCCTCGCAGCGCCCGTCCACCACCAGGCGCACCGCCCCGCTTGCCGCCTCCAGCATCGAGTTCATCAGCGTGATCCGGTCCCGCACCGAAGGGTTCCGCGTCGGCACCTTCATCCGCAGCCCGTGCCGGAAAATCCCCGTGAGGCACTCCCGCACGATCTCCAGGTCCGAACTCCCCGTCGTCTGCCGGTTCATCCCGCTCGCGTCCGCGTACACTGTCACGCCCGCGCTGTGCTCGGAATAACGCTCCAGGAAGACGATGCAGGCATCCCGCGTCGTCGAGTCCCCCAGCACGATTTCGTCCAGCACCCGCACCCTCGCCCCGTCCTTCTGCGCCACCACCGAGCTCATGGGATTCACGTTGAAATCCAAAGCCCACAGCAGCTCCCGGTTCGGATCCCGCTCCAACGGCATCACGTTCAACTTCCGCTGGAAAGTCCCGTATACCCGGCCCGCGCTTGCCTCGAGATACTGTCCCAGCGCTTCCTGCTGGTAGAACCGCGATTCGTAGCTCGCCTTCAGCCGGTCGTAGTAGTCCGGAACGCGATCCAGGAGAAACCGGTTCTCCTTCGCCTTCGCGATCACGCACTCGTAGCCTTCGGGCGGCTTCGCCAGAAACCGTTCGTACACCCAGTCGAGCCCCTTCGGCGTCCACACCCCGAAACCGCACAGGTGCTTCGCTTCCAGGTCCCGCAGCCTTCCTTCCAGCCGCTGCCACGCTTCTTCGCTGGTGTACGTCAGCTCATCCACCCCGAACCAGGCCAGGTTGCTCCCCCGCAACCGCTCGAAATCCTCCAGCGACCGGAACAGAATCCGCGATCCTGTCTCCTTGATCTCCAGCCAGTTCTCCGCCTTGTTCCACTCGTACGGAATCCGGTTCCGCTCCAGCACCGCCAGCAGCGCCGCCTGCGTCGCGTCCCGCAGCATCGGGAACGTCGGCGCCCCGATCAACCCCAGCCGCCCCGGATTCAGATACGTCAGCCGCAGTGCCTCGTGGCACAAAGCCTGACTCTTGCCGCTCCCGATGGGACCCGAAAAGCCCTTGAAGCGCGCCTTCAACTCATGGAATCGTCGCTGGGATTCAAGCGGCTCGTAGACGATCCTTCTTTCGAAGACTCCTCGTTCTCCTTGTCCACCCATCGCACGCTGATCTCCTTCGGACCCTCATCCGTCAGCTCTCGCTGCATCTGCAGCAGCCGGATGTAATCTCCAATCGTTCCCTTCGACCCATCCGGGTCGATCAGCTTCTTCTCCAGGTTCTCCAGCAGGTCGCCGATAATCTCCGCCTGATTCTTCTTCCTCCGGGACCTCCTCTTCTTCGGTTGCTCGGCTTTCGCTTCTTCCGTTCCGGCCGGCGCGGCTGTCTTCTTCACCGCCCTCTTCTTGGGGATTGCCATCTTCTGGTCTGCTCCATCGCGGTCTGGGGGATCTCTGTCCCGCTCTGAAACTACTGCACCGCCCCCTTCCCGCCGCTCCGCCGCCGCCCTATGCCGTTGAAAAGAGGCAGACAATAATTCCCGTTCCGCTGTCACTGCCGCTTCTCGCCGCCCGCCCCTGCAGCTTCCCGCCGGGATTGATAGCATCGAAAGCGCCCTTCGAAAGGCGAATTCCTATGACACGCCGCGATGCAGTAGTCTCCTCCGCCCTGGCAGCCTCCTTGTTCGGACTCCCCGCGAACGCCGCCGCCGGCAAGCTTGCCCCCATCCCCAAGCCCGAACTCCATGCTTCCGACCCCGAAGCCTTCTGGAAGAAAGTGCGCGACCACCAATTCCTGCTGCCCCCCTGGCGATCGTTCCTCAACAACGGCAGCCTTGGAATCGCGCCCCGCCCCGTCGTCGCCCACGTCAGCGATTACCTCGCCCGCTACGCCGCGCTCGATGTCACCGAGTACCCCCGCTGGGGCTATGAAACGATGGACGCCCAACGCGAGACACTCGCCGCCTTCGTGGGATGCCGCAAGGACGAGCTCGCGCTCCTCCACAACGCCACCGAGGGCCTCAGCCTCGTCGCCAACGGCATTGATCTCAATCCCGGCGACGAGGTCGTCATGACCAGCCTGGAACACCCCAGCGGCAAGGCCGGCTGGGCCATGCGCGCCAAACGCCACGGCATCACTGTCCGTGAAGTCGCGATGCCTTCCGTCCCCGCCAACCCCGGCGAGCTCGCCGGCCTCATGACCTCCGCCATCGGCCCCCGCACCCGTGTCCTCTTCTTCAGCGGTATTTTCAGCCCCACCGGCTGGATCATGCCCGTCCGCGAAATCTGCGACTTCGCACGTTCCAGGGGCGTCATTACCGTCGTCGACGGCGCTCACATGCACGGCCAGATTCCGGTGAAAATCTCCCATCTGAACTGCGACTACTTCACCGGTAGCCCCCACAAGTGGATGTTTGCTCCCGCCGGCTGCGGATTCTTGTACATCCGCGAGGAAAACCTCGACCGGCTCTGGCCCCTCACCGTCACCGGCGACTGGGACAACCGCGACATGAAAGCCGGACGCTTCATGCGCCTGGGAACCAACAACCGCGCCATCATGGAAGGTCTTATCGCCGGCATGAAGTTCGGCGAACAAATCGGCTGGGATCGCATTTACGCCCGCATCCACCAACTCGCGCGCCGCGTCCTGGAGCGCGCCCGCGACCTGCCAGGCATCCTCGATCTCGCTACCCCCGGCGACGACCGCATGTTCGGCGCGCTCACCACCATCCGCTTCCGCAAGGATCCCGCCCGCTTCTGGGAAGAAACGCGGAAACGCAAAATCTGGACCCTCGAAGGACCGCAGGTCCGCATCTCCACCCACATCCACACCCGCCCTCAGGACATCGATCAGTACTTCGATCTCATGCGAAAGGTGCTGGGATGAGACGGCGGAAAATACTCTTCATCGCGACGGCCTTAACACTCATGCAAACGGATTCCCCCGCTCAATCGCGCGACTACGCGCGATCCATGACCATTTCCCAGGGCGGGATCGTCGCCACTTCCCAAACGCTGGCTTCCCAGGCCGGCGCCATGATCCTCGCCCGCGGCGGCTCCGCCGTCGACGCCGCCATCGCCGCCAACCTCGTTCTCGGCGTCGTCGAGCCGATGATGTGCGGCATCGGCGGCGACCTCTTCGTGATCCATCGCGACGCCCGGACCGGTAAGCTGACCGGCCTCAATGCCTCCGGACCCGCCCCGCGAGGCCTCAGCCTGGAAACGCTCGCCAAGGCCGGCATCAACGGCGTGCCCTCTTCCGGAATCCACACCGTCACGGTTCCCGGCGCCGTGCGCGGCTTCGCGGAAATTCACCGCAGGTTCGGCAAGCTTCCCTGGAAGGACCTGTTCCAGCCCGCTATCTACTTCGCGGAGAACGGTTTCCCCGTCACGGAACTGATTCAGTGGGATTGGGACGCCTCCCGGTCGAAACTCATGGGGGATGCCAACGCTACCGCCGTCTTCCTCAAGGACGGCCAGGCGCCCCGCGTCGGCGAAATCTTCCGCAATCCCCGGCTCGCCGCGGCTTACCGCTCGCTGGCCGCCGAAGGCCCCGATTCCTTCTACCGCGGCGCGCTGGCGCAGGCAATTCTGAAAACCTCCCGCAGACTCGGAGGCTTCCTCAGCGCCGAGGACCTGGCTTCCTTCGAAGTCGAATGGGTTCAGCCCGTTTCCGTGGACTACCGCGGCTGGAAGGTCAGCCAGTTGCCGCCCAACGGCCAGGGCATCGGCACCCTGGAAATGCTGAACATCATGGAAAATTTCCCGCTGAACCAGATGATGCCCTACTCCGCCGATGCGCTCCACGTCAAAATCGAAGCGCAAAAGCTCGCCTACCAGGATCAGCGCCGTTACATCGCCGACCCCCGCGTCAGTGCCGTGCCCACCGCCGGACTTCTGTCCAAAGCCTACGCCAAGGAGCGTGCCAGGAGTATCGATTACAAGAAGGCCGATTGCGACCCCGTCCCCGGAAATCCTCCCCGGGAGTCCGGTAACACCATCTACCTGGCCGCGATTGACCGCGACGGCAACATCGTGTCCTGGATTCAGAGCATCTCGGATATCTTCGGCTCCGGCGTGGTCGTCGACGGTTACGGATTCCACCTGCATGACCGCGCCGCGGCGTTCAGTTCGGATCCTAACCATCCGAACGTCCTCAAGCCCGGCAAGCGCCCGTACCACACCATTATTCCCGGCTTCCTGCAAAAGGATGCCCGGCACATCGGCTTCGGCATCATGCGCGGGATGAATCAGCCGCAGGCGCAGGCCCAGTTCGTCTCCTATGTTGTGGATCACAATATGAATATCCAGCAGGCCCTGGAGGCGCCGCGTTTCTCCAAGATTTCGCTCGGCGGCTGCGATGTGCGGATGGAACGCCGCGTCCCCGCCACCGTGCGCGACGAGCTCGAGAAACGCGGGCACTGGATCAGCGATGTGGGCGATTTTTCCGGGCTGATGGGCGGCGGACAGGCGGTCTCTCTGGACTCCAGCACCGGAGTCAAGTACGGCGCTTCCTCGCCCCGCAAGGACGGCGCGGCGATTCCCGAGCCTGAAAACTACTTCCAGCCGGCCGTGACGCCGAAGAAGAGCCGCGGCAAATAGCCTTTACGTACTAAAGTTTCCACGGCCCTGCCGATATGCAGGACGTGGTTCCAACGGCCGAACGACGCACCGACTATCGGGAGAAAGCCCTGCGTTCGCTCGCCGGGCTCCCGCCGTTCTCTCCTGTTCTCAACCGCTTGCTCGCCACCCTGGCGCAGGAAAACATCTCCTTCGCCAAGGTTGGCGACCTGATCGAAAAGGACACCGTGGTCGCCGGCAACGTACTGCACCTGGTGAATTCCGCCCTTTACGCCCGCCGCGGCACCATCAACTCCGTACGCCACGCCGTTTCTCTGCTCGGAATCAACAAGCTCCGCAATGCCGTCCTCGGCATGTCCATCACCCGGATGTGGAACGAAGTCCGTACCCCGGCCGGCTGGTCCATGGCCCGATTCAATGCGCACTCGGCCGCAACCGCCATTCTCTCCGACCTGCTCGCCCAGCGCCTGAACGTGAACTATCCGGAAGGAGCCTTCATCGCCGGATTGCTCCACGATATCGGCCGGCTGCTGATCGCCTTGGGCCTTCGCGAAGAGTATGCCGAGATTCAGAAACAGTACGATCGCGGCGGCCGGAGCTGGGTGGAATGCGAACGCTTCGTCATCGGCATCACCCATCCGGAGTTATCCGCCGCCGCAATGGCCCACTGGAACCTGCCCCTGCCCATTCAGGTCGCGGTCGAATTCCACCACCGGCCCGAAGCCGATCCCACGGAACTCGAACCCGGCGTCTGGGCCCTCAGCGCCGTCGTCCACGCCGCCAACCACTACGTCAACGGACTCGGAACATCCATCCTGGCCGCGTCCAGTGACGCCGACACGCCGCAGGCCGACATCCTCCAGTCCGTCGGTCTGGGCGACACCCTCCCCAATCTGCTCGCCGAGTTCCAGGCCGAGTACGACAGCCTCGCCCAGTTCTTCCGGTAGATGCTACTTGCGGAAAAAGAAAATGTGCTGTCTCGGCAACACACCCGAAACCCTCTCCAGCTTGAACCCCTCCGCCTCTAACTCCGCCCGCACTTCCGCCACGCTCATCTTGTGCTCAAAGCGGATCGGCACCGAGGGATCTTCCTTCCGGTACTCCAGCAGAACCAGCCGGCCCTCCGGCTTCAAGGCTTCCTTCATCTTCTGCAGCATCCGTTGCGGCTCGGAAAACTCGTGATACACGTCCACCAGGAGTATGTAATCGCAGCTCGATGGCGGCAGCTTCGGATCGGTGGTGGTGCCCAGCACCGTTTCCACGTTGCGCAGCGTCGTCCGCCCCAGGCGTTCCTTCAGCAGGTTCAACATCTCCGGCTGGATGTCACTGGCAAACACCTTTCCCGATGGTCCCACCCGCTCCGCCAACCGGATGGTGAAATAACCGACGCCCGCGCCCACGTCTCCAATCACCATCCCCTTGCGGATCTTCATCTCGTCCAACGCTTTGTCCGGTTCTTCCTCGCTGTCGCGCTCGCTTCGCACCAGCCAGTCCGACCCCACCACCCCCATTACCTGCGCGATTCGGCGTCCGCTGACCGGGTGCCGGTCCTGTGCCCGGGCAACCTGATTCGCCTGTACCAGTACCAGCGCCGCCGCGGTAACCCAACGAGCTATTTGCCAAAAACCGGCAAGCCGTATAGAGTGTTCAAAGACCCGACTATTCGGTAAACTTATGAGGAAATTCAATCCGTTTTCCTTTGCCGTGTACGCCAGCAGACGCTCCGGCCTTCTGATCGGTTCCCTTCTGATGCTGGCCGCCTGCAATTCGCCGGACAAAGCTCCCCCCCAAGCCGAGTTCCAGATGGGCGAGCGCTTCTCTCTTGGTCCGCTTACCTACAATGTTCAGGAAAGCGCCTGGCGTAGTCAATTGGGTGATGCCGGCCGATCCCGCCACCCGGAACAGCGTTTCCTCCTGGTCACCGTCAGCATTCAGAACAATAGCAACTCCGAAGTTACCATCCCGCCGTTCGTCGTAAGAACCGCCGCCGGTCAGGAGTTTACCGAATTGAGCAACGGCGAGGGCGTGGACCACTGGCTCGGGCTCATCCGCACCATCAAGCCCAAACAATTCATGGACGGCGTGATCCTTTTCGACGTTGCGCTGGCCAGCTACAAATTGAAACTCACCCACTCGAGCGACACGGAACAGGAGCGCGTCGCGTTCGTGCCCATTCCCGCGCGCATCGACATCGAGCAACCCATCGCCCCGATACCAGGCGCGCCGCCGCAGCCTTGACCGCGCGCTATCCTGGGCGTATGGGACGCCCGCTTTTGTTGCCTGGTGCCCTCTGCACCGCGTTCCTGGCCCTCGGGCAGGTTCGTATCGATTCCCCCAGCCTGCATCAGTTCGACAGCGGGCCTCCGCTCACCGTGGAGCACCGTTTCCTGACCGGAGAGCACGTCTTCTTCCGCTTCGCCGTCACCGGGCTCAAGAAGATCGACAAGAACGACGACGAATTCGTGGAGGCAAGTTGGCGCGCCGAAATCCGCGACCCCGCGGGCACGCTTCTGGTGGAGCCCCGCGCCGGCAAGATCGCGCAGCAGGTTTTCGCCGAGGACAAGGAATGGAAACCCATTGTGCGCCAGGACTTCCTGATCCCACCGCTGGCGCCCTCAGGCGTCTACAAGATCTCCATCAAGCTGAAAGATGAGTTCGGCAATTCCGAAGCTTCCGCCGAGATCCCGTTTTCCGTGCGCGGCCATGACGTGGAACCCAGTGACTCCCTGGTGGTCCGCAACTTCCGCTTCCTGCGTTCCGAGGAAGACCGTAACCCGCTGCGAGACGCTGTATACGCCCGCGGCTCCACCTTGTGGGCGCGCTTCGATATCGCCGGGTATCAGTTGGGCGCGGGCAACCGCTACGACGTGGAGTACAGCCTGGCGATCCTCAATGCGGAAGGCAAGGAGTTGTTCGCTCAGGAGCAGCCTGCCGTCGAACAGGGGCAGTCCTTCTACCCCCGGCGCTACACGCCTGGCGCCGTCAGCCTCAGCGTGGACAAGGACACCCTGCCCGGCAACTATCAGTTGCTGCTGCGGGTCCGCGACCGCTCCAACAATCAGACCGCGGAGCTGCGGACCGCCTTCCGCGTGGAGTGACCGGCCAGCGACTCCGCCACCACCGCCGCCATTTCCTCCACCACCCGGCAAGCCCGTTCCGACAATCGCTCGCCCGGGCCGAACTGAAACGCGCTGCCAACCACCAGCTTCGCGGGCGGCGCGTCCCCGTATAGATCCTGGGTGAACGCCAGCAGCGATTCGGGCGAGTGATAATGCGTCAGCAGGCGCCCTGGCGCGGCGGCGGGCGATAGCGAGGTCACGCGCACCCCGATTTCCAGTCCCGCGTCCAGAAACCACACCTCGGAAGCCTCGGCGATGGCGGACGCCAGCTCCGGAGTCAACTGCTGGCAGGTGATCACGGTCGCCGTCCGCGGCGGCAGCAGCAGCTCGATCTTCTCCGCCGCCCGGATGCCCAGCGCATCGTCGCCGCGCAGCGGGTTGCCGTATCCGATAATCAGCGGCTTCTTCATGGTTCGCCTCGCGTTATCTTCTCCGGACGTCCAGCAAGCCGCCGGAGACGTCGCGCAACTCCACTTCGAGCGGCATTTGCCCGTAGGCGTGCGTGGAGCAGCTCAGGCATGGGTCGAACGCCCGGATTACCGCTTCCACGCGGTTCAACGCGCCTTCCGTCAACCGCTCCCCGTCCACAAACCGCTGCGCGGTCTGCAATACGCCGCGGTTCATCGCCAGGTTGTTGTGCCCGGTGGCGATGATCAGATTGGCCCAGCGCACCAGCCCGTCGCGGTCCACCTTGTAGTGATGCAGCAGCAGCCCGCGCGGCGCTTCCGCCATCGCGATGCCCTCTTCGGCGTTCACGGCCGCCTGCGCCCGCACATGCGTGTCCAGGATTGCGGGTTCGTTCAGCAATTGCTCGATGCGCTCCAGGCAGAACAGCATCTCCACCATGCGCGCCTGGTGGTAGTGAAATGAGGCGAGCGCCGGGCCCTTGGACAAGGCCCGCAAGTCTTCCAGTTCCCGGTCCGCGCGCGGCGTACCGCACCGCCTGGCGATGTTCAGCCGGGCCAGCGGTCCTACCCGGTAAATGCCATCCGGATACCCGAACGGCTTGTAATAGGCCGACTTCAGGTACGAATCGTGTTCATTGATCTCGCCGATGTACTCCGGATACGCTCCGGCCGCGAAGCCGTCCTTCACCACCGCCCCGCCCGAGCCGATTACTCTTGCCGGACCATTGTAATGTTCCAGGTCCCCGTGGTCGTCCACCAGACCCAGGAACAGGGAAGGGAAGTGCGCGAACGAATCCACTTCTTCCGGGAATTGGGCGAACAACTCCTTGAACTGATCCAGCCGCCGGTTCAGCGCCACCAGCCCCTCCGGCAGCAGATCCCGGATCTGATCGCGCTTCTCCGCCGTCAGCGGCGCGCTGACCCCGCCCGGCACCACCCACGCCGGATGGATGCGTTTGCCGCCCAGGATCTCGATGATGGTCTGCCCCACCTGCCGAAGCCGGATGCCGTCGCGCGCCACTTCGGGATGGGTTTGCGCCAGCCCGAAAAGGTTCCTTCGCAGCGGATCGGAATCCATGCCCAGCAGCAGGTCCGGCGAGGAGAGATGAAACAGGCTGAGCGCGTGCGATTGCAGGATCTGCGCCAGGTTCAAGATCCGGCGCAGGTGGACCGCCGTCTTCGGGACCGCCACCGCGAGAATCGCGTCGCAAGCCTTGGCCGAGGTAATCAGATGGCTGACCGGGCAGATGCCGCAAATGCGCGCCATCAGGGCCGGCATCTCGTGAAACGGGCGGTTCTCGCAAATCTTCTCGAACCCGCGAAACTGCGTGACGTGAAAGCGCGCGTCCGCCACGCGGCCCTGCTCGTCGAGCTGAATCGTGATCTTGGAATGCCCCTCGATGCGCGTCACGGGGTCGATTACCAGAGTTCGTTTCGTCATGTCACGCTCCAAACCGGGTCAGTTTTCTCAGTTCCGGCTTCCTTCCCGCAAGCAACTCCGACACCGCGTAGTGAATTGTCTCCGCCGAAGGAGGACAGCCCGGGATGTACACGTCCACCGGCACCACCGCGTGCACCGGACGCGCCGCCTGCAGCAGCACCGGGATCACGCCGCGCGGCCGCGGCGCGGGCGCCGTGACGTTCTCGTCGTAAGCCCGGCTGAGCACCGGCTCCACACCGAACGGATTCCGCATGGTCGGCACGTTGCCCGCCACCGCGCAATCGCCCAGCGACACCAGCACCCTGGTGTGTTCCCGAATGTGCCGGATCTTGCGCAGATCCTCCTCGCTCGATACCGCGCCCTCCACCAGCGTGATATCCACGATCTCCGGAAAATCCTTGCGGTCCACCAGGGGGCTGTATACCAGCTCCGCCCGCGCCGCCACTTCCAGCAGCCGTTCGTCCATGTCCAGGAACGACATGTGGCACCCGGAACAGCCGTCCAGCCACACCGTGGCCAGCTTTGCCTTGGTTACCGGTTCAGACATGATTTCCTCCCCGCATCAGCGTCAGATAGGGCAGAAAACGTCTCTGCTTCGCCATCTCTCCCGCCGACTTGCCTTTTTCGCTCAGCGCGCCAGTGGGACATACCTGGACGCACTTGCCGCAACTGGTGCAACTCGCCGATTCGCCCCACGGCTGCGCCAGATCCGTGATCACCAGGCAGTCCGCGCCGCGGCCCATGACGTCCCAGGTGTGCGCGCCTTCGATCTCGCCGCAAACCCGCACGCAGCGCAGGCACAACACACAGCGGTTGTGGTCGGCGACAAACCGGGCGTGGCTGGAATCCACCGGCAGCGCGGGATAACGGTAGGGGAAGCGGATGTGATCCACCCCCAGCGTTTGCGCCAGCCATTGCAGGTCGCAGTGCCCGTTGGATACGCACACGCTGCAAATGTGATTGCGCTCGGCAAACAGCATCTCCACCGTCATCCGCCGGTATTTCAACAGCCGCTCCGATTCGGTTTTCACTTTCATGCCCTCGGCGATGCGGGTGACGCACGCCGGCAGCAGCCGCGCCGCCCCTTCCACTTCCACCAGGCATACCCGGCAGGCGCCCGCCTCCGGCAAACCCGGCACATGACACAGCGTGGGAATGCGGATGTGATGCTCGCGCGCGACTTCCAGAATGGTGCTCTCCTCAAGACCCGACACGTCCTGGCCGTCAATCTGGCACGTAAGAACTCGTCCCGCCATGGCTACCTTCCTCCCGCCGCCAGAGCGGCGTCGTACTCAGGCCGGAAATAGCGCAGCGTGGTGAGCACCGGATTCGGCGCCGACTGCCCCAGCCCGCACAAGCTGGTGGATTTCACCATCTCGCAGAGGTCCTCAAGCAGATCCAGGTCCGCCTTCGCCGCGCTTCCATTCAGGAACCGCCCCAGCAACTCGTGCATTTCCACCGTGCCCATCCGGCACGGAATGCACTTGCCGCAGGACTCCGTCATGCAGAACTCCATGAAGTAGCGGGCCACGTCGATCATCGAGGACGAATCGTCCATGATGATCATCCCGCCCGAGCCCATGATGGATCCCAGGCTCATCAGCGACTCGTAATCCACCGGCGTGTTCAGATACTGCTCCGGGATGCAGCCGCCGGAGGGCCCGCCGGTCTGCACGGCCTTGAAGCGGGCGCCCTCCGGAACTCCTCCGCCGATCTCAAACACGATGTCCCGCAGCGTAATCCCCATCGGGACCTCGATCAGCCCCGTGTTGGCGATGCTTCCGGTGAGCGCGAACACCTTGGTCCCCTTGCTCCGCTCCGTGCCGATCCCGGCGAACCATTCCCCGCCGCGTTCCAGAATGGAGGGGACATTGGCATAGGTCTCGACGTTGTTGATCAGCGTGGGATGTCCGAACAGGCCGCGTTCGGCGGGGTACGGCGGACGAGGCCGGGGAGTGCCGCGGTTGCCCTCGATCGACGCGATCAGGGCCGTCTCCTCGCCGCACACGAACGCTCCCGCGCCCAGCCGCAGTTCGATGCGCAGGTTGAAGCGCGTGCCGCAGATGTTGTTCCCCAGCAGGCCGTGCCGCTCGGCGTGCCGCAGGGCGGTCTTCAACCGGGCGATCGCCAGCGGATACTCCGCCCGGATGTAGATATAGCCTTCCGAAGCACCCACCGCGTAAGCCGCGATCAGCATCCCCTCGATCATCCGGTGCGGATCGCTTTCGAGCACGCTGCGATCCATGAACGCGCCCGGATCGCCTTCATCGGCATTGCAGATGATCGTCTTCGGCGTGCCCGGCGACTTCGCCACCGTGCTCCACTTCAAGCCCGTGGGATAGCCGCCGCCGCCGCGACCCCGCAGCCCGCTGCGCGTGATCTCGCCGATCACCTCCTGCGGGCTCATCTCCGTCAGCACGCGCGCCAGGGTGGCGTAGCCGCCCGCCGCCAGGTAGTCTTCCAGCCGCTCCGGATCGATGCGTCCGGAGTTCGCCGTCACGATGCGCGTCTGCCGGGCGAAAAACGGCTGCCGGGTGTCCAGGAACAAGTGCGTCGGCGGCGCCGACCCCAGCGAATCCAGGATCGCCGGAGCGTCCCCCGGAGTCACTCTCTGGTACATCGCACCGTCCGGCTCCCGCCGCACCAGCGGACCGGACCCGCACAGGCCGAGGCAGCCGACGCTCTTCACCTGGCACTGATGCTCGCCGATGCCGCGCGCCTTCGCCTCCGCCTCCAGGGCAGTCTTGATCTCCACGCTCTGCATCGGCTGGCAGCCCGCGGCCGTGCACACCTGCAGGACACAGGACCGGCCCGCCTGGTGCTCCCGCTCCCTCTCCGCCATACCGCGAATTTCATCGGGGGACATTGCCGCGAACCTCCGCGAGCTTGCGCTCGACATCGTCACTCGTCACGCGCGCCAAAACCTCCTCGTCCAGCACCACCACCGGGGCTAAGCCGCAGGCGCCGAAACAGCGCGCCGTCAACAGGCTGATTTCGCCGTCCGCGCTGGTTTGATCGGGCTTCACCCCGTGCTTTTTCTCGATGTCGTCCAGCAGCCGGTTGGCGCCCTTGATGTAGCAGCCGGTGCCCGTGCAAACGATACACGTGTGACGGCCTTTTGGCTTCAGCCGGAAGTGGTGATAGAAGGTTGCCGCGCCGTAGACCTTGCTGAGCGGCGCATGCAGCGTCCCGGCGATGTACTCGAGTCCCGGACGGTCCAGAAAGCCGAAGGTCTGCTGCAGAGAATGCAACGCTTCTATCAACGCGTGCGGCTGATTTCCCAGCCGCCGCATGCTGGTGGCCACGATCTTCCAGCGCTTGTCATCCGAGGGGGGATCGGGAAGTGGGGGTTTTGGCAGCATGGCCTGTTCAGAAGGGGCAATCCCTGTGCCAAAACGCGCCCTTTTGCGGACAGCAACATCCCGTTCAACTATCTGGGATTTCGGGGTTTCTGCCCCAATCTCCGCCTCCCGGATGGGTGAGAAGACTCTCGCAAAAAGATTTCCCCCCAGCGGCCGGCCGTAAGCCCCTACCAGGCCTTGAGTTCATGCGGGGTTCATTACGGCGGCCGATGGCCAGCGGGTTGCACTGGGAAGGTGCTTGCCAAGGAGATTTTCCGTGACACGACCTTTCGTGACCGTCGATGGAAACGAGGCCGCGGCCTACGTAGCACATCAACTCAGCGAAGTGATCGCGATTTATCCGATCACGCCTTCCTCGCCGATGGGCGAATGGGCGGATCAATGGTCTTCCGAGGAGCGGCCGAACGTCTGGGGTTCGGTTCCCGCCGTCATCGAGATGCAAAGCGAAGGCGGCGCCGCCGGCGCGGTGCATGGCGCGCTGCAGGCCGGGGCGCTGACCACCACCTTCACCTCCTCCCAGGGCCTGCTGCTGATGATTCCCAACATGTATAAGATCGCGGGCGAGCTCTCGCCCACCGTCCTTCACGTGGCGGCGCGATCGCTGGCCGCGCAGGGGTTGTCGATCTTCGGCGATCACCAGGACGTGATGGCGGTGCGCGGCGCCGGCTTCGCGCTGCTGGCCGCGCACTCGGTGCAGGCGGTGATGGACCTGGCCGCCATTTCTCACGCCGCGAGCCTCGAATCGCGAGTGCCGTTTGTCCATTTCTTCGACGGCTTCCGCACCTCGCACGAGGTGCAGAAGATCGAACTGCTGACGCCCGAGGATCTGCGGGCGCTGGCGCCGGACGCGCTGGTGCGCGCGCACCGCGAACGCGCGCTGTCCCCGGATCGCCCGGTGATCCGCGGCACGGCGCAGAATCCCGATGTCTACTTCCAGGGGCGCGAGGCCGCGAACCCTTACTACCTGGCCTGCCCCGCCACCGTGGCCCGGCTGATGGGCGAGTTCGAGAAGCTCACGGGCCGGCGCTACCAACTCTTCGACTATCGCGGCGCGCCCGACGCCGAACGGGTGATTGTCATCATGGGCTCGGCCGCGCAGGTGGTGGAGGAGACGGTCGACTATTTGGCCGCGCGGGGCGAAAAGGTGGGACTGCTCAATGTTCACCTGTACCGGCCGTTCTCGGTGGACGCGTTTTCGCGCGCTCTGCCGGCTTCGGTGCGGTCGCTGGCCGTGCTGGACCGGTCCAAGGAGCCGGGCTCGCTGGGCGAGCCTCTCTATCTCGACGTCATCGCCGCGCTGCATGAATGCGGCCGGCAAATGGGCGTCATCGGCGGCCGCTACGGACTCTCCAGCAAGGGCTTCACCCCCGGAATGGCCGCCGCGATCTTCCAGGAACTGGGCAAATCGTCGCCGGCCAAGCATTTCACCGTCGGCATCCACGATGACGTTACGCGCCTCAGCCTGACGCACGATCCGGAGTTCACCGTGGAGCCCGCGGAAACGGTGAAGGCAGTGTTCTTCGGCCTCGGCTCGGACGGCACGGTGGGCGCGAACAAGAATTCCATCAAGATCATCGGCGAGGATACGCCGAACTACGCGCAAGGCTACTTCGTCTATGACTCCAAGAAGTCCGGTTCCATCACCACCTCCCACCTGCGATTCGGGCCGCATCCCATCCGGGCGCAGTACCTGATCCGCGACGCCGGATTCGTGGCCTGCCATCAGTTTTCATTGCTGACCCGCACCGATGTGCTCGGCGTGGCCGCGGCGGGAGCCACCTTCCTGCTCAACAGTCCCTACGGGCCGGAGGAAGTCTGGGAGCACCTGCCGCGCGGCGTGCAACAGGCGATCATCGATCGCAAGCTCAACTTCTGGGTGATCGACGCCTATCGCGTGGCCAGGGAGAACGGGATGGGCGGGCGCATTAACACCGTGATGCAGACCTGTTTCTTCGCGCTCAGCGGCGTACTGCCGCGCGATCAGGCGATCGCCGCGATCAAGAAAGCGATCGCGAAGACCTATGGCAAGCGCGGCGAGGCCGTGGTGGCCAAGAACCACGGCGCCGTGGACGCGACGCTCGCGCACCTCGGTCAGGTCGCGGTCCCCGCGGAAGCAACCGCCGGCTTCGACCGCACGCCGCCGGTGCCGCCGGAAGCTCCCAGCTTTGTCCGCGAGGTTCTGGGAGAAATGATCGCGGGGCGCGGCGACCGGATTCCGGTCAGCAGGCTGCCGGTCGACGGCACCTATCCCACCGGCACTTCACGCTGGGAGAAGCGCAATATCGCCTCTGAAATTCCGGTATGGGAGCGCGGCATCTGCATCCAGTGCGGCAAGTGTGCGCTGGTCTGCCCGCATGGCGTGATCCGCGCCCGCGTCTACTCCCGCGATCATCTGGCCGACGCTCCCGCCGGGTTTGCCTGGACGGAGCCGAAATGGAAGGAGTTCGCAAGCCAGGCGTACACGCTGCAGGTTGCGCCCGAGGATTGCACCGGATGCGGCCTATGCGTGGAGGTATGCCCCGCCAAGAGCAAGACGGAAACCCGCATTAAAGCCATCCACATGGAGCCGCAGGCCCCGCTGCGCGAAGCCGAGCGCCGCAACTGGGAATTCTTCCTGGCGCTTCCGGAGACGCCGCGCGAGGATCTGCACCTGGCGCACGTCAAGGACGTGCAGCTTCTGGAGCCGTTGTTCGAGTTCTCGGGCGCCTGCGCCGGCTGCGGCGAGACTCCCTATGTCAAGCTGCTCACCCAGCTTTTCGGCGACCGGGCTTTGATCGCCAACGCCACCGGCTGCTCCTCGATCTACGGCGGCAATCTTCCCACCACGCCCTACACCACCAACGAAACGGGGCGCGGGCCCGCGTGGTCGAATTCGCTGTTCGAGGACAACGCCGAGTTCGGACTGGGCATGCGGCTCGCCGTCGACAAGCAGAACGCCTATGCGCGGGAACTGCTGCGGAAGCTAGCCCCGCGCGTGGGGGCGGACCTGGCGCGCGACATCGAAGACGCGGGGCAGCGCGGCGAAGCCGAAATTCAGGAGCAGCGGGCGCGCATCGGGCTGCTGAAGGAGAAGCTGCGCGGCTGCGATTCTCCGGAAGCCGCGAACCTGCTGGCCGTGGCCGATTCGCTGGTGCGGCGCAGCGTCTGGCTGGTGGGCGGCGATGGCTGGGCCTACGACATCGGGTTCGGCGGCCTGGATCATGTCTTTGCCTCGGGCCGCAACGTCAACATCCTGGTGCTCGATACCGAGGTCTACTCCAATACCGGCGGCCAGATGTCGAAATCCACTCCGCGCGGCGCGGTGGCCAAGTTCGCCGCCGGGGGCAAGACCACCGCGAAGAAGGACCTCGCGCTGATGGCCATGAGCTACGGCGACGTTTATGTCGCGCGCATCGCCATGGGCGCCAACGACACGCAGACCGTGAAGGCGTTCCTCGAAGCGGAAGCCTTTGACGGACCGTCGCTGATCCTGGCCTACAGCCACTGCATCGCGCACGGCTACGATCTTCGTTTCGGGCTGGAGCAGCAGAAGGCCGCCGTGAAATCCGGCTATTGGCCGCTGTTCCGCTACAACCCCGCCCTGGCGGGGACTTCGCAGCACCCCTTGCAGCTCGATTCGCGCGAGCCGGCCATGCCGCTCAGCGAGTACGTACTGAATGAAGGGCGATACTCCATGCTCGCCCAAACCGCGCCGGAGGACGCCGCGCGCCTCATCGAGGAAGCGCAGCGGGATGTGCATCGCCGGTGGAAAACCTATCAGCACTGGGCCTCCATGCCCGTGCGGGAGCCTGCATCATGATCGACCTGTCCGTGGATTACCTGGGTCTGCCATTGCGATCGCCGCTGGTGGTTTCTTCGTCGCCGCTATCCACCGAGATCGAGCGCCTGAAGGCGCTGGAGGAGAACAACGCCGGCGCCATTGTCATGCACTCGCTGTTTGAGGAGCAGATCCGCCTGGAAAGCGACGAGATGGACCGCTTCCTGAACGCCGGCACCGAAGCCTACTTTGAGGCCACCACGTACCTGCCGGAGCCGCGCACTCCCAACCTGGGGCCGCTGCTTTATCTGCGTCAGGTGGAACGAACCAAGCGCGCCGTCGCCATTCCCGTGATCGGCAGCCTGAACGGCGTTTCCCGCGGCGGCTGGATCCGCTACGCGGGCGAGATTCAGGACGCCGGGGCCGACGCGCTCGAGCTCAACATGTACCAGCTTCCGGTCCGCTTCGACGTGCCCGGCAAGGACATCGAAATGGAGTATTGCGACCTGGTGGCCGATATCCGCGCGCGGCTGCGCATTCCCCTGTCGGTGAAGATCAGCGCGTATTTCACTTCCCTGCCGCACTTCGCGCGCCGCCTGGAAAAGGCCGGCGCCGACTCCCTGGTCCTCTTCAACCGCTTCTACCAGCCGGATTTCGACCTGGAAACGCTGGATGTCGAGCCGCGCCTGCAGCTCAGCTCGCCCGAGGAACTGCGCTTGCGCCTGCACTGGGTAGCGATGCTGTTTGAAAACGTGGGCTGCCAGTTGGCGATCACCGGCGGCGTGCACTCCGGAAGCGATGCCCTGAAGGGTATTCTCGCCGGCGCGCACGCCATCATGACCACCTCCGCGCTGCTCAGCAAGGGCCCGGGGCACCTGCGGGTGATGGAACAGGAAATGTGCGAATGGATGGCGGAGCATGGCTACTCGTCGGCGGCCGAAATGCGCGGCGCGATGAGCGCGCGGCGCGCCGGTAGCGCCGCTTTCGTTCGGGCTAACTACATGAAAGTGCTCAGCGGATACGTCATGCGGGGCTCGCCGGGCGGGGCCTGAAACTCCTGTGTTATTGTAAGGTGTATTGGCTTTGAGTCACCTGCCGGCGGTTTACCGAAATGATCCTGACTGTTCTTCTGACGATTGTGCACGTAGTGGTCTGCCTGTTTCTCATCGTGGTGGTGCTGCTGCAAAGCGGCAAGGCCGCGGATCTTGCGGGTGCGTTTGGGGGCATGGGCTCACAGACGGCGTTTGGTCCGCGCGGCACGGCCACGGCGTTGTCGAAGGCGACCACCATCGCGGCCGGCCTGTTCATGGTGACTTCGCTGAGCCTGGCGATCCTGGCCTCGCGGGGCGGCGGAGCGAAGACGATTCTGGATGCTCCGGCTGCCGCCCAGCCGCAACCGGCTGGCGCGGCCAAGCCCGGCGAACAGCCCAAGGGTCCGCAAATTCAAGTGTTCCCTCCCGGCGGCCAGCCGTCGGCGCCGGTTACCATTCCGCTTCCGCCCAAGCCGGAAGCGTCGAAGACGCCGGAACAGAAGAAGTAAAGCGCAAGTTTCGGCTAAAATAAAGTTTCCACCTGCGGAGGTGGCGGAATTGGCAGACGCACTAGCTTGAGGTGCTAGCGGGAGCAATCTCGTGGGGGTTCAAGTCCCCCTCTCCGCACCAACGATTTGAAAGCTTGGAGGCATCTCTTCCGCGATGCCTCCTTGCGCCTGGCCAACCGCCCCGGCTACGCTCTCGCCGTCGACACGCCCTCGTACTTCTTCAACTCCAGCTTCGCGATCGCATTGGTATGAACCTCATCGGGTCCGTCGGCGAGCCGCAGCGTGCGAGCCTGCGCGTAGTAATACGGCAGAAACGTGTCCTGGCAAACACCCATCGCGCCATGCACCTGAATCGACCGGTCGAGCACTCGCAGCGCCATGTTCGGAGCCACCACCTTGATCATCGCGATCTCGCCCTGCGCCACTTTGTTCCCCGCGGCGTCCATCATGTAGGCGGCCTTCAGCGTCAACAGGCGAGCCTGCTCCAGCTCCATCCGTGAGTGTGCGATGTCGGCGCGCACCGTTCCCTGGTCCGCGATCGGCTTGCCGAAGGCCACGCGCGATTTCGCGCGGCGGCACATCGCCTCCAGCGCGCGCTCGGCCAACCCGATGAGCCGCATGCAATGGTGGATGCGGCCCGGTCCCAGGCGTCCCTGTGCGATCTCGAAGCCGCGGCCTTCTCCCAGCAGCAGGTTGGACGCGGGAACGCGAACGTTGTCGAACGAGATCTCGGCGTGCCCGTGCGGAGCATCGTCGTAGCCGAACACATGCAGCATGCGCTCGATCCTCACGCCGGGTGTGTCCAAGGGAACCAGGATCATCGACTGCTGCCGGTGGCGATCCGCCTTCGGATCGGTCTTGCCCATGAAAATGGCAATCTTGCAGCGGGGATCGCCCGCCCCGGAAGACCACCATTTGCGCCCGTTGATCATATAGTGGCCGCCGTCGCGCACGATCGCGGCTTCGATGTTGGTTGCATCCGAGGAGGCCACGGCGGGCTCCGTCATGGAGAAGCAGGAACGGATCTCGCCGTTCAGCAGCGGCTTCAGCCATTCTTCCTTCTGCTCCGGCGTTCCGTAGCGGTCCAGCACTTCCATGTTGCCGGTATCCGGCGCGGAGCAATTGAACACTTCCGGCGACCACAGGACGCGCCCCATGATCTCGCACAGCGGCGCGTACTCCAGGTTCGTCAATCCGGCGCCGTGGGGGGAATGCGGCAGGAAGAAATTCCACAATCCCTCCGCCCGAGCCTTGCGTTTCAGGTCCTCGATGACCGGCAGCACCTTCCAGCGATCGCCGCTGTGAGCCTGTTCGTGGTACACCGGCTCATTCGGGTAAATGTGCTCATCGAAAAACGCGCTCAGCCGCTTCTGCAGTTCTTTTGTCTTGGGTGAGTAATCGAATTCCATTTGACACCTCTACTTCTTCAGGGAGTCCGCCAGCGCCATCCGCGCGGCCCGGCACTCCTCGCGGAACCACTGGTCGAGAAACGCGGGCAGATGCTCGCGGTCCGTGCCCTGATGGCCGGCGAAACGCAACAGGCTGGACTTCACCAGCGCGTAGGCGCCCGCGGGCTTGGCGGCCAGCATGCGGGCATGCTCCAGCGACTTGTCGAGCGCCTGCTCCGGATCCACCACGGCGGACGCCAGCCCGCAGGCCAGGGATTGTTCCGGGGAAAACGTTTGACCTTCCAGCAGCAGGCGCCGGGCAGCCTCGTGCCCCGCCGCGGCGATCGCCATCCGCATCACGCCGGGCGGCAGCATGATGCCGAGATTCACTTCATTCAAGGCGAATCCGAACGGACCCCCGGCGAAAATGCGCGCGTCGCAGGCCAGCGCCAGCACCGCGCCTCCGGCAAAGGCGTGACCCGATACCGCGGCAACCGCGGGCTTCGGCAGCCGCGCCGCGGCTTCGCACAGTTCCAGGAACGAACCGAAGAACTCGTGCATTCGCGGGCGATCGTAGAGGAACACTTCCAGAACGTCGAATCCGCTCGAAAAGAAACGAGGGCGGCTGCTGGCGAAGACCAGGGCGCGCACGGAGGCATCCTCTTCCGCCTGCCGGACCGCCGCGCGGAGTTCCGCGAGCATCGCGGGATTCATGGCGTTCGCCTTTCCCCGTCCCATGGAGGCGATCAGCACTCCGTCGCGCGACTCGAGCGTTACGTGTTCCATGCCCTCACCACTTGTCGATGTATATCGGCCGCGCCGGCGGCTTTCCTTCACACCAGTACCGGTCGAAGTTCGTCACGCCCGCCAGGCTCTCCAGAGCCTGCTCATCGATCAGCATGTGGCCGCTGAACCGCGCGGGTTCCTGGGAGAAGATGGCGCATACCGCGTCGCACATGATCTCCGGCGTTCGCCACTGGCTGCGATCCGCCATCTTCCAGTTGATGGATGCCTGGCTCTCGATGATCGTCCGCGGCCACAGCGTATTGGCGGCGATGTTGTCGGCGCGATGCTCCTCGGCGATGGCCAGCGCGATTCTCGCCATGCCCAGCTTGGAAACCATGTACGGCCCCCGGCCCGGTGTCGGATCGGTGTGCAGCGGGGGGCACATGTTCAGGATGTGCCCCCAGCGCTGCAGCTGCATGTGGGGCAGGGCGAAATAAGCGGTCAGGTACGAAGCCCGAACGTTCACCGCCATCATCAGGTCGAACTTCTTGGGCGGCGTTTCCAGCACCGGGCGGGTCCAGATGGCGCCCGCGTTGTTGATCAGGATGTCGATGCGTCCGAAGCGGGCGATGGCCGCCTCCACGGCGGCTTGCACCTGCTCCTCGAATCGCACGTCGGTCTTGACGGCGAGCGCGCGGCGGCCCAGCGCCTCCACCTCGCGCGCCGCGTCATGAATGCTGCCGGGCAGCAGCTCGCTGGATTGTTCGCTCTTGGCGGCGATCACGATGTCGGCGCCATGCTGAGCCAGGCGCAGCGCGATCGCCTTGCCGATGCCCCGGCTGGCCCCGGTAACGAAGGCGACACGGCCGGTAAGATCGGGATGCAGCGCGCTCATGCACGCCAATTATGGCCCAACCCCGCCTCCGCGGAAGCCGCTGTGAAGACCCGCTATACAAGGCTTTGCTACACTCGACCGCGTGAACCGGCGTGACTGGCTGAGAACGGCCGCGGGAGCGGCGCTGGCGCGGGGCATCGCCCCGGCGCAGACCCTGGATCTGCGGGAGCGGATCGAGCAATTCGCGGCGGACCGCGGCAACCTCTCGCGTTTCTACTCGATCGAGATCTCCCCCGCGCGCGCCGCCCGCCTGAACGCGTTCCACTCCGGCTGGCTCTCCGAACTCGAAAAGGTGGACTTTGACCGGCTGAGCTTCGACGGCCAGGTGGACTACATTCTCTTTCGCAATCACCTGGAGCGGGCCCTCGAGCAGGCAGCGCTGCTGAACCGCCAGGTGGCCGAAACCGGTCCGATTCTGCCCTTCGCGCGCCGGGTGATCGAACTGCAGGAGGCCCGCCAGCGCATGGAGCCTGTCGACGCGCGGCAAGCCGCGGCCGCCCTGAACGATCTGCCCAAACAGATCGCCGCGACCATGAAGGAAGTGGAAAAGACCAAGCCCGCCAAGGCGATCGCGATCCGGGCCTCGCAGCACACCCGGATACTGCGCGACGCGTTGAAGAACTGGCACGCGTTCTACAACGACTACGATCCGAAATTCACCTGGTGGATGGCGGATCCGTACAAGAAAGCCGAGCAATCGCTCAAGGACTACCAGGCGTTTCTACTGGACAAAATCGCGGGCATCAAGCCGGGCGATCCCTCCGCGATCACCGGCGATCCCATCGGACGGGAGGCCCTGATCAGCGAGCTCCGCCGCGAAATGATCCCGTACTCGCCGGAGCAGCTTTTTGAGGTGGGAAAGCGGCAGCTCGACTGGTGCCAGCAGGAGATGCGGAAGGCCGCCGCCGAGCTTGGCTTCGGCGACGACTGGCGCAAGGCCCTGGAGCACGTGAAGAACTCTTCGTGGAGCCCGGCGAGCAGCCGAAGATGATCCGCGACCTGGCCCTCGAGGCGATCGAGTACGTGGAAAAGAACGACCTGGTCACGGTGCCGCCGCTGGCGAAGGAGACCTTCCGGATGGAAATGATGACTCCGGAGCGGCAGTTGGTGGCGCCGTTTTTCCTGGGCGGGGAACGCATCCTGGTGTCGTATCCGACCAGCACCATGACTCACGAGCAGAAGATGATGAGCATGCGCGGCAACAACCCCTACTTTTCCCGCGCCACCGTTCATCATGAGCTGATTCCCGGACATCACCTGCAGGGATTTCAGAATGCGCGCTTCAAGCCGTACCGCACCGTGTTCAGCACGCCGTTCTGGGGCGAGGGTTGGGCGCTGTACTGGGAACTCCTGCTGTGGGATCGCGGCTTTCAGAACACGCCGCGGCACGCCGCGGAGAACAAGATCGGCATGCTGTTCTGGCGGGCTCATCGCGGCGCGCGCATCGCCTTCTCCCTGGGATTCCACCTGGGGCAACTGACGGCCGAGCAGTGCGTGGACATGCTGGTGAATCAGGTGGGGCATGAGCCCGACAACGCCTCCGCGGAGGTGCGGCGGTCGTTCGCGGGCGATTATGCGCCGCTGTACCAGTGCGCGTACTTGATCGGCGGTCTGCAGTTTTACTCCCTGCGGAAGGAGCTGGTAGGGCCCGGGCGGATGACTCACCGCCAATTCCATGACGCGATCCTGCGCGAGAACCGGATTCCGGTGGAGATGGTGCGTGCGATTCTAACCCGGCAAAAGCTCGCGCGCGACTTCCGGACCACTTGGAAGTTCCTGGGCGATATCTAGGGGAACGCGCTAGTCGGTGGCGGTCCAGCGGCGCCCCAGGATGCGGCGCGCCGTTTCCATGCCCCCGGCCCGCTGGAGGCCGGGAACGAAGAAGTGCTTCACGTAGTCCTCATCCCGGAAGACGCCGGCATCGGCGACCACGCGAACCGGTTCCGGAGCGATCGCGGCGGCGATGACCGCCCAGGGGCCGGCCTCGCCTTCGGCCACAATCCGCACCCGCCCCCGCTCGGAAAGCCACCGGGCAGCCACCAGGATTTCCTGGATGGCGCGGGCATGATCGGAACGATGAAAGGTCAGGAAAAACTCCTGTTTGGAATTGCGCCGCCGCCGGTCCTCGCGGGAAGGGAAAGGGTCGATCGCCAGCACCGTTCGTCCCGAGTCGCGCAGGGCGGCGATCCGGCCGGCGGCCTCCGCGGCGCCGCCCGGATGGACCAGCAGCACCGGATCGCCGCGGCCTTCGTGGAGCTCGGCCGGGACGGTGACGTCGTCTCCGATAATGGAAAGGCCGTTGCCGCGACCGACAGCTTCCGCCTTAGCCGGCCAACGAAGCGCGGTGGCTGCCGAAAGCAGATCTCGAAGTTCCACCCCGGAGGAAAGGGATTTCACCTGCTTCTGAACGAGACGCCGCCAGGTCTGAAACAGCGCCTCGAGCGCGGCGTCGTTCCGCCGGACATCGGAGATAACCCGCAGTTCTTCCTTGCGCGGAACCGCCACCTCCCGCTCCTGGTCATTCCCGATCGCGCCGAACTTCTCGCGCAGGAAGGCGTAGAGCGCTTCGCGGCTCTGGCGGTTGTAGTTGTGTCCGGCGCGGAAGTGAGCATTGCGGACCTGAGCCTCCGCCCGGTAGAGTTCATAAACCCGCCGCATCCAGGGGAACTCATACGCCGGGTTCTCCTTGGTCCAATCCCCGGTGGCGGAGATCCATAACTGCGGGCGCGGCGCCGCGGCGGCGGCGAACATCGGGTTGTTGGCATCCAGCCGCAAGTTGGGAGCGTTCTCACAAACGTCTCCGCCCTGGAAGTGAGCCGACACCATGCACACCGGAGCCGACAAGCGAATCCGGTCGTCCACGGCGGCCAGCAGAAAGGTTTGTGTCCCGCCGCCGGAAGCCCCCGTCATGGCCACCCGGGACCGGTCCACGAACTTCAGTGACGTCAGCCAGTCCAGGGCCCGAATCGAGTTGAACAACTGCAGTCCCAGCGGCGTGAAGTTCCACAACTGCTCCCGGGCGCCTCCCCACTCGTGCGGAATCTGCGCGGTGTCGTTGTAGCCCGGCATGTCGTAGGAAAAGACCACATAACCCCGTAGCGCGAGATTCGCCGCGAGCCGGGGATCGGAGACATCATCCGTATCCTCCAGCCGCCCATCGTCAAAATGTCCGTGAGCCAGCAGGACTGCCGGATGCGGTCCCGGCCTGCCGGGACGGTACAGATTCCCGCCGAGCGCGAAGCCCGGCAGCGTCTCGATCCAGACGCGGTCGATCGAATAGCCCGCGCGGGGGATGGTTCCGGCGATGGCCGCTCGAACCGGCCCGCGCGGCAGCATGGGATGGAGACCCGCGGCGGAGAGGATGGTACGGCGCAGCCGGCTCCGCTCCCGATCCCATTGTTTGCGGTCGAGCGGGGCGGCCAGGTCATAACGGCTATCGGTGCCGCCGAGGTCGGCGGGGCGGAAGTTCAGAGCGGGTGTCCATATCACCCAGAGGAATGCAAGCGCGGCTGCGCCCGTCCTGCCTCCGATCCGCGGGAACCCACGGAATGCTGCCTTCATCGTTGGTGCCTTATTACGGCGTTCTAATTGCTGAACCGGTCAGAGATGAGATGCCGATCCCTGTCTTTATTTTATCTTGCAATCGGCGGACTACTCGTCTTTGCGGACGAGCCGCGCGTGCAATTCGATACAGCAAATGAGACCAACCCAAAGGAAATCGTAGGAGCCAGATCCCGCGGCGGAGCCGTGCTGAGGGCGCAAATCCTGTTGGGCCGAGCCCGCTTCTCGCCCGGTGTAATCGACGGTCACTACGGAGCGAACACGGAACGCGCCATCCGCGCCTACCGCGCGGCCCAGGGTTTACCGGACTCCGGGGGCGTCGATCGCGCGATGTGGGAACAGCTCAACGCCAACGCTCCCGAAGTCCTGATTCGCTACGAAATCACCGCCGGGGACGCGGCGGGGCCGTTCGTCGAAATCCCCGGCGACATGATGGCGAAGGCGCGCCTGAAACAGCTCGGCTACACCTCCGCCGCCGAAGCGTTGGGAGAAAAGTTCCACTGTACGCCGGATTTGCTTCGCCGTCTGAATCCGGATCGCGATCTGGGTAAGGCGGGCGAAACGATCCTGGCGCCGAACTTCCAGGGACTCGAGCCTCCCCCGGCCATCTCCCACGTCTTGGTGGACGAGTCCGACAGGAGCGTGACGGCGCGCGCCGAAGACGGGACCGTAATCGCCTGGTATCCCGCCTCCACCGGCAGCAAACACGATCCGCTACCCATCGGCGATTGGAAGATCAACGGCGTCTCGCGTAACCCCGTCTTTCACTACAACCCCGATCTGTTCTGGGATGCGGACGCCAGTCATGCCAAGGCGAAGGTCGCCCCCGGCCCGAACAATCCGGTCGGGCTTGTCTGGATCGACCTGTCCAAGGACCACTACGGCATTCACGGCACGCCGGAGCCCGCCGCGATCGGTAAGGCGCAGTCCCACGGCTGTATCCGGCTGACCAACTGGGACGCGCTGCATCTGGCCGCGCTGGTGAAACCCGGCATGCGAGCCGTGTTGCAGCAATAGGAGGGGAAGATGATTCGTCGCAAAGCAACCTTCGTTCTCGGCGCCGCCCTGGTGCTGCTGATTCTGTTGGGCCTCGCGCTTTCCACCCGGAGCAGCGGCGCGGTGCCGGCGTCGTCACCGCTGCTCGCGCCCTTCGCCGCCCGGCAGCCGGTGGCCGCTCCGCGATCCGACCCGCAAGGCCCCATGGACCTCCTGTTCCCGATCGCCAACTACGCGCGGGAGAACGTGCGCGACACCTTCGCCGATCCGCGAGGCGACGTAAATCACGAAGCGATCGATCTGCCCGCTCCCCGCGGAACGCCGGTGGTCGCGGTCAGCGACGGCAAAATCGAAAAACTGTTTCTCAGCAAGCCCGGCGGGCTGACCATCTATCAGTTCGACCCCACCAGGGCATACGCCTTCTACTACGCGCATCTGGACCGCTACGCGCCTGGGCTGGATGAGGGGCAAACAGTCGTGCGCGGCCAGGTAATCGCCTTCGTCGGCTCCACGGGCAACGCCAGTCCTTCGGATCCGCACTTGCACTTCACCATCTACAGGCTCGGTCCGGACCGGAAATGGTGGCGCGGGGAGGCGATCAACCCTTATCCGGCTCTGCTGCGGGCGGTGAGCCGCTGACCTCGGGCAGCGAGACCTGGACTTCGAGCTCCGAGGCGGGCGGCTCCGGCGGAAAGACCGGAGGCGGCTCCGGACGGCGGTCGAAGGTTTCCGCCGTGGCGCATTGAAAATGCTGATCCCCGGGATTCCACCGCCACCTCTCGACGCGGATTTCGCGGTGTCCGATGTAAAGCCGGTTGTAAGCGTTGGGCTCGCCTCTGCCTCGATCCGACGTCGCGGTTCCGGCCTGAACGAAAATCGCCGAACGGCCTTGCAGGCGGTAGCGGACCGCGGTGTAGCCCGCCTGGCTCAAGTGCATGTGCCCGGCGAGCAGCACATCGATGCTCTGCGCCAGCCGGCCCATCGCCATTCGCGCCCGCCCCACGAGCTCCCGTCCCGGGAACGAAGGGTCCAGGTCGAACGGATGATGACTCACCAGTATGCGCGTCACGCCCTCCGGCAGCGACGCGAGCCGCGCTTCGATCTCGCGGACCTGCCCTTCGTTGATGCGCCCCCCGCGCAAGGGAAGCGGTCGCGCGGTGTTGGTGCCCAGCACGGCGATCTCCCCATCGGTCCAGAACGGCTCGATGTCGTCCGCGATGAACTCGCGATACCATCGCAGCCCCACGCGGAAGCGGTTCCACACGTTGCGAAACGGCAGGTCGTGATTTCCCGGCACCGCGATCCAGGGCTCCGGAAGCTGCCGCAGAAACTCGCGGGCCTCCGCGAACTCCTCGCGCGTGCCGTTTTGAACGAAGTCTCCGGACAGCACGGTGATGTGCGGGCGTTCCCGCCACAGGGATTCGACCAGGGGACGGACCGCATTCATGTGAACGCGGCCGAAGTGCAGGTCGGAGACGTGCGCTACGACCCGGACGGCGCACCTCCGCCGATCTCGCACACGTTCTCCGCCACGCGTTTGCTGCCGCGGGGAACCAGCACGCGCAGGCTTCGCGGCTTGGACTCGAACCGCAGCGGCGCCGGCAGGCGCGCCATCTCGCCATCCAGACTGATGTTCAGATGCAGGCGCCGCGGCTCCACCGTCACCTCCGGAGCGCGGAAAACGTCGAACTCTTCCTGCTTCAGCCGGAGTCCGGCGATGATGCGCAGCAGCACGCGAAGCAAGGCGAAGCGATTGCGGTCCCGCAACACGTAAATCCACAGCTCGCCTTCGGTCAGGCGATCGCGCTGCCACGGCTTCCAACCCTCCATCGCGTGTTCGTTGTTGGCGATCATGACATACGGCGTCCGCCGCGCCACCTCCAAGCCGTCCGCGCGGAAGCGAAGGTCCAGGTGCGGATAGCGCCACAGGATGCGGAACCAGGAGGAAAAAATGGATCGCCACTTACCGGCGCCCCGCGCCTCCTTCATGTCCCGCTCCAGCCGGTACCAAGGGTACAGTCCCAGAACGCAGTTGTTGAGGAAGAGCTGGCCGTTCACCTGAGCCGCGTCCACGGTGGTCTCCACCCCGGACGCCGCGATTGCCGCCGCTTCCTCCAGATCCAGGGGGATCTCGAGGTCGCGCGCGAAGTGATTCAACGTGCCCACCGGCAGCACGCCCATCGGAATGCCGGTTTCGGCGAGCGCCTGCGCCACGGCGCGCAGCGTTCCATCGCCCCCGGCGGCCACGACGCGCTCGGCGCCGTCGCGGATGAGTTCCCCGGTCAGCGCGGCCAGGTCGACTCCCGCCGGAAACGTCCGGAGTGTGCAGTTATGCCCGTGATCCAGAAAAATCTTCTGTATCCGCTCGGCCGCATCGGGCTCCGAGGTCCAGCCGGCGGATACGTTGTACAAAACAAATGTTCGGCTCACCGGGTTTCCATCCCCGCGCTGGCAGGTGCAATTAGGGGGCCGCGGCGGACGCGGTCAGCAGTTCGCCGAAATCGGATTCCGCCGCGACCGCGGTCGGCAGGCGCTCCTCCAGGAGCAATTCCGTGGCGAGCACGGCGGGTTCGCCGTGAAACCATTCTTGGATGGCGCCGTCGAAGAGCAGATTGCAGATCGCAAGCAGGCTCATTCCCAGGTGATGCGCCATCCAGCAGCGTACCGGCCGCGCGCCCGAATGCGAGTAATCCACCGCTTCAAACAGCCCGTACCGCCCCGTCCAGCCGAACTCCTCCATGTGCTTCAGGTTGCCGGCGGCTTGGTCGGGCTCGAACGCCAGCGCCAGGAACGACGCATAAGGCGCGATCACCAGCGAATCGCCGGCGGAGCGTTTCAGCGCAAGATCGGGCACGCCGAACGGCGCGTAGCCATACTCCGGGGACCCCGGAATCACATGCGCCGATTCCGAGATCCCCCACGGGACCCCCTTGCGCCGCGCGAACTCGCGCTGCGCCCGAATCGCTCCGCGCATGCTCTGCTCCAGAATGGTGCGCCGGTTGTGCCGCATCCACAGCGCCGGCATCAGGTACTCGAACATCGTGCCGGTCCAGGACAGCAGCACCCGTTCGCCGCGATGCAGCGTGTGGGCGCGCCCCAGGTGGAACCAGGCCTCCTGCGGAAGGTCGCCCTTGGCGATCGCCGCGAACACCGCCATGCGCGACTCCGACGCCAGCAGATCGTACACGGAGCTGTCCAGCCGGTTCTCCGCGATGTGGAAGCCGACGCTCAGCACCTTCTTCCGCTCGTTGTACAGAAACTGGAAGTCCATCGCATGTACGAAGTCCTCGCAGCGCCGCGCGATACCGGCCAGGCGTTCCGCCCATTCCGGCGCGGCGGCGCCCTCGCGCGCAAATCGCAGGCAAGCCTGCTTCAGTGTCCAGAGCGAGGCGGCCAGGTTGCCGCTGTCGACCGAGGAGACGAACGGCGGATGCAGCGGCTGCAGGCTCGCGGTGTCATACCAGTTCAGGAAGTGGCCGCGATGGCGCTCCAGCCGGTCCATCGTGGAGAGCGTGCGTTCGGTAGCCGCGACGAACTCCGGCAGTTCGCAGATGCCCATCGCGACCGCCGCCGCGCGAGCGTTCAGCAGCATTCCCAGATTCGTCGGCGAAAGCCGGCCGGCCGCCCGCCCATCCTCCCGCACATTATCCGGGATCAGCCAGTTGCTCTCCGGCGTGCTCCACTCCTCGAAGTAGCGCCAGATTCGCCTTGCTTCCTCCATCAGCCATTCCCGGCGACCCTCCTCCAGGCCGCTCCACCGGCTGCGGCGAGCCCGGTTCAGGAACGCCGAAATGCCGAGAGAGAAAAACCACGATAGAAGCACCGGCAGGGCGACGGGAAGAGCTTCCGGCCGGACAAGCCAGACCGCGAAGCCGATGCCCGCCGCGATCACGGGCGTCCATTCCAGGTAGCGGTCCACGGTGGCTTTGCGGCGTCCCGCCTGCTCCGCCTGCGCCGCCGTCTCCCACTCCAACAGGCGTTTCCGGGTCACGAATACCCGTAGGATTGACCGGCTGATGGCGTCCAACGACAGCAGCGCCTGGTGCAGCAGGAACACCAGCGACAACAGCGCCACCACGGCGGCTTTCAGGAAAGCGGTGGCGGTGTCACGCAGCCAGGCGCGGAAGGCGTGATGCCCCCACGGCGCGCGAAGCATCGCGAACAGCAATTGCCACAACGCCGGCAGCCACAGCATCGCGGCGGCGGCCAGGGTCCAGAACGCGGCCCCGCCCGGAAGGTACATCCAACCGGCGATCAGCAGCACCAGCAGCCCGGTCTCCACCAGGCTTCGCCGCAGGTTGTCCAGGATTTTCCAACGCTAAATGACCCCCGTCGGATTCAGGATCAGGCGCCCTTGCGCGTCCGGAACGCTGGACTTCAGCCAGCGCAGAATCTGCCAGTCCCCGCGCACCCAGCGATGCTTGCGGCGGCTGTAGGCGCTGAAGTGCGACGGGTAATCGTCGATCAGTTCGATGTCGGACACCAGCGCGGCGCGCGCATAGGCGCCCTCGATCAGGTCGTGACTCAAAAGCGCGTTGTCCGGGAAGCGATCCTCCAGCACATCCCGCATCACGTCCACTTCGTAGATTCCCTTGCCGGTGAAGATGCCCTCGCCGAAGAGATCCTGATAGACGTCGGAAACGGCCCGCGTGTAGATGTCGAAGCCCGTCTGACCCGAATAGAGGCTCGCCAGCCGGCTGCGCGCCGCCGATTGCACGCTGATGCCGATGCGCGGCTGCAGAATACCGTAGCCCTCCACCACCATGCGCGTATGCGGATCCACCACCGCGCGGTTCAACGGGTGCGCGAGGGCGCCCACCAGCTTCGCCGCGGCGTCGCGAGGCAACTGCGTGTCCGAATCGAGCGTCAGGACATAGCGGATGCGCGGCAACACGGACAAATCGCCGGTTCGCACCGGAAACAGGGATTCCGCCCCGCGCAGGAACTGATTCAGGTCCAGCAGCTTTCCCCGCTTGCGCTCCCATCCCATCCAGCGGCCCTCGGAGGGGTTGAAGGCCCGGTGCCTGTGGAACAGGAAAAACGGCCGGTGGCCGCGCGCGCCGTAACGGCGGTTCAGTTCGTCGATCGCCTGCAGGCAGGCCCCGGCAAGCGCATCGCGATCGTCCACCGGAGCGTCGGCGTCCGGCGTATCCGTCAGCAGCGCGAAGTACAGGTTCGGGTCGCGGTTGGCAAGGAAACGGATCTCCAGATCCAGAACCAGGCTTCGCACCTGACTCTCGTTCAGCAGCAGAGTGGGAACCGCCACCATGGTGGCGCAATCCGGCGGAATGCCGTTCGAAAAGTCGAGTTTCGGCAGCGGACGCGGCGGCGCCAGGTAAGTCGCCAGGTGATTCATGAAATCCACGGCCGCCTGGGTTGCGGGCAGCAGCAGAAGCAGCAGTCCGGCCAGAATCGGCGTCACCGCGTCCAGTCCGCTCAGCATCGCCGCGACGATGACGAACGTGCCGATCTCGATGCCGCCCAGATAGAAAGCAGCGGGATGGTTCAGAATCGCCTGCCGGACGGCGTCCGCGCGCGCCGGTGTCCAGGCGATCTCGCGGCGAAGCGCGGCGCGGCCGGAGTCCACCAGGTAGTAACCCACGTGCCGCCGCCGTTCGTGGAAGCGCGAGGCGCCGGGTGGCACCCTCGCGGCCAGCCGGACCGCCGCCTCCGCGACTTCCTTCTCCGAAAGGGGAGAACGCCGGGCCAGCAGCGCCACCGCCTGCCGGTACTGGTCCTGGCTGTCTTCGTCCATCGCCGCGAAGAATTGCGAGGGGTCGCGCAGCAGAGCCCGATGCACGGCGCTCGCCTCGCGGAAGATCCCATCCCATGCGGAGTCGGCCACGCGGCGCATGCTGGTGAGGATCGCCGGCCAGGACTCCTCGCCCGCGGTTGACAGCAATTCCAGCAAGCGGTACTGCAGCGCGGGGCGCAGCGCCCATAGTTCGCCCATTTCAAGCTCGCTCACCTGCTGGTAGCCGTCGAGGAACGCGAGCAGGCTCTCTTCGGTGAACTGCCGCTCCACTGCGTCCAGGTAAGCGCCGGCCACGGCTACCGCACGCGGCAACTCCCCCGAGAATGGATCCGCCACCGCCGGGTGATGCTTCAGCGAATCCCGCAGGTCGCGCGTGTCGCGAGCCGCGGTCGCGATCAGACGCGTATTGTCCAGCATCCACGCGCGGCCGGGCGAATCCACGCGGGGCGCCCGCGAAAGAATGAGACCCGCGTCCGCGCGCGGCGCGAACTTGCGCTTCCGGACGGGAAGCAGGCGCAAAGTTCTCGCGGAACCGCCTCCCGCCTCGCGGATACGCTCCGCGTCGGTCTCCGTAATGTGATCCAGGGTCGCGGGGCGCATATCAGCGATAACTCGATGCCTGCAGTTCGAACAGGCTGGCGTATTGCCCGCCGCGGGCGACCAACTGGCTGTGGCTGCCCTCCTCCGCGATCCGGCCTCCCGCCAGCACGATAATGCGATCCGCCATCTTCACCGTGGAGAACCGGTGTGAGATCAGCAGCGCCATCTTGGCTTCGGTGAGCTCCGCGAAACGCCGGAACACTTCGAACTCGCTGCGGGCGTCCAGGGAAGCCGTCGGCTCGTCGAGAATCAGGAGCTGCGCATCGCGCAGGTACGCGCGAGCCAGCGCCACCTTTTGCCATTCGCCGCCGGAAAGGTCGACGCCGCCCTCGAATCGCCGGCCCAGGATCTGGTCGTACTGCCCTGGAAGGCGGCGGATCAGCGCATCCGCCATGCTCTTGCGGGCCGCCGCCACCACCTCCCGTTCCGGCGCCTCCCCGATCCGTCCGACCGCGATGTTCTGGCGGGCGGGCATCTCGTAGCGCATGAAATCCTGGAAGATCACGCCGATCTGCCCTTGCAGGTCGGCGATCGAGTACTCGCGGAGGTCCACGCCGTCCAGCAGGATGCGGCCCGAGGAAGGATCGTACAGCCGCGTGATCAGCTTGACGATCGTCGTCTTGCCTTCGCCGTTTTCGCCGATCAAAGCCACGCGCTCGCCCGGCTCGATCGACAGGTTCAGATCGTCCAGCACCAGGCGCTGCGATCCGGGGTAGCGAAATGAGACATTCTCAAAGCGGAAACCGTCGCGGATGGGGCGCGGGGCCGGGATCGCGTCCGGCTTCGACGCCACCGCGGGTTTCACCCGGAAAAATTCGACCAGATCCGTCAGGAACAGACTTTGATCCGCGATGCTGGAGAAGGTGGCGAAGATGTTCTGGATGTTGCTGCTTGCGCCGGCGATCGCCCCCGCGAGAAACTGCAGCGTCCCCCAGCTCAGCTCCCCGTTGACCGTCCGGAAGATTACGTACGCGTAGGCGCCGTAATACGCCGCCGTGCTGACCAGCGAGAGCATCGCGCCCACCCGCAATCGCTGCTTCGCCAGCGCGGCGTTCTGCCCATACAGCTCATTCGACAAGCGCGAGTACTCGCCGGTCAGGAAGCCGCTGAGGCCGAAGAGCTTCAACTCCTTCGCCGACTCCTTGCTCGCTCCCAGCACGCGAAGGTAATCGAGCTGCCGCCGCGCCGGCGTCTGCCGGATGTTCAACGAATAGCCGAGGAAGGCGAAGTGGCTTTCGCCCAGAAAGGCGGGCGCCACGGCGATCACCAGCAGCGCCAGCAGCCAGGGCGAGAACCAGAACACGCTAACAGCCAGGCTGGCGGCAATGATGAACTGCTGCAGCATCGCCCCCATGGCGTGAACCATCGCGATCCGGTCCGTGGCCTGCACGCGAGCCCGCTCCAGGCGGTCGTGGAACGCGGGATCTTCATACGCCGCCAGATCGAGTCCGGCCGCATGATGCATCACCCGCAGGCTGGTGTGCCGCGTGAACCGGTCGGCCAGCAGCGCATCGAAATAGCCGATGCAACGCCCCAATATCGCGCCCAGCGCCGCCAGGCCGAATTCCGCCGCAACCAGCCACCAGAATGCGTCGGGCAGCGGCTGACCCCCGGATTGTGCCTGGATCGCGTCCAGAATCCGCTTGGCGAGCGCCAGCATGGAGATCGGGATCAGCGCCGCCGCGATACGCAACGCCAGGTCCGCCAGTACAATGCGCGGTCCGGAGTCCCAGACCAGGCGCAGCAACGGCGGTATGTTGCGGAGAGATGCGAGTCTCTCGCGCCAGCTATGCCAGAGACTGGGGGACGCTTCAACCATCGCGTGGAACGCAGCTCAGCCCGGAGTGCGAACACCGGACGGCATGCACTCTCTCTGGACGTGGACGTGAAGCCGGCTGTTTCCGCCTACTCTCAACACGGTACGGACCGGTTAGGCGAGAGAAGCGTTAATCGCGAGCGGGCGTCCGCACCGCGGAACCGGCGAAGCGCATCGCGGCGCGGACGATGTAATTGGGCCGGCGGCGGGCGTTCTGCAAAGCCAGCCAGATATACTGGCCCACCACGCCCAGCGCGAACATGGTCAGTCCGCCGTAAAAGGAAATCAGCAGAGCCAGCGCGGTGTAACCCGGCACCTGGATCAGCCCGCTGAGCCGCGCGCCGATGAGGAACAGGCCGACACCGAACGAGATCGCCGCCGCCACCGCGCCCCCATAGATCAGAAGCCGCACCGGCAGGTCGGTGAAGTTGAAGAAGCTGTTGATCGCGTAGTCGATCTTCTTCTTCATGCTCCACGCGCTTTTTCCCGCGGTTCGCTGGCGGCGCTCGAACGCGACCGTTTCGCGGCGGTACCCGACCCAGAACAGCAGCGAAACGAGGCTCGAGTCCACTTCGGGCAGCGCCAGCAGGCTGTCCCGGACCTGACGGGTGCAGCCGAACGTGTCTACCCCTCCGGGCGGGATCTGCGCCACCGCGAACTTGCGGAAGAAGTACCAGAACACCGAGGAGAATACGCGCGAGGTAAATGGATCGTTGCGAGCGGAACGCTGCCCCACCACGACGTCCAGGTCGCCCGATTCCAGGCGCTTCACAAACTTGAGAATCAGTTCCGGAGGCTCCTGCAGATCCGCCGCCAGCAGCGCGAAGTAGTCTCCCGTGCCTTCCGCCATCCCGGCCGTGATCGCGGAGAACGCTCCGAAATTCCGGCTTAACTCGACCAGACGGGATTCAAACGGCTGCCCCGGCAATTCCCGCCGCAAGATTTCAGCGCAGCGGTCCGGACTGCCGTCCACCACGAACACGGCTTCCATGCGGGTTTGCGTGTTCATCCACGCCACCGCCTTCAGCAGGTCCGGCAGGTTGGCTTCGCTCTTATAAAGGGGAACCACCAGGGAAAGCACGCCGCCTCTATTTCCAGGAGTTGCAGGCATCCACTACCCGCGCTCTCTCTTCGGAAGTCAGATACGGGTGGATCGGCAGGCTCACCTCGGAGGCGCACAACTCGCGAGCCCGGCCGCAGTCGCCCCACACCTCGTAACGCGCCTGCGACATCGCCGGCTGGTCCAGCATCGCCGACGGGTAATGCTCCGCGCTGCCTACCGATTGCCCCTTCAGGTGATCCATGAACTCCCGCTTGCGCGCCGGATCCACGCGAACCGGGAACAGGTGCCAGCAGGAATCGGATCCGGCCGGAATCCCCAGCGGCTGGATCAGCGGGTTGCGAATGCCCTGAAGATACTCCGCCGCGATGGTCCGCCGCGCCGAGGTCCACTCGCTCAGCCGGGGCAGAAAAGCCCGCAGCATCACCGCCGCGTGCAATTCGTCCAGGCGGCTGTTGTATCCGAGCTGCTCATGCCGGTACTTGGACGCCTGCCCGTAGTCGCGCAGGCAACGGGCCGCCGCGGCGTGTTCCGGCGATCTCGTCAGCAGCGCCCCGCCGTCTCCCAGCGCGCCCAGGTTCTTCGTCGGATAGAAGCTGGTGGCGGCGCAGTCTCCCACGGTCCCGCAAGTGATTCCGTTGTGGCGCGCCCCGATCGATTGCGCGCAATCCTCCACGATCACCGCGCCGAAGCGGGCCTTCAAACGCTCCATCCGCGCCATGTCGAGACAATGCCCGTACAGATGAACAGGAACGAAGTAGCGGATCGCGGGGTCCGCTTCCATCGCTTTCTCCACCAGATCCAGGTCCGCCAGCCCGTACGAATCGCAGTCGACGAACACCGGAACCGCTCCCAGCCGGATCACCGCCAGAACCGTCGCGAACGCCGACACCGGCGGGACAATCACCTTGTCCCCCGGTTTGCACCCGCACACCCGAAGTCCGATCTCGATCGCGTCCAGCCCGCTGGCGACGCCTACCGCGTGGGGCAACCCCCAGAACTCCGAAAGACCCGCTTCGAAAGCAGAGACCTGGCGGCCCAGTATGTACCAGCCGCTTTCCCCCACTTCCCGGACCGCGTCCAGAACGGCGCCTCCGGTTTCCGCCCATTGCCGTTCGAAATCATTCAGTTTAACGGGGGCCGCCGCCGTTGAGTAGGCTCCGGAATTCGCCATAGTCTCGGATGTAATCCTCTGGTTTGTAGATCTCGGACGCCAGCACCATCAGCGCGGCGTCCGGCGTGTAGTGGTATTGGATGCCCCACACCATGGGGGGAATGTGGACGCCGATGGTGGGCGAGTTCAGAACAATCTCCTCCCGCGTCCGCGCGTCGTCGACAATCAGACGGCATTCGCCGTGGACGCACACCAGGAACTGGTGGCACTCGCGATGCGCGTGCTCGCCCCGCACTTCCTTGGACGGCACGTTGAACACCAGAAAATAACGCTTCACCTCGAACGGCAGGTCTTGCGCCGCCGACAGGTATCCGCGCAGGTCCTGCACCAGCGGGAAGCGATGGATCGTCACGCCCTCCACCGAGCATGCGTGCCGCCCGATCGCCTCCGGCGTCCGGAACGGCTTGGCGGGCTCCGTCGAGTTGGCTCCGACATAGCCCATGATGCGCGCCGGATTTCCCGATACGATCGCGAACGCCGGCACGTTCCGCGTCACCACCGAACCCGCGCCCACTACCGCCCGCTCGCCGATGACGATCCCCGGCAGGATGGTGGCGTTCGCGCCGATGGACGCTCCCGCGCGAACCACCGTGCGCGCCAGCTCCTTCTCATGGAACCGGCTGCGTGGAAACTTGTCGTTGGTGAACGTAGCGTTGGGGCCGACAAACACGTCGTCCTCCAGCGTCACCCCGTCCCAAAGCTGAACTCCGGACTTGATGGTGACCCGGTCTCCGATCTGGACATCGTTTTCCACGAACGTGTGATCGCAGATATTGCAGTCGCCGCCAACGCGCGCGCCCGGAAGGATGTGGGCGAACGCCCAAATCCGCGTGCCGGGTCCCACTGTCGTGGATTCCACCACCGCTAACTCGTGTTGAAAGTGCTTCATCACCTTTTCGGGCGCCTCGCCAGCGGAGCAGCATCCCCAGAGTAACGCCCCTCCCGGCAGCGCGGCAAGCCGCCGCTTCGGGCCGCCGCCCGCCCCTGCCCTGTCATCGGCGGATTCCCCCGCCGGCTTCACGGGAACACGACCCGCTGAGCTATCCTGGACTTTTAGGAGGAAATTTGAAAGGCGTCATTCTAGCCGGAGGCACGGGAAGCCGTTTGTTCCCGCTCACCAAGATCACCAACAAGCACCTGCTGCCGGTGTACGACAAGCCGATGATCTACTATCCTTTGCAAACACTTGTGGATGCAGGGATTCGCGACATTCTGCTGGTTACCGGCGGGCGCAACTCCGGCGACTTCCTGCGCCTGCTTGCCAACGGCAAGGAATTCGGCCTCAAGCACCTGAACTACACCTACCAGGAGGGCGAGGGCGGCATCGCCGACGCTCTCTCGCTGGCCGAGCACTTCGCCGACGGCGACAAAATCTGCGTGATTCTCGGCGACAACATCATCGAAACCAGCATCCGCGGCGCCGTGGAGGACTTCGAGAAGCAGGATCGGGGCGCCAAGATTATCCTGAAGAAGGTCTCCGACGCGGAACGGTTCGGCGTGGCCGAAATCAACGGCAGCAAGATCATCGGCATCGAGGAAAAGCCCAAAAACCCGAAATCCGATTACGCGGTCATCGGCATCTACCTTTACGACGCCACCGTCTTCGACAAGGTGAAGGCGCTGGTGCCCTCCAAGCGCGGCGAACTCGAGATCACCGACGTCAACAACGCCTATATCAAGGAAGGCACCATGTCCTTCAACTACCTGGACGGTTGGTGGACTGACGCCGGCACCTTCGAGTCCCTGCTGCGCGCCACCAACCTCGTCGCTTCCACCCGCGGCGTCATCGGCGCGGTCCCGGACGTGCTGGTCACGGGAGCCTAAGCCGCGCCCGCCGGCTCGCAATGCTGATCGTCTCGAATTTCCGCAACTTCCCCGAAACGTGGCGGAGTTCGACGGGACGCGAGGGACGCAGCGTGCAGGCATACACCTGGCGCGAGTTCCTGCGCCACGGGGAAGCCTCCGACAGCATTTACGTGGTCAACTGCCACCCGCGCCTGACCGAGGAGATCGCGGCCGCGTCCCTTCTGCCCGGCGCGCCGGCGCGCCCCCTGGTCGCCGTGGACCTCGTCCTCCGCACCCCCCAAGGACTCGCCGAGCGCCTGAAGTGGATCGCGCGGCGCTTCCTGTTGTCCCGCGTGGACCTCTTCATTCACTACTTCCGCGACCTGGAGGGTTACCGCAAAACCTTCGGCATCGGACCGGAGCGCAGCGTCTTCGTTCCCTTCAAGTCCAATCTCAGCGACCGCTTCGACCTCAAGCCGGACCCCGGCGGCGAATACGTGCTCTGCTTCGGGCGCTCCCTGCGCGACTTCGACACCTTCTTCGCCGCCATGGAACTGGTTCCGTATCCGGGCGCGATCGCCAGGCCGGATGTCGCCGAGTTGCGGCGGCATTTGGCGCGATTCTCGCGCTCCCTGGACGCGCTCCCGTCCAATGTGCGCCAGTTGGAGGACGACGGAAGCGAGGACGCGCAGATTCGAATCCTGGGGCGCGCCAGGGTGGTGGCGCTGCCGGTGATCCGCGGCAGCATGGTCGCGTCCGGCATCAGCACCTGCCTGAACGCGATGCGGCTGGGCAAGTGCGTGATCGGAACCGAGGGGCCGGGGATGACGGATGTGTTCGAGAACGGCGAGGTGGTCACCGTGCCTCCGGAGGACCCTCCTGCGTTGGCGGCGGCGATCCGCCGCGTCTGGGAAGACACGGAACTTCGGAACCGCGTGGCCGCCGCCGGTCTCGAGTACTCCATTCGCGCCGGAGGCGAACAGGCGCTCTACCAACGCATTGTCGATCGTGTCTCGGAGTGGGCTGAAAAGCGTATTTAGTTGGACTTGGCGCCGGTGACCGCGTCCGTCACCTTCCCGTCCGTGGTCACCCAGAAGCACACGCCTGGGCGATCGCAATCGCGCAGCTCCTCCGGCTGGACCATGGTGGCCTTGATCCGCGTGTTCCCCGTGGCGGTCTGCAGCGCCAGCCCCAGCGTAGGCCCGTTGTCGATCGCGCCGATGCCGCGCACGTTGTACAGGCCGTAGCGGGGCGGGAGCGGATCGCCCGGCGGCGGTGAGACGCGGATGTTCCACTCGCCCGTCCGCCATTGGTCCAGGGGGAACTGCGCGAAGATGGACTCCGCGATGTCGCCGCACCGCGCGATGTTGCCGTTGCGAACGAAGGTGGCGCTGGCGAAGGAGATCGCCAGCACCGCGACCATCGCGCCGTACCAGCGCGCCGAAGGCAACAATCGCCACAACACGGCGGCGAGAATCACGCAGTACAACCCCACCGGCAGGTACAGGTAGGTCTCCGAGATCTTGGGCGTGAACACCAGGAACGGCGTCAACGTGAACACCACGGTGAGGGCAAAAAATGCCAAATACCACCACTCTGTCTGCTTCACGCGCGCGCGGAATCCGGGAGTGCGATAGGCCAGCCAGATCAGCCCGGCAGCGGCCAGAAGCATGATCGGGACGGCCAGCAGCAATCCGGGGCTGAAGCGGATCTCGCTCGGCAGCGGCGTCCCGAACAGCCGGTTCGCCAGCAGCGAATCGAAGGGAAGCAGCATCGCGCCGGCGTAGATGGTCAGGTTCTTCACCACCTCCACCGGCGTCACCACCGGCGGCGGAATCGCGACGAACAGTTGCCTTACGATCCACAACGCCAGGATGCAGACCGCCGTCGCGCCCACCAGGATTCGCGGCAGCGCCTTCGGAATCGGCCGGCCCTGCCACCACCACAGAATCAAAAAGACGTACAGAAAACCGAAGACGACGATGATCGCCTCGTAGATGAAGAGGTTCACGAAGACGGTGACCAGGGATAAGCCCAGCCACCGCTTCCAGTGGCGCTGGTCGTACAGAGCCAGCAGGAACAGAAAGAACGATGCCATCAGCAATCCGTAGGTCGGCGAGATGCTCCACATCGCGCCGTTCACCGCCTGATTCGCCAGGGGATGCAGTCCATAGAGCAATGCCGCCCCGGCGGCGAGCGGCGCGCTCTGGAAGATCAGGAACGCGCTGCCGTACAAGGACGCCACCGTGACCAGGTGAAAACCCAGGTTGCGAATCCGGAATGCCACCGGGCTTCCCCCGCCCGCCTGCCAGAAGCCCCAGATCAGCACCCGCTCAAACGGCCGGTACTTGGGCGTGTTGAAGTGCGTCGTGGTGAACATGCGGCTGGGTTCTTGCGTGTCCTCGAACGCCGCGCGATGGGCGTCCGCGTAGTCGTCGAAGCTGCAGAAGTGGGCCGGCGTCACGCGCAGGTACACGGCGCTTACCGCAAGCGCGATCACCAGTATGCGGAGCAGATGCTGCTTCATGTGGCTCAAAAGAGGCGGAGCAGAGATTCTCACCAACCAGGGTCGCCCATCAGCGACTTTCGTGATGCTGACTCTCCAGTCCGTGCAGGCGTTTCACTGCTGGTAACGTCACCAACAGGATGTCCCACTTATGTCCGACCGACGACCAAGATCGAAGTCCCCGGTCTTAATCTACGGCGTCGTCGAATTGCGAGTTCCTCCGCCCGAACGGCGAGGTCCAGAATCGCGTTGACGGCCGGATTCAACTTGAGCTCATTGGTCACCAACTCCGACTTCTGTTCCTCCGAGAGCCGCCTCCGGTCGATCCAAGATCGTCGAAGCCTAACGAGTGGATACGCTGCACACATAAACTCAGTCGCATATTCGACTCGGAAGGCCGCTTCAGTACACTTCCTCACGAGATCGTCCACTTCATAACGTCGACAGTGGTGCGAAGCTTCGTCAAAGTAGCTCCACAGATGTTGATGAGCAGGGACTGTCAACAGCAGAGATCCCCCGGGGAGAGTTGCGCCACGGATCATTCTCAAAGCCGCCATGTCATCGGGGATGTGTTCCAGAGTGTCGAACAGACCGACAAGGTCAAAGCCTGTTCGGAAGGGAAAACTCGCCATGTCAGCGCGGACTAGGTGCGTCACGCCCCGTCTACGGGCTGCCTGGAGTCCTTCCGCGAACAGGTCCACTCCGACTACGAAGGCTCCCGGGCAGGCTAACTGAAGAGCTCTCGTCACATTACCGTTTCCGCACCCGACCTCGAGCACTCGCGCCGGACGACCTATTTGCTGCAGCAAGCTAGTCGCTACCGAACTGATGATGCGGTTGCGGGAACGAAACCAGAAGTGTCGGTCTTCCGCGTTGGCTAACTCCTCGTAAAAATTCGGGTCGTAACCACCCAGAGGTTCAGGCCGGTCCGCACGTAAAGGAAGTGACGGCATCGATGACTTCACTTTGCTCTCCCTCAGTCAGGTCATTGTAGAAGGGTAATCGCAGCAGACGGTTTGCTACCGACTCGGTTACTGGACATTGACCTTCAACCCCACCCAGCTTGCGGCCCATCTCTGAAACGTTGAGAGGCAGGTAATGAAAGACTGCGAGGATGCCCCTGTTTCTAAGTGATTCGATCAAACCCTGCCTGTCGGTCAGGGAAGGCATGACCAGGTAGAACATGTGATAGGACTGCATGCAATGGTCCGGCACAAAGGGCAATTGAACCCCCTGCTGCATTGCCCAAGGCATGAGCTCGCGCAAATAGTTGTCCCATAACGCACGGCGCTTCTTCTGAATAGTTGTCCATTCTTCGAGCTGTGCGTAAAGGTAGGCAGCAAGGATGTCCGATGGTAGGAAGCTCGATCCAACGTCAACCCACGTGTACTTATCCACCTGTCCTCGATAGAAGCGACTCCGATTGGTGCCCTTCTCGCGCAGAATTTCGGCTCGCTCGATGTACGTTGGGTCATTAATGATCAACGCTCCACCTTCCCCGCACGTGAGGTTTTTTGTCTCGTGGAAGCTCTGGGTCGCCATGCCTCCTAACGTGCCCAGTAGGCGGCCTCTATAGCGCCCGAACAAGCCGTGTGCGTTGTCCTCCACCACGCTGGCTCCGACGCGAGCTGCCACGCCGCAGATTGCGTCCATCTCACAAGCGACTCCTGCGTAGTGGACCGGTATAATCGCCCGCGTTCGCTCGCTGATAAGATCCGGCAGCAATTGCTCGTCCACATTCAGAGTGTCGGGTCGGACGTCCGCAAAGATTGGCTGCGCGCCACGCAGAACAAACGCGTTGACAGTGGACACGAAAGTAAAAGCTGGAACGATCACTTCATCACCAGGTCGTATGTCGAGGAGCAGCGCGCTCATCTCCAGCGCATGTGTGCAGGATGTTGTAAGCAGTGCGCGAGGAACCGCCAACGTCTTTTGCAAAAACTCATGGCATTGACGCGTGAACGATCCGTCACCAGCAGTGTGACCGCGGAGGATTGCTTCCGCAACGTATAGCAATTCCTTGCCACACAGGGATGGCTTGTTGAACGGTATTCGATAACTCAACTTGAACGGTCCTCCAGACCGAACCACTTGTGATACCAAAGCTCCACAGACTTAGGGATGAAGCCCGCTTTCAGGTAGAGGCGCTGTGCATCCAAGTTCCTTCCTTGCGTGACGACTTCAATTTGAGAGCATGAGTGTGAAGCGAAGTAAGACAACGCATGCTGAACAAGACCACGAGCTATGCCCTGGCCACGCGCTTTTTTGTCAACCGCCAGAAGACCAATGCGGGCTCCTCTAGAATCAACATGACAACTGATGTATCCTGCCGCCTTGCTCCTCACCTCAGCCACGAAGACTATCTGGGCAAAATCGGACGTGACGCTCCGCTCGATCCATGTCTCATACAGGTTGTCGCAAAGCTCCCGTGGAAATCCGGGGTCGTGATAGAACCGAGAGTCGGTATGGCTGACGGCCGCGATCCGCTTGAGAGCTGAGACATCCTCGCCCGTCGCAACTCGGATCTCAACAGGTTGAGCAGTGCCGGGTTCGGCTGGGCGCGCTAAAGTAATCCGAATGTCCGCCAGGTGCCCGCCCTCCAGCTCTGCCGCTCTGACGGTCGAAGAAGCGGCAGCGTCGACTAACAAGTACAAGCAGCGTATCGAATTCTCCTCGCACCACGATACTATCTGGCGAATCTCCTCTGGGCTGCCCGAGCTACAACTGGCTTGAGCCGTCGCGAATCCGAAGAAGTTGCTGTCCCAATCAAGCTTACGAACCGAAGGTGTCATTGGAATCCTCCGTGTAGCGGAGCGTAGTGTAGCTCGGGCGGTCCATGAGGCGGAAATGCATCCTGGCCAGGTACTCGCCGATAATACCCAAAGAGAATAACTGGACTCCAGAGAACATGACGACTATCGATGCAAGGAACGGGAATCCTGGAACACTACCTCCCGACAGCCAATAACGTCCAAGGACGTAAACCAGAAGGATCCCCCCCAAGAATGCAAAGGTGAACCCCAACAGTGACGCTATCTGGAGAGGGAGCGTTGAAAAGCCCGTCATCATATTCATCGCGTGAGCTACCAGCTTTTTCAAGGTGTAGTTCGTTTGCCCCAGAGTTCGCGCTGGGTTCGATACTGGGGTTGCGGCGAAGCGACTGGTCCCCCAACCCAGCAGCACGTCGATAGAAACGAATGCGCCGCGGTAATCAGCAAAAGCATCGCGAAGATGTGTCCGGAAAACGCGATAACTGCTTATTCGGGAGGCGACCTCGATATCCATGACGTGCCGGAAGGCGGTCTTGGTCACCCGGCTCGCCAAGTTGCGCAGCAGGCCGTGAGTCTCCTTCTCTGGGAAGCCATACACGACATCGTAGCCAGAGCGAAAAACGTGCAGAAGCTTCGCAAGCTCTTCGGGCGGGTTCTGTAGATCATCGTCCAGGGTGACGGTAGTGTCGAACCTAGCTGCGCGGATCCCGCAGAGAAGAGCATTATGCTGTCCGTAATTCCGAGTCAGATGTATCGTCCGCGCCCACGTAAGTGTTCGGCTCAAGCGCCTCAGAACCTCGCCAGAATTATCACGACTCGCATCATTGACCAGGATTACTTCGAACTTCTGTGTCAGGGTCGGAAGAACAATCCCAAGTCTCTCCAGAAGCAGGGGTATAGTGTGCTCGGAATTGTACACGGGAACCACGACACTAATGCCACAAGGTATAACTTCACGATCTGAGCTGGAAATCACACTTTTACCTCTTCAAGAGAGAAAACCAATCATTGTAGAACCGAAAAGTGTTGCACTATCCCCGAAGCAGCACGAGCCGCACACTACCTCGGATTTGCCGCTACTGCGCGCCGGGCGGGCGCTTCGGCCGAACGACCTCATCAAAGTGGCCATCCTCGAACACGACGAAGCATTCACCTGGATTACAACCTTGCAACGCCTTCGCATCTACGATTCTCGCAGCAATACGTTCATTTCCAGAGACGATCTGCAGCGCTAGCGCGAGGATGCTGCCCTCAAACGGGTCAATCGTCGCTAAACCGCGAAAGCCGTACAGTCCGTATCTCTCCAGTGGAGCGACTCCCGGAGCATCGGCAAATCTGAGATTTGTCTCTCCTGTCCGCCACTGGTGGAGCGGTAAGCCCTCAAGTAGTCTTTGGGCCGTGACGGCACATTTCTGAACTCTCCCGTTTCGAGTCACTGTCGCCGCAGTCCACAGAAAGACCAAAACCGCAATTGCGATAGCCGCTAGGCGGCGATTGAGCGCAACTGTTATGAACACGGAAACAGCAATGCACCAGAACGCCAGAGGCATGTACAAATAAGTCTCGGACGGATGATCCGTGAATACTAGAAACGGGAGCAGGGACGCTCCCGCCGCCGAGAGCAAGAATACAACTTCGGGCATGGGAAGCGCACCCATGCATTTGCGTATCCACTGAGCTCTCAGACTGAGGATCAGGGCAAGCGCCAATCCTGCGCCCACGGCCACAACCAGCGGTAGCTGCATGGGAAGCTTCAGTCGGGTGGGTAACGGAGTGCCCAAGACCTCGTTTGCTAGTATTGAGTCAAACGGCAGGGCTAGGGCGCCGGCAAACATAAGGGTGTTGCGTACGAAGATGAGTGGCGGCGTAAGCGGCGAAGTTACATTGACAAGCTGAAATCGCATCCAGACAAATAGGCCGAGAACGAGAGCACTCTGGACCGCAAGTGTTATTAGGAATGCTCGCGGGGGAAGGCTCCGCCGTTGGTAGAGCCGGAGGACAAAATATGCAGCAATGAAGTAGAAGATTGTAATAGCGGGCTCATATGTCAACAGTCCCGCAGCGGTCAGTATGAAAGAGCCGGTCAATGGAAGCACCCAAGCGCTCTTTTTGGATGCGAAGAGAAAGAGATAGAAGGACCCGAGAAGCATCGAGAACGCGGCAGTGACCCCCCAGCTTGCGCCAAGTATGGACTGGTTTGCAAGCGGGTGAATGCCGAAAAACAACGCTGCCGTCACGGAGGTGGCTCCACTGGCGAATAGCAGCCAAGTGATCCCATAAACGAAGGCTGTCATTAGAAGATGAAAAACCAAGTTTCTAAATCTGAACACCCGAGGTTTTCCGCTGCCAAGTGTCCACGTCAAGTAGCTGAGATACCGTTGCAGCGGGCGATACTTTCCAGTGCCGAAATGCGTTTCACTCCATATCCGACTGGGGTCCTGGTTATCGCGGAACTGGGCGCGGTGCACCTCAGAAAAGTCATCGTAGCCGCAGTAGTAGGACTGGGAAACGCCGAAATACACAAGCAGTGTGCATACAAGGGCTACTCCCAGCCCTATAACGTGGTGCTTCGCCGTCAACTTACACCTCCTAACGCCGCCTGCTTTGTAATCGAGCGTACCTGCCGGGCGGGGTTGCCCGCCACCAAAACATTCGCCGGAACGCTGGTCATCACCACCGAGCCGGATGAAACAATGCTGTTTTCCCCAATGGTGACCCCGGGATAGATGGTGGAGTTCGTGCCGATCCAGACATTGTCTTCAATGGTGACCGGGCGTACGTCCTCCGGGTCTGCTTCCTTGCCCATCTTCCTTGCTTCCGGGTCCGCCGGATGCCCGGGAACGTCGAAGATCACCACGCTCGCGCCCAGCCGGACGTGGTTGCCAAGGGTGATCTTCTTACCCACCGTGAACGCGCACCCATAGCCCATGCCCGAATGGCTGCCGATGATCAGCGTGGGACGTTCGTGGTAGCGCGACGCGAAAATGAAGTGGCAGCGCCCGTCGATCACCACGTTGTCGCCGACAATCAGGTCGCCCTTGCCTTGCACCCAGTGCAGAAAGACACCGGTCCGCAGGTTGCGCCCATAGCTGGTGCAGTAGCTCTTGAAGAACGGTTCGCAAACGAAGGCCCGCATCAGCATGTAGTACACAAAACGGACCCCGGTCATGGCGGACCGCAGCGGAACCGCGATCAGCCGCGGCGCGGGAACGCTGAAGGTCAGCGCGGAGCGCCGCACGGCTCGCGCCGATCTGGCTATCCAGTGGTCGGAAGTCGCGAGAAAGCGATACCAGCCAGCCATTCGGTTTTCATTATCTCCCAATCGAATTTGCCGCCGTCCGGCTTTTGTCCGAACTGGCGGAAGTCACTTTCCACAGGCTCCGCGCGGGCACGAAGAACACCGACAGCCCCCGCAGCGCCGCGATCATCATGGTCACGAACGTCCGCGCCGGGGAGGACAGCTTCTTCAACGGGAAGCTCGCCGGCAGCATGCCGTCCACCGCCGCCAGCGCGTAGAACAATCCTTGCGCCGCCAGCGCCGCCGCGCGCAGCGGATCGGGCAGGAAGAAGGACGAAGCGCCCGCGCCGATCAGGCACCAGGGCAGCAGCAGCCTGCCCGCCTTGTAGGAAACGAAATGAAACCACATCCGGTTGCCCGCGCCCAGCAGCCATGGAAACACAGTCAGTATCTGATAATTTCCGGCCAGGGTCCGCACCTTGCGCTGGAACTCGGTGGCGCGCGAGGTAGGGTAATCGTATGCCCGCGCGCGGGTGTCCACCACCAGCCGGTAGCCGCGCCGGAAGGCGCTCAACGGCAGATACATGTCGTCCAGCAGCGTGTCGCCGGGGATGGGCACGTACAGCTCGCGGCGGATCGCGTAGAACGGTCCGGTGGCCCCGAACATTGAGTCGAGGGACGCCAGCCGGTCGCGAATCCAGCTTTCGATTCGCCAATAAAGGCCGATGTCGCTTTCCTCCTGCGAACCGCCCTTGCGGATCAGCAACTCGCCGCTGACAGTGCCGGTGCGGGGATCGGCAAAGGATTCCACCAGACGGGCGACGCTGTCCGGCGCGAGTTCCTGGCGCACGTCGGTCAGGATCAGGATCTCGCCGGTGGCATGCGGCACGGCGGCGTTCAGAGCCGCCGGCTTGCCCCCGCGCGGCTGCACCAGCAGCTCCACGCCCTGAGAGGCGAAATCGCGGGCGATGTTTTCGGTCTCATCCGTCGAGCCGTCCGAAACCACCAGGATCTGCATGCGTTCGCGCGGGTAGTCGAGCGCCAGCACGCTGCGCAGCTTCTCCGCCAGATAGCGCTCGCCGTTGAAGACCGCGATTACGAAGGTCACCCTCGGCTGTATGGACGCCTTCGCCACCGGACGCGCGCGGTATCGCGCCCACACCCCCAACAGCAGGGGGTAGCCGATGAGCACGTACGCGGCGATCAGCACCGAAGCGGCAAAGACAACCAGGGCGATCACCGGCGGCCGCCCTCCCCGGCAACCTGGGCGAACAACTCCTCATACCGCCGTGCGACCATGGGCAACGAGTAATTCGCGACAATCTCCTGCCGCGCCGCCTGACCCATGCGCCCGCGCAGTGCCGCGTCCGCCATCAGGCGGTCCAGCGCCGCGCCGATCGCGGCCTCGCACCCCACCGGCACCGTGATTCCCTGCACCTCGTCGCGCACCAGTTGTGTGTTGGCGGAAATCGAGCTCACCACCGACGGAAGTCCCGTCGACATGGCCTCCGCCAGGCTGACCGGAAAACCTTCCAGGGAGGAAACCAGCGCAAACGCGTCGGACAGCCGCAAATAGGATCGGACCTCGTCTACGGCGACCCGTCCCGCGAAAGTGACGCGATCCTCGATGTGCAGCGTCCGCGCCAGCCGTTCCAGTTCAGTCCGGAGCGGGCCATCGCCCGCCAGCACCAGTCGCGCCTGGGGATGCGCGGCGCGAGCGATGGCGAAGCCGCGCAGCAGCGACGCCAGTTGCTTCTCCGGCGCCAGGCGTCCCACGAAAGCGGTCACCAGTGCGTCGCGCGGGATGCCGTAGCGATCCCGCAGCGCTACTCGCGTGGCGGCGTCGGCGGGCGCGAACTCCGCCGTGTCCACCGGATTCGGCATCCACTCCAGTCGCGCCGGGTGGAAGCCGCACTGCCGCGCTTCCTCGAACATGTCCTGATTCAACAGCAGGATGCGCCGGGCCCACCGGCGCAGCACCCAAATCTGCAGCCGCCCGGCCGGCGATCGCAGCAGCTTGCACACTTCGTTCGCGCCCGAGAACTTCATCACCACCGGCTTGCCGCGCAGCCGCGCGGCGATCACTCCCAGAAGCACCTGAATGCCCGGCATCAGGAAGTACGCAACCTGGTATTCGCCATGCGACCGGAACAGGCGCCAGGCGCTGCCCGCTCCAAACAGATAAGGCCGCCAGCGCGCGTTCGCAATGCGCCCGAAACTCTCCACCGGCATTCCCGCGCTGTCGATCCAGCGCGGCGTCCTGGGCATCTCCGGACCTCCGGGGCACAGAATCCGCACGCCCCAGCCTTGCGATTGCAGGTAGCCGCAGATGCGCTGCGCTTCAATTTCCGATCCCCCGATGATCGGCAGGTAGGACGACGTAACCAGGAAGAAGGATCCGGGCGGCCGCAACGTTCCGGCCTGCGCCGCCGCTGGTTGCGGTGTCACCGTCATGCCTTGGCCGGGCTCCGCGTCTGCTGATCCGCCGCCAGGGCCAGATCGCGGCGCACGCCCCGATGCAGCGCCACCGCGAGCGCCGCCAGCGCCGGCAGGTACATGGTGTAGCCCATGCTCAGGAAGAAGATGGCGATGCTGAAGCTGACCAGCGACATCTGCGCGCAGAAGGTCGCCAAATGCAGTTTCTTCCAGCCCGGCTGGCCCTGATACATTCGCGAGGTCGAGCTCAGCAGCCGGTACGTGAACACAATCCCGGCGATCATCAACAGGAACCCTGGAATCCCTGTTTCACTCGAAACCTGAACGTAGGCGTTGTGGCTCGCCATCCACTTGCCGCTGTTGTGACCCTCCACCTCCCCGAACCCGTTGGTACCCACACCAAAGATCGGATTTCTGAGCGTCAGCGCGATGCCACGCTTGAACGCATCTTTCCGAGATTCTCCGGATTCCGTTGCTTCCGTCACTGCACCGTCGCTGCCGAACGTCGAAGCATATCGATCGAGAAGCGACTGTGGGAGCACCAGCACCAGCACCACAAATGTAATCGGGACAAGCGTGATCAGCATCGCGCGAATTCGCCCCGGCGCCCGAATCAACACAAAAAGCAACAAGCCGAGAAGGCTCAGCATGGCTCCACGCGAGCCGGTCGTGGCGCCGATGTAGATTGCTGCCACGATTCCGAACAGGGTTACTCCCTTCAGTACCTTGGATTTCGCGCCCAGGAACACAAACAGCAGAAACGGGAAGACGAACAACAAATGCGCGGCGAAGTCGTTGGAATTCCCGATAGATCCGAAGTCGAGTTGGAACCGCTCGCCGTCCTCGCCCTTAGCAAATAGTTTCCCGGTTAGTATGTTCACCAAAGCTGCACAGGCGATGGCGAAGTAGTAGCGGTAGGTTTCCTCCAGAGTGATCGCGAAGCCACCAAGAACGACCATTGTGAGCAGGCTTGTTTGCAAAAAGCCAAGCACCATTTGCAGAGATCCCGTCGGCCAGTAGCTGAACGGGACACCCGCCAGACACCAGATCGTCAGGAGCACCCAGACGATTGTAGGTTTGTGCTGCAGGGCGCGCCCCAGACCTCCAGATGCGATTACCGCCGGCACCACCAGCACTGTAAAGATCAACAATACGCGGGTGTTGATGCCCACCCACTGCATCAGCACTTCATGGACGAATCCGAACCGCAGGAAGATGAAAATCAAGCCCAGGAACAGGCCGATGTTGCGAACCGAGTTCAGTTCATCCGAGCGGAAGCGCTGCAGAACATGAGCCGGGACGCCCGGGAGCGGCGCGGCGGCTCGCACGGGAAGAGTAGCGGTTCGAGGCAACCGCGCGGTGGGCGCCAGCGCCGGTCCGGAGCGGTACGACTGGACCCCGGATCGCGTCGGCTCCTTCATAACTTCAATGTTAACATTGCGTCCTGCCGCAACCGATCAGCAAAACACCCTTCCGGGCAGCGCTTTAGCGTTCGCCTGAGGAAAGTCGTAAGATTTTTCACTTACCGGCTCCGAACGCCGCGAATCAGGGCTCCCGCGGGTACTGCAAGGGGCGTTGCGGACGCGAAAGCGGCAATTTGGTACGGGTTCCACCAATCGGTCCAGGCGACGTGATCCCGCACCAGTCTGGCGGCGGGCCGCCATTGTCCGAAGTAGCCCTGAACACAGGCGGCCTTCGCTGCCCGCCAGCTAAGTAGCTGACGTAAAAGATCTTGCAGGTGCGACGGACAGATCGCCCGCACCTCTTCGGGGTGCAGGAGGAACGGCTCCGGAGGCCGCGCCTGGCGGTAATTGCCGCTCAAAGCCGAAGCCTCGCGATGAAATTCCACCTGCGGATCGAAGCGGAAGTGGACCGCTTCGGTGAGCAGCATTTTCAGGTACAGCATGGCGTCCTCGCCGAACCGGCAGCGATCCCGGTTATAAAACCCGCCCAGCGCGCGGACGGTGTCGACGCGGCTGACGGTGGAGCAACTGCTCATGAAAGAGAGCATATGAGTCAGCAGCTTAGGCCCGGTCGTTGGGGTGACGCGATGCACTCCCGGAGTCAGCCCGCGAGCCCGCCACATGGGTTCGGTGTCGCGCGCACCGGGATACTCCAGATACCCGCAGGTAGCCGAGCAAACGCCCGGATTCTGGTCCAGAATGGCGATGCTTGCCTCCAGATACTCCGGACGCCAGGCGTCATCGGCGTCGAGAAACGCAACCAGGCCGGCGCGAGCCTCGGCGATGCCCCGGTTGCGCGCGGCCCCCGGACCCGCATTGGCCTGTGTTATCAACCGGAAACGGGCGTCCGGGAAGGCCTCGACAACAGCAGGACTTCCGTCGGTGGAACCGTCGTCGACCACGATGACTTCGAAGTCGCCGAACGTCTGCGCGGCGATGGAACGCAGAGTCCGCTCCACCCAGGCGATTTTGTTGTACAGCGGGACAATGACGGAAACACGGAGCATCAGGAAGCCAAGACCAGAGATAGCCGATCCGCGGGCGAAAGAGCAAGTTTTTCGCGGGTGACGGAACAGCGGGCGATTTTTTACTTGATCGTAAGCTGCTGTTTCTAGGAATGTTTAGCTCGCTAACCGGAGTGTTTCGGTTGCACGATGTCGCGGATGTTCCTTTACGGTGGCGGACAGGAGGCATCGCCTTGAAAGCATGGATTCTGGCGGGATGGCTCGTGTCCATCCCAGCGTTTGCGCAAACCCAAGTGGACCTACGGACGCAGTCCCGCGGGGTGGATTTCAGCGGATCGCGGGGAACCCGGCCGTTTGAGTCCGGCGGCATTCTGCCGGCCACCTGCACGGCAGGGGAAATGTTCTTTCGGACCAGCGCCCCGGCGGGCCGCAACCTGTACGGTTGCGTTGCCGCGAACACCTGGGCGCTGCAGGGGGATGGGGGCACGGAGCTGCCGCCGGGCTCGGTCTTGACGGTTCGGAGCGGTGGAACTCTGGTCGGAACGACGGCGGCTGTCGATGTTCTTGCAGGGAGCGGGATCCTGACCTCGGTGATCCAGTCAGGAGGTTCGATCAGTGTGCAGCACAGCGCGGATACCGCGTTGCTCCAGACTCGGGAGGAGGCCCAGGCCGGAACGGGCGTTTACTGCGCGTCGGCGGGAGGAACGGGCAACGATTTCGCCTGTACGCTGTCGCCGGTGCTGCGATCGTACACGCCGGGAATGGCGTTAAACTGGAAGCCAGACCGGAATAACAGCAGCGGAGCTACCACGTTGAATATCGACACGTTAGGCCCGGTCGCCGTGAAACTGGCGGACGGCGTCAGCGACCCCGCGGCGGGGGACCTGATCGCGGGACGGCTGTATCCGCTGTGGCACGACGGAGCAAATTTCCGATTGCAGCAGATGGTCACATCTTCGAACTCGCTGACAGCCAACCGGCCGGCGTGCGCCGAGGGGCTGCGGGGCCGGCTGTGGTTTTCCCAAGCCGCTGCCGGAGCGCAGGATCAACTGGCGGTCTGCGCCAAGGATGCCGCCGACGCCTACGCCTGGCGGAGTTTGTACTAACCATGAACAGAATTCTGCTGATTCCCACGATCCTGCTGTGTGCTGTCCCGGCGCTGGCTTCGCGCTCTCTGACGCTCTCGGGCAGCCAGGCGGTGAGTTTTCCGATTCCCACCAACAACCCCTACGCGAGCCTGGGTTCGTATCGGGTGGAGTTCCGGATTCATGGCTTCGCCCTGACCTCAGAGAACACGTCGGTCTATTGGGCAGGCTTTCATTACTGCATGATCACCGAGGCCCGGCAGCTTCGCTGCGTGGACGGAGCGGCCGACGCGAACCTGCGCAGCCATGCGCAGGCGGCGGTGGATCTGACCGGACGCACGGACGTCCGCGTACGCACGCAAAGCGACATCGCGAATAAGCGGTGGACGATGGAAGTTTGGAATGGGGACGGCACGGGATATGTGCTGCGCAGTGTGAGCCTGCAGAACGCCGCGGCGGCCAGCTATCACTGGCCGGACGCCTGGATCGGGAGTTCCGCGGCCTGGACCGGCTGGAGGAAGTTCACGGGCGCGTTCGCGTTCTTGCGCTGGTCGTCGAGCCTGGTGGCGCTGGGTTCGCGTCCGCCGGCCGATGGAACGACCGGGAACCTGCTCAGCCTGGAACTCGAGAACAACCTGCAGGACAGTTCGGGCAAGGGCTTGAACGGATCCATGTCCGGAGGCGGTGCTCAGTATGCGAATGCCCCGGCTTATCCTCCACGCGCCGAAATCCGTGCCACGGACGTGGTGCGCGCGGGCTCCACGGCGCGGCTGGATGCGCGGAGTTCCTTCTCGACGGTGGGCGCCGGGACGCCGGACAGTTTCGAGTTTCAGCAGGTCTCGGGTCCCGAGGGGGTCGAGTTCCGCGAATCGGAAACGGGCACGGCGGAAGTAGCGCTGCCGCTGGCGGGAACGTACAGGTTTCGAGTGACGGTGAAGGACAGCGTGGGCGCCGCCGAGGGCGAGATCGAGATCGGCGCGGTGGCTACGGATAACAAGGGCGTGGTGATTTATCCTGACGAGGGCACGGCATTCCTGTTGGGTCCAATGACCATGTGGGGCAAGTCGCCGTGGCCGTTCTTCGATGTGACGGATCGCAGGGTGGCGGACACGCTGGGTCCGGCGGTGCCGCCGCTGGCGCAGGGACAGGTAAGGCCGGGGACGGTCGCAATCAATCCGGCGTGGACCGGTCCCGCTTACATCGAAGGAACCGGAACGCAGTTTACGCGGGAGTTCGGGTGCGCCGGGGTGCTGCAGAACGCGATCACGGCCACCGAAACCGCGATCACGGTGCAGGCGGACTATGGCTCGGCCTACCAGGTGAACCAATCCATTCAAATCGGAAACGAGTTCCTGTATATCACGGCGATTTCCGGCGACACGCTGACGGTGGAGCGGGGACGGGGCGGCACCACGGCGGCGGCGCATGCACAGGGCGATCCGGTGCGGGCGGTGGCGAACGTGTTCGTGCACTGGAATCCGCCAGGAGAACCGCAAGGCTCGGGCAGGCTGTTTGTCGAGGTCTCCCGCAACCAGAATTGCACCGATACGCGGCTTTACCTTTCGGAGTACTACTATCCGCATCCGGCGCAAAGCGGGCTAACTTACTCGCGGGTTGCGGGAGCGGAGATTCTCAACATTTACAACTACGGCTACGCCGGTCCCGGCGGAACCTACAACTGGAACTACTACGACAATGTCATCTCCTACTACCGGATGTATTACCGGACGGGCCTGACCAAGTATCGCGACTGGGCGCGAGCGCTCGCGGACACGTGGTGGCTGATGCCGCTGGACCACGGAATGGCGGGCATTGTGCCTCGCGTGGGAGCGGCGATGGGCATCATGCTGCGGGCGCTGGACGGCCGGCCGGAATGGTGGCCTGGAATCCAGAAGTACGTGGATACGCAGTTCAACGGGTGGGTGCTGTTTCAGAGCTGCGGCGATTGCGCGGCGCCCGCGCGCAACGTGTATGAACCTCGTGAGAGCGGGTACGCCACGCTGTACATGGCGCTGCTGGCGAAGCTGCATCCGGATGCCGCGGTACGCGACCAGTCGTACACAAAAGTCAAGAACGCGGTGATGAATTACTGGCTGCCGAAACAACGCATCTCCGACGACGAGCTTCAGAACGGCGAATTCTGGACGTTTTACACGCAAAATCCCGCCTATGGGCAGGGCTCGCAGCCATTCATGCACGCCTGGCCGATGCTCGGGCTGCTGTACACCCGAGAGGTGATGCTGGAGCGCGGCGACACCGCGGAAGCGGGTCAGGTTCAGGCGGCGGTGGAACGCGCGGCGCAGTTCCTGTGGAACACGCGAGACCAGAGGCGGCGCGGCCTTTACTACACGGTTCACTACAACTACTGCACCACGCCGGGCGACATACTGACCGATCCGATCCGCGGTTTCCGCTCCTGCGATTCGGGCTGCGGCGATATCGCCGTTTGCAACCGCTCCCTACTGAACACCGTGATCGGCCCGGTGAGCTGGCTGTACCGGATCACGGGCAATCCGGTCTACCGGAATTACGCGGAGGAATGGTTCGCGGCGAATTTCGGAGGACCGGACGGCGGCGCCAACAGCATGACGGAAGCGACGGGGCCGCTGGCGGATGGTAAGCACGGAGAATTGGGCAACGCGCTGCCTTCGTGCGCCAACGCCGCCCCGCCGTGCGGGGGCGACACCGGTCCGTCCCCGAAGGGAGCAAAGGACTGGGCGCAGGGCACCGGCGCGGCGGGAGCGGGGACGCATTTGGGACACCGCCTGGGCGGGGTGGATTCTCCGTCGCCGGCGGTGGCCCAGTTTGCCTTCAAGCTGGAGGATTTTGCGCCCGCGAACCGGGCCCGGGTAACGGTAATCCAGCCGAGCGGCAAGACGCAGGTGGTGACCTGCGCGGCTTCGCCGTGCGCGCTGCCCCTGGACTCGCGGCAGGGCGATCATATGGTGCGGGTGGAGTACCTGGACGCCGGGGGACGCGTGGTGAACAAAGCCAAGGCGAAGCGCCTGAGCTGCCCGTAGACTTACTTGCGCGAGCCCACCCGCGCCGGGCGGACGGCTCGCATCCATCCTTCCAACACCACCAGCGACCAGAGTTGCTGTGCCGCGCGATTCTCCCGCCGCACTTCCTGAAGGGCTCGCTCGAAGGAGCCCTTCACCAGCCAGCCTTCGCTTTCGAGCAGGGATTCCGATGCCGCCAGTTCCAGTTGAGGACGCCAGCTTCCCGCCAGCCAGTTCGAGACCGGAATGGTGAAGCCCTGTTTGCGCCGGGAAGCGACGTGAGGTCCGACGCGGCGGCGGACGATTTCGCGAAGGACCGCTTTCAGTTCGCCGCCGCGCAGCCGCAACTCGTGGGGCAGGGAGGCGGCGAAGTTCCACAATTCCTGGTCCAGGAAGGGCGAACGCGCCTCGATGGCGTAATGCATGGCGGCGCCATCCACCTTCGTCATGTATTCGGCCACGAAACGGGTGCGGCGTTCATAGACGAGGAAGTCGCGCAACAGTGTGCGGCCGGGTGTCGGCCGCAGGTTTCGATGGGACAGGAGCAGGCCGCGCAGCCGGTCCCCCAGGATGCCGCGCTGCTCGTGGTACTGCAGTCCTTCGTGCGCGCGGGCGGCGCCCGCCAGTCCCAGCATCGCGAAATCCATCAGGTGCACGGGCCGACGCAGGGCGGGAATCGCGGAAACGGCAGGCCGCATTGCGGGCCAAAGCGAAGCAGCGGCTTCCGGCAGCAACCTCGCGACGCGCTGCGCCTGAAGATACTTGGCATGGTGGGTGTAGCCGAGGAACACGTCATCGCCGCCGTCGCCGGTCAGAAGCACCGTGGCTTTCGGCTTCACCGCCTGGCAGACCTGCAGCATTCCGAGCGCGGAGGAGCAGGCGAAGGGCTCTCCGTACGCTGCCACGACGTCTTCCAGGGCGGGCTGGCGGCGAGGGTCGAGTTCCACCACCTCGTGCGGCACTCCGAGGAGCCGGGCGGTTTCCGCCGCGGCAGGCGACTCGTCCGCGGGATCGCCCGGCGTGGCGACGGTGAACAGGGTCAGGTCCGCGCCGATCTTCGACAACGCCCAGGCGATCAGCGCGGAATCGATGCCGCCGCTCAGCAGGGAGCCGACGGGAACATCGGCGATGAGCCGGAGGCGCACCGCTTCGAGCAGCAACTGCTCGGTCTGCTCCACCGCGTCGTCGAAGGACAGCTTGCGCGCGCCCGCCTCCGCCGGACTCCAATAGCAGCGTTCGCGGATCTGGCCGTTTTCCCATTCGACGATGGTTGCGGCGGGCACCTTGTGCAAGCCGGAGTAGATGGCGTGGTCGTCGCTGACCCAGCCGAACTCGAAAAACTCGAGCATCGCCTCGGGGCTTACGTCGCCGCCGAATCCCGCCTCGTGGAGCGCCCGGACAGTGGAGGCGAAGGCGATTTCGCCGCCGCGCTCCGCGTAAATCAGCGGCTTGACTCCGAGGCGATCGCGAACCAGCGTCAAGCGCCGCGCGCGATCATCCCATATGGCGAAGGCGAACATCCCCCGCAGGCGCGACACCAGCTTGTCGATGCCCCACGCATCGTAGCCCTGCAGCAACACTTCGGTATCGGTATGGGAGCGGAAGCGGCGGCCGCTCTTCTCAAGTTCCTTCCGCAACTCCTGGAAATTGTAGACGCAGCCGTTGAACACCAGCCCGAGGCGGCCATCCTCGGACAGCATCGGCTGGCGGCCGGCGTCGCTTAAGTCGATAATGGCCAGGCGGCGATGGCCGAGAACCGCGCGCGGCCAGCGTTCGATGCCCTCCGAATCCGGGCCGCGGCGCGCCAGGTCGCTGACCATGGCGCGGACAGCCTCCATTCCGTGGTGACTCTCGCCCACGCTGGCGAAACCGGCTATGCCGCACATCGGGGCGAAGCTCCTTCAGCCTTATTGGGCAGCGACCGGATGTTGCACCCCCGGAACCTGCGCCGGCGCGGTCTTCATGAACGCGGGCACGTCAAGACCCATCAGGCGGAGCACGGTGGGCGCCACCGCGGTAAGCGGGACCTTCTGTCCGCCCCGCGTGTGCGCGCGATCCAGGCCGCGAATCCACAGCAGCCCGTCCGGGTGATGCATGCCGCTCTTCAAGCTGTCCTTCACGACGTAGAAAACATCGTAGAAGCGCATGTCCGCGCCGGAGGGAGTGGTGAAGCGAGTTTCCGGAGGCAGTTCCTCGAACAACATGCAGCCGACGAAGACTTCGTTGCCGTGCCGCTCCGGATTGCCGAACACCTTGCGGTCTCCCACCTTCACCTCGCGCAGGAAGGCCTGCGCGGCAATCGCGTCCTCTTCCTGATCGAAATAGATGTGGAACTGCTCGGCCATCACCGGAACCACGCGATGGTTGCCCTTCAGCCCCATCAGCTTGGGAAATCCGTGCACATCGATCGGGCGGTTGAGGATCTTGCCTCCCGCCGACTCCATGCGCAGGTAAGGCTGCTGGCTGAGCGCGGTGGCCAGAATCACGATGGTATCGTCGCCGGCCAGATCGAGAGCTTCCCCGACAATGCGATCCATCTGCTGGTAGCCGAAGGGAATGGAGTCGCCGGTGCGCTTGCGGTCCTGCTCGCTGGGCTTCAGTTCGAACTGCTCGGGTTCGAAGTTCCGCCAGTAGACGTGCTGGAAGTGGGCGGTGCTGTTCAGGAAGAATGTCGAGAAATCGGGTTTGGCGCGGCGGAACCTCCATTTGAACAAGTCCCACTGCATGCGATCGAGAAGCACGGCGCGCTTCCATCGCGAGTCCGAGAGGCGCTCGTTCACCAATTGCGCCGCGATGGCCGCGATCGTGGACGTGGAGAGCCCGTGCGTGGCCAGGAACGTGAGAAAGTCGGCGGCGGCGGAAGCGGATAAGCCCTTGTGCTCGTTGCTGTGCTCCTGAACCTGGCTGCGCACGAAGTTATAGAAGCGGTTCAGTTCCTCAGGGTAGGCGCCGGATTCGGTCCACGGGTCGGGCAGGACCCAGCCGTTGATTCCGTCATCATACTTGGCGTTCATGCTGCCGCAAACCCAAACCGAGCGTCCCGCGCGCGAGGCGAGATCCCACAGGGATGGATACTGGAGTTTTTGTCCCTCATTGAGCAGGTACACGCCGTGCTCGGCGAAAGAAAGCCCCGTGTGCACCGTAACCCACTGAATCCAAGGCTCCAGATGCTCCTGTTTCTCATTTGCGTCGGTGATGAAGACGTGCGATTCGTCACGTAAACGCCGGAAGTTCGGCAGAAGTCCGCGATCGATGAACTGCTCCATCAGCCGCGGAGTCAATTCGTTGAATTCCAGAAGCAGGACTTTGTCGCGCATGGCTCCCCCAGTCGTGATTATAAGGCGTATTCCTGGATCGCCAAGGAGCGAAGGTACCGGAACGCACGTCCCAAGCGGCGGGTCCGGGATACAATCAGAATTCGCCGCTCTAAACAGCCGGTGCTTCTTTTCCCTTGGAAACAGACCGTTTGGAAACAGACCCTCAAGCCGGACGCTCGCGCACCAGCGAGTTCCTGACGAACGTTCTCTGGACGTGGATAGGGGTGGCGGCGACTTTCGCCGCCGGATTCCTGCTGAACCCGTACATCATCCGCACCCTGGGTGATCTGCGTTATGGAATGTGGGCGCTCGCCTTCGCCTTCGTCGACTACTACCAGATCTTCGATATCGGAATCCGCGGCGCGGTGGTGAACCTGGTTTCGCGGGCGCGCGCCTCGGGCGATTCGCGGAAGCTGAACGAAATCCTGAACACTTCCTTCGCTTATTTCGCGGCGCAAGGCTCGTTTCTGCTGGTCTCGGCGTGGGCGGTTTCCGGTCTTCTCCCGGGGTTCTTCCGGATCACGCCCGGCCATGAGCAGGAGTTCGTGTGGCTGATCCGGGTGATGGCGGTGGGCTGGGCGTTCGCGTTTGCGTTGAATACTTTCCCGGCGGCGCTCGAGGGCTTTCAGCAGTTCAAGACGCAGAATCGCATCAGCATTCTGGGGCTGACGGTGCGCACCGGCGGCAGCGCGCTGGTGCTGGCCTCCGGCTACGGTCTGGTGGAGATGGCGGTGATGGTGGCGGTAAGCCAGGTGATCGTTTTCGGGCTGTCCTTTTTCGCGGTGCGGCGCGGATTCCCGGAGCTGCAACTGGGTCCGTCGCTGATGCGCCGCTCGACCTTGAAGGAAATGGCGGGGTACGGCGCGCATTCCTTCGTCGCGTACGTGGGACTGTCCTTCCTCAATCAGGCGCCGCCGGTGCTGATCGGCAGGACGCTCTCGGAGGCTTTTGTCGGCTACTGGGCGCTGCCGACGCGGCTTTTGCAGTACGTGGTGGAGATCGTCACGAGGGTGGCGACGGTCACCATGCCGAGCTCGGCGGAATTGACGGCGAAGGGGATGTGGAGCCAACTGGCGAGGCTCGGCACCGCGCTGAACCGGTACTCGCTGATGCTGATCCTGCCGTTCTCGATTTTTCTGCTGATCTGGGGCCGGCCGCTGATCGCCAAGTGGGTGGGGGTTAGCTTCGCGGAAAACGCCGCGCCGCTGCTTCCGGCTTTCGTTTTCTCCACGACGCTGGCCACGGCCGGGCAGTACAACAGCATCGGGATGCTGTTCGGAATGGCGAAGCATCAGGTTTATTCGCGGACGCTGGTGCTGGAAGGCTTGCTGGCGTTCGCGGGTTTCTTGGTGATTCTGCCGCGATACGGGATCGTGGGCGCGGCGTGGGCGTTCGCGATTCTCGCGGTGCTAAATCGCGGGCTGGTGACGCCGTTCCTGCTGTGCCGGTACCTGAATATCAGCTACGCGCGCTTCATGGGCTCGATTTACGTTCGCCCCCTGCTGCTGGCGATCCCCGTGGCCGGGGGAGCCATCCTGCTGAAACAGCGGATGCCCGGCAACGGCTGGCCGGAGCTGCTGATGGCCCTGGGCGTGGTGGCAGCCGTATATTACGCCGCTGCGTTTTTCGTGGTGGTGGAGCGCGAGCACCGGGCGCTGTTCGTCAGCCTTGCGGCCAAAGTGCTGAAGCGGCGCGGGACGCCCGTTACCTAAGCGAACGTCCGCGCATCCGCTACACTGGCCTCTGTGAGCCTCCAGATCGAGGAAGTGCACGACCTGTCCGCGCTGGGCGAGGCGAGCGCCATCATGTGCCAGTCCTGGCCGCGGCCGTGCCTGCATTTCAGCCGGGAGTATCTCGAATGGAGTCTCGGCTTTCCTTCGAGCCTCGCTCCCTTGCTGCTGTTTGCCCGCGAGAACGGCGAACGGATCGGATTCGTGGCGGCGGCGGGACGGCGGATTCAGGTTGGGAATCAGACGATGGAGGTGTACCAATCCTCCTTTCTCTCCGTTCTTGCCGGGGAGGGGCGATCGACGGTTTCCTACCAGTTGAACCTGACGGAAGGCCGTTGGCTGCGGGATCAAGATCGCCCGTTTGTGTTGTTCGCGCAGGCCGATTCGCCCGGCGAGAAGATGCTCGCGGTGCTGGCGAGGGCAGGATTGAAGCAGCATCCGCTGGGTCAGTACGGGATTCATTCCGCGATGCCGCGAGGGGAAACCCCGCGGCAAGCGGTGCTGGTCTCGTGGCGGGAGTGGGGCGACGCGTACGCGTCCTTGAAGCCGGCCGGCGATTCGCTGCTGGATGCCGCGCTGGAGCCGGAGCAGTTGCGCCACTTCGCGTCCGACCCGTGGGGGCGTGCGTTCGCCGTGGCGGCGGACGAGGCGGGCGGCGTCGCCGCGGCGGCGATGATCGCGCGGACGGAGATGCTGGGCAGAAGCGGTCCGCAGTCGGTGTACTCGCTGCATCACATCCGCGCCAGGGGGGAGGATCCGAATCCTCTGCGAGCCCTGGTGAACTTGTGCGCCACCCGGCCGGTGGGGGATTGCACCGAACCGGTGGTAATCCTGGCGAGCGTGTCGCACCTGGCGCCGGACCTGCTGCGAGCCGCCGGTGTGCGGGCAAGTGCAAGCAAATTCAAGGCATTCTCGTACAGCGACGGCGCCGATCCGTTTCCCGGATGTACAGGAACTCTCCTCGAGGTGACCTAGGAACACCGCGAATCGGTGCTTCGAGGCCTTCAGGTTTGCGACAATGAAGCCGAAGATTAGATCGGAGGGATTACTCTGAATGGTGGATTCCGATTACCTGCCGCAGGTGCTGGAAGTGATCCAGGGCGTGGGCGGCGTCAGCGGCCTGGCGGAGGATCAGGATATTTACGAGGCGGGGGTGACGTCGCTGCAGGCGCTGCCGCTGCTGATGGAACTGGAGGAGCGGTTCGGCGTGTCGATCGCCGATGATCAGTTCATCACCGCCCGCACGCCGCGGGACATCTGCGCCGTGATCGCGGGAGTGAAACAGGCCTGAATGACGACAACTCGATCGGTACGTTTGCAGAGCGCGCCCAGCGATATGGCGCAGGAAGAGATCCGGAAGCAGATCGCCTTCCTGTCTAAGAACATCTCGAACATCCGGTTCAGCGACGACGGGGCCGGCATTGAGTTCGACGCTCCCGACGCCGAGGCGGCGGAGATGGAAGCGGCGGTGGCGCAGTTGGGCAATCGCGTAACCCGCGCGCTGCGGAGTCTGCAGCGCAAGATGGTGTTCTCGAGCGCGGCGTCCGCTTCGCCGGTGTTCAGCCCCGATGTCCGCATGGACGGCGTGCACTTCCTGGGCACCGGACAGGTGGCGCTTTCCGGCGTGCCGCTCAAGCTGTTCAATTATTTCGATCGGGTATTCACCGCGTTCGGCGATCCGTGGAAGGCGGAGCCGCTGCGCACGCCGACATTGATTCCGTCGCACACGCTCTCGAGTTGCGATTATTTCCGCTCCTTTCCGCACAACGTGACTTTCGCCAGCCACCTGCGGGAAGAAAGCAAGGTGATCGACGATTTCCGGGCGCGGCACCAGACGGCGGAGGATGTCGACGACCAGGCGCTGGCCGACATGGAGCGTCCGGAGGCGTGCCTTTCTCCGGCGGTGTGCTATCACGTCTACCACCTGCATCAGAAGCAGACCTTGCCCGCCGAAGGCCTGGTATACGGGATCTGCGGCAAGTGTTTCCGCTACGAATCCTCGAACCTGAAGGATCTGCGCCGGCTGTGGGACTTCACGATGCGCGAGGTGGTGTTTCTGGGCACGCGCGAGTACGTGCTGACCGAGCGCGAGAAGACGATCGCGATGATGTCGGATTTTCTGGATGAGCATAGGCTCGCCGGCGAGATCCGCACCGCGAGCGATCCCTTCTTCATCGCGCCGGACGCCGTTTCGAAGACCTATTTCCAGTTGAGTTCGGATTCCAAGTTCGAAGTGTCGCTGATGCTTCCGGACGACGAACGCGTCGCGGTGGGATCGCACAACTATCATTCTGATTTCTTCGGGCGCGCCTTCGATACGGTGGTGGAGGGCGCGGGTCCCGTGCACAGCGTCTGCGTCGCCTTCGGCCTGGAGCGGTGGATCTACGCGTTCCTGATGCAGCACGGCTCCGACCCGAAGAGGTGGCCGGACGCGGTGCGCAAAGCGCCCGAGTTGGCCTGAGCGCCCGAACGGTAAGCAAGATGAAGCTTCTGGAAGCTCTGGAGATCACAAGGAAACCAGCGCCGGAAGGCGCCGCGCCCTTCCGCGTTTTTCTGGGCTGCGGATTTACGCCGCTGGACCTGGAAACGTACTTGAAAGCGCGCCTCCGCACGCGGATGGGGATGCGTCCGGCGCGCGTTGCCACGGGGCTGTTCGGAGACCTTTGCGGCAGCCTGGAGCGGCTGGCGGCGGCCGATTTCGATGCGGCCGCGGTGGTAGTGGAATGGTCCGACCTGGATGCCCGCCTCGGATACCGCGCGCTGGGCGGCTGGCGGCCGGATGCGGTGGCCGACGTTCTGAAAACCAGCGCCGCTTCGCTGAACCGGCTGGGGGCTGCTCTGAAGCGGCTGGCGGCGCAGGTTCCGGTGGCGGTGGCGCTTCCGTCGCTGCGCCCCGCGCCCATCTTCTGGACCACGCCCGCGCAGGCAGGCGCGTTCGAATGGGACCTGGAAGCGGCCCTGCTGGATGCCGTTCGCTCCTGGTCGCGGCTGCCGCGGCTGCGGGTGTTGAGCCGCGCCGAGCTGGACCGCGTGTCCCCCGGCGGGGATCGCCATGACGCCAAGTCCGACCTGAACTCCGGGTTTCCCTACCGCGGAGCCCACGCGTCGCGATTGGCCGAGCTGCTGGCCGGCCTGATTTCGCCGAAACCGGCGAAGAAGGGCTTGATCTCCGATCTGGACGACACGCTGTGGCTGGGAATTCTCGGCGAAACCGGCGTTGCCGGCGTGCATTGGGATCTGGAGAACAAGGCTCAGGTGCACGGCCTTTACCAGCAGGCGCTGTCGGCGCTGGCGGAGTCCGGAGTTCTGGTGGCCGTCGCCAGCAAGAACGATCCGGCGTTGGTGGAGCAGGCGCTGTCGCGCACCGGCCTGGCGATCGCCCGGAGTTCGCTGTTTCCAGTGGAAGCGAACTGGGGACCCAAGTCGGAATCCGTTCGCAAGATTCTCGCTTCCTGGAATATCGGCGCGGGCGATGTCGTTTTTGTCGACGACAGCCCGATGGAACTCGCCGAAGTGGAGCGCGCGCACCCGGGAATCGAGACCATCCTGTTCCCCAAGTCCGACCCCGCGGCCGCGATCACGCTGCTGTGGACCCTGCGGGAACGCTTCGGCAAGGAAGCGATCCTGGAGGAAGACAAGCTGCGATCGCAAAGCCTGCGGACGCCGGTGGAACAAGTGGAAGTGCCCGGGCACGGCGCGGCCCTGGACGAATTTCTCGCCTCCGCCGCGGGCGCCATCACCATCGACGCCGCCAACCCTCCGCCCGACACCCGGGCCTTCGAACTGGTGAACAAGACCAACCAGTTCAATATCAACGGCAGGCGGTTCACTGAAGGCGAATGGAACGCGATGCTGCAAAGCCCGGGAGCGTTTCTCCTCACCGTGTCTTATCAGGACCGGTTCGGACCGCTGGGCCGGATCGCGGTGCTCGCGGGTGCGCGGGAAGGCTCGGTGTGCAAAGTACACACCTGGGTGATGAGCTGCCGCGCGTTTTCCCGCCGCATTGAACATCAGTGTCTGGCCTACCTGTTCGACACGCTGGAGGTGGATCGCGTGGACTGCGATTTCCGCCCGACCGAGCGCAACGGCCCGTCCGCGGATTTCTTCGCTGCGATTTGCGGCTCGCGGCCCGAGGGTCCGGTGTCCGTTTCGCGCCAGGACTTCCGCGATCGCTGTCCCGCCGTTTATCACAAGCTCGAGGTGTTGACACATGCCTGATCTGGACATCCGGCTGGCCCGGTGCTTCGCCGCGGTGCTGCCGGGCGTCAGCGAGGAGGAGGCGTCCGCCGCGCGGCGCGATCAGGTGGATGCCTGGGATTCGCTGGCCACGGTGACTCTGGTTCGCGTGGTGGAAGAAGAATTCGGCATCACGGTGGACCTGTTCGAGCTCGAGAACCTGGACAGCTTCGCCGCCTGGCGGGAGTACCTGAGCAGTCAGGCTGCCCCGGCCGAATGAGCGTGAAGCCGGCCCGCTCACTGGAGAGCTTCCGCGGCGATTTCGCCGGCCTGGCGCGACTGGCGGAAGCATCGTGGGCCGAAAACAACGACCAGAGCCTGCGCTACGTCGAGCCGTTTTTGCGCAACCTCTTCGAGTACCCGGGCGCGACCTTCGACCTGTCTCCCGCCATTTATGAAAACGGAGAGGCCGTCGCTTTCGTAGGGGGCTTTCCCCGCACGGTCCGTGTCGGCCCGCGCGAGCTCCGCCTTACCGCGAACACCCTTCTCACCGTTTCGCCGGCGCACAAGGGGAAGGGCTATGGCGCGGTGGTATGGACGGAGTTCGTCAAGCGCGCGCGATCGGCGGGTTACCAGGGCACGCTCAGTTTCTGCGTCGACGGCGGTCCCATGAACGGGATCATCGCCGCGTGCGCGCAGAGGGCGCGCGTGCCGCTGCACCGGATCTGGACCGCGCAATACCACGCGCGATTCCTGCGTCCGGCGCGCGCGGCTTTGTCCCCGCCGCCGGAGATCCGGGTGGAAGCGTTCCTCCACGCGGCCCAGGCGCTCCCCGTCGAGGTGGAGATCGCGCGGTCGTGGACCGAAGCGGAAGCACGCTGGCAATGCCGGCGCTTCGGCGGGATCTGTGTCGAACAGGACGGCGCGGTGTTAACGGGCTATGTAATGCCCGTAATCGACACGCCGCCCGCGCAATCCCTGATCGTGGAGGACATTCTGTGGAACCGGCTGGATCCCGCCCGCCGGACGGGCTTGCTGCAATCGCTGCTCGATCGCGGCGCCGCCGCGGGCGCGAGCGTCGCCGTGGCGCCCGACCTCCAGTATGCCGATTGGCAACCGTTCCGCGCCCTGGGGTTCCGGCCGTCGCGCCGGTCGCTTCATGTGTACCTGACCGTTTGGGACGGCGATCCCGGTCCGGAACAGGCGCGATCGCTCTATCTGGACTTGTTCTGACAAACGAAAACGGGCGGATGCCTTGCGGCGCCCGCCCGTCCGATCGGAAGCAGCCCGACGCTAACGCCGCCGTCCCGTACCCGTCAGTTCCACCCGCAACCCCGATGGGCTGGACCAGGCGCCCTGGTTGGTCACCACGAAATCCAGTGTGTTCAATGCCGGGGCGAAGCCTTCCTCCAGGTTGAAGGGAGTGAGGCTGAAGTAATTGCCCGCGCCGGAGAACTGGACCTGCCCATTCAGCACCAGGGACACCGAGTCATCGGACGCCAGCGCGCCGGAGATCCGGACGCTGGCAAGATCATACCCGGTGAGATCGAAGGTCAGGCGGTAGGTGTAGGCGCCGCCCGGAACTCCGTCGTTCAAGTCCGCCACAGGCGCAATCCACTTGCTTTTGCTGGAGTTCCCCAGCCACAGTCCCATCGGGAAGCGGTCGGAGTGGACGACGACGGCATTCTGCTGCGAGGTTCGCCCCCCGGGACTGGCGACAATCCGGTAGTTCGGATCCGGCATTCCATCGGCCAGGACGCCGGATGCTGACGTTCCCGTGTTCCACAGGAGAAATCCGCCGCTGGAAGCGGAGCTCTGGAGGGAGATGGCGACGCTGGCGGTTTTCGTCGCATCCGTGGTGCTGGTGGCGATCACGGTGACCGATCTTGCCACGTTGCCGTTCGTCTCTCCCAAATTCGAGTCGTACAGCGGCCCGCTGTTTGGCGCCGTATACAGGCCCGTGGACGAAATCGTCCCGATCGGCTCGCTGAGCCGCCAGTTCACCTGGCTGGTGGGAACCCCGCCCAGCCTGGCGGTGAACTGCACTGCCTGGCCCGGGGCCACCTGCGCCGTGGCCGGATCCAGGCTCAGGGTGGCGGAAGTACTGCCTCCGCTCACCGGAACCGCGGACCCGGTCAGATCCACGCGAAGTCCCGTGGGACTGATCCAGCTTCCGTTGTTGGTCACTTCAAAGTCCAAAGTGTTTTGGCCGGCAACGAACCCGGAGGTGATCTCGAAGGGCTGAAGTTCAGTGAAATCGGTGTCTACTGGGAGCGAGGCGCCGTTCAGGCGGATGACCACGACATTATCCGCGGAAACCGCTCCGGTAAGCCGCGCGGTTTGCGGATCGAAACCGCTCAGGTCGAACGTTGTCCGGTAAACATACTTCCCGGCACGCAATCCACGGCTTTGATCCGCGGTGGGAGCGATCCACCTGCTGGTTGCGCTGTTCGGAAACCAGATGCCCATCGGAAAGCGATCCGCGTAAACTGCCACGGCATTGGGTCCAGGCGCGGCTGGATCGCTGCTCGAAGCCAGCCGGTAGTTCGGGTCCACCGCGGCGTCGACCAGAGGAGTTCCCGTGGCCGACAGCCCGGTGCCAAAAACGGCGATCTTCCGGGCGCTGGCCGGCGCCGTTACCGGCGCGGGCGTGGGCGCCGGAGGGTTGGGTGTGGGCGCGGGAGCCGGCGTTGGCGTTGGCGTTGGCGTGGGTGTTGGTGTCGGTGTCGGTGTCGGCGTCGGAGTCGGAGTTGGCGTGGTTGTTGGTGTTGGCGTTGGCGTCGGAGTTGGAGCCGGAGCCGGGGGCTGAGCCGCGGGCTGGGTCACGGTGACCTGCGTTCCGGCGATGGTCACCGCGGCCGTACGATCGCCGCCCGTGTTCGCGTCTACGTTCACCGTTACGTTGCCCGAGCCCGAGCCCGAGGCCGGAGAGACTGCGATCCAGGAATGACTGCTCCCGGCAACCCAATCGCAAGGCGACGAACTGGCCGTGACGGTGACGGACGCCGTACCGCCGGAAGCGGCGGCGGCGATCGTGGTGGGGGTCACCGCCAGCGAGCAGCTCGGAGCGGGACCGGCATTTGACCGCCACTTGACGTAATCCACGCTCCACCGGAAATTCTGATTGAAGATCTTGGGGCCATAATCGATTCCGGTATCCAGCGCATGAAAGAACAGTTCGTCGCCGCGCTGCAGATAGGTGTTGTCACCCGTCAGGCGCCAATACCACGCGAACGCCGGGGCGGTCATGTTCACCAGTTCGGTGTGGTACTCCTGGCAGCCCCACGAGCACTTGGGTCCAAACGGCTCGGGGTTGATCAGCAGTTGTTTCGTGTTCTGGTTCCAGGCGTTGTTCCAGATCCAGTCCAGCATCAGCTTGATGGTGGGCGGAACGCGCGGGTCCCCGGTGAGTTCGTAGTAGTTGATCAGTGCTTCCGCCGCCAGCCCGTCCATGAACATCTGGTGGACGCTGTAATTACCCTGGACAAACACCCGGTCAAAATGAATCAGCAGGTGGTCCACCGCCCTGCCCAGCAGCGGATTGCGGGGTTCGCCCAACCGCTCGGCTTCAACGTAGCCGTTGAGCACGTAGGCCGTTTCGCGCATGGCGCTATCGTCGATCCAGCCGCCAATCGTGGCATACGTCGCCCCCTTGCTGAGCGCGATCGCCGCGGTCCGGAAGGAGGTATCGCCGGTGCGTTCGTACGCCAGGCGTAGTCCGCGGGTGAAACTCCGCCACCCGTGCACCTGGCCGTTCACCGCCATCACCAGGTCGCGGTATTTGCGCGCGATCTGCAATGCGCACTCGGTGTGCGCCTGGTTGCCGGTGTAGTCCGCGATCTGGAAGTAGGTTCGCGCCCCGTCGTAATACCAGATCTGGTATTCGAGCGGCAGCGCCTGGGGCTCCGGCGGGCAGTATCGCGGAGCCAGACTGATCATCGTATCCTCCCACTTCTTCAGACCGGGGATCGCGATGTTGGGCAGCGTTGCAGGCGGCGTGACGCTGGCCGGCGGCGGCAGCACGTTCAGGGGAAGGGAGATCGTCTTCCGCACGCCGAAAGCCTCGGTTTCCACGCTGATGGTATGCTGCCCTAACGAAACCTCCGGGCGTATGGGAATGACCAGGAAGATCGTGGCGCTGTCCCAGTAGATAACGGGAGCCCCACAGGTGTCGGCGCTGAAACCGCAAATGGCGGACCAGGTGACCGGCTGCCCGTCCATCGTCACACTGGTCACCGACCAGGTCTGCGGTGGGCTGCCGGGGTATTCTAAGTCCAGACCGACATACATCGTCGACCCGCGATACACCCGCGACGGGGCAATCGGGTTAAACCAGTATTCCTGCGCCGCGGCGATTTCCGGAGCAGCCAAAAAAAAAGCGATCAGTGCAGGCACGGCGAATCGGCTCCGTCCGTGCCAAGGAGATGAGTATATTGGATTCATGGCCACAGAAGAGTATATCGGCGTTAGTACTTCTGGTACTGTAGTCCTATAGGTACTTTTGAGTCAGACTTTAACAGTACGCGCCGAGTTAAGTGCCATGCGGTGAACGGTCTTGTCCGTTACCATGTAGGTCAATGGCTGTCGAACTACAGAAACGCTCAGTGCCTTTACTGGATTTCCAGGCGCAGTACGCCTCAATCCAGGCTGACATTTTGACTGCGATCCACCGGGTAGTGGATTCGCAGCGCTTCATTCTGGGCGAAGAAGTGGAGAAACTGGAGCAGGAACTGGCGGCTTACACCCAATCCGCGTACGCCGTGGGCTGCGGATCCGGGTCTGACGCGCTTCTGCTCGCGCTGATGGCCTGCGATGTCGGGCCCGGAGACAAGGTGTTGACCGCCCCGTTCACGTTCTTCGCCAGCGCCGGCACGGTTGCCCGCCTGGGGGCGATTCCGGTGTTCGCCGACATCGACCCGGTCACCTTCAATCTGGACCCGCAGCGAACCCGGGAAGCGCTCGACCGCGACCCGAAGATCAAAGCCGTCATGCCCATCCACCTGTTCGGCGGCGCGGCCGACATGGACCCGATCCTGGAGGCAGCCCGAGACCGGGATTGCTTCGTCATCGAGGACGCCGCGCAGGCCATCGGCGCGGAGTACAAGGGCCGCCGCGTCGGGGCGATCGGGACCATGGGCTGCTTCAGTTTCTATCCCACCAAGAATCTGGGCGGTTACGGCGAGGGCGGGCTGGTGACCACTAACCACGAAGCGCTGGCCCGCCGGGTGGCGTCGCTGCGCGTGCATGGAAGCCCCCGGCGCTACTATCACGACGAGGTGGGGTTGAACTCCCGCCTGGATGCGCTGCAGGCGGCCGTGTTGCGGGTGAAGTTTCCGCATCTGGACGGCTGGACCGCCGCGCGCGAGCGTAATGCGGCGTTGTACCGGCAGGCACTGGGCGACGGATCATTGCCCATCCTCCTGCCCGAGGCGGCCCCCTACCAGACCCGCCACGTGTGGAATCAGTTTTCGATCCGCGTGGAGAAGCGCGACGAATTGCAAGCCTGGCTTCGGGAGCGCGGCATCGGTACGGAGATTTACTACCCCCTGTGCCTGCATCAGCAGGCTTGTTTCCGGTCCCTCGGTTATCAGCCGGGTGATTTCCCGGTGAGCGAGAAGGCGGCTGCCTCGGTGCTCGCGCTGCCGGTCTCCCCCGAGCTTTCCCAGCCGGACTTGCTGTACGTGTGCGATGCCATCCGAAGCTTCTTCAAAGGGTAATTTGATGAATGACCCCGCCTCGCGGATCACCCTGCTGCTGATGGACGTAGACGGCGTGCTCACCGATGGAAGCCTGTATCACCTTCCGGACGCACAGGGCCGCATGGTGGAAACCAAGGGATTTGATTCGCAGGACGGCCTGGCGCTCCGCTGGCTGCGGGATGCGGGCATCGAAACCGGCGTCATCAGCGGGCGCATCTCGCTGGCCGTGGAGGAGCGGGCGCGGCAACTGGACATCGCCTACGTCTACCAGGGGCACCTGGAGAAGGTGCCGATTCTCGAAGAGATTTTGCGCAAGTCGGGCAAGAGGCCGGAGGAGGTCGCCTATATCGGCGACGACTTCACCGATATCGTGATCATGCGACGCGTGGGGTGGGCCGTGGCGCCCGCCAACGCGAGGCCGGAAGTTCAAGCCGCGGCGCAACTGGTGACCCAGGCATCCGGCGGGCGCGGCGCGGTCCGGGAAACCGCCGAAGCAATCCTGAAGGCGCGCGGCCTATGGGAATCCATCCTCCGGAAGTACGAGGCGGACACGAATGAATGACCGTTTGGGAATTGTCGTGATCGCGGACTCCGGACCCGGCGTCCTGCACCAGCTTACCGGGGTCATCGCGCGCCATCAGGGCAACATCGCGAGCGTCGAGCTGAGCGGCGCGCAGGGTCCGCGAGCGCAGATCTATTTCGAGATCGACCTTCCGGGAGAACAAAGCACCCTGATCGAGGAGTTGCAGACGCTGGACATCGTGCGCGAAGCCCGTCAGGTGAAGACTTTGCAAACGATCTACGGCAAGCGCATCATTATCATGGGCGGCGGCGCGCAGGTGGGTCAGGTGGCGATCGGCGCGATTTCCGAGGCGGACCGCCATAACATCCGCGGCGAGCATATCTCCGTGGACACCATTCCCCTGGTGGGCGAGCAGCCCTTGGCCGACGCCGTTCGCGCCGCCGCGCGGCTGCCGCGGGCCCGTGCGCTGGTGCTGGCCGGATCGTTGATGGGCGGCGACATCGAAAACGCCGTTCTCGAAGTGCGCGCGCAAGGCCTGCTGGTGGTGAGCCTGAACATGGCGGGCAGCGTTCCCGATGCGGCGGACCTTGTGGTTACCGATCCCGTTCAGGCCGGCGTGATGACCGTGATGGCCGTAGCCGATACCGCGAAGTTCGCGGTGGAGCGGCTGAAGCGCCGCGTTTACTGAGGTTCCACATCCAGCGCGAACTCGCGCCGCAATTCGCCGCCGGGTGTGAAAATCCGCAGCCACACCCTTCCGGGATCGAGACCTGTATTCACCCGCAGCGTGATTCGCGAGCCTTCGACCACCCCCGGGCCGCGCCAGATCTCCGCGCCGGTGCTGTTCACCAGACGGCCTTCCACCGTGCCGGTCATATCCTCGGCGGGCGCCAGCAGCCGCAGCGGGCGATCCGCGCCTGCCTTTGCGCTCAGTTTCGCCCCGCGCAGAGATTCGAGCACGATCGTCTGCTCGGGACGGGGGATCGCCATGTGGGGCGGACGGAAGGAGTAATACGCCGTGAACGCGACCAGCGCCACGGCGGGCAATGCCCAATTCAGTATCGGTTGCCAGGTCCAGGCAGAGGACTCCGCGCGACGCTGGGCCTCCGGCTGGGAAGCCGCGCGAAAGGACGTGACGAATTGGTCCAGCTCCGCCAGTTGATCCTGGCAGGTGTGGCAGATCAGCAGGTGTTCCTCCACCACCGCCGAACCGGCGTCGTCCAGGCGCCCGAGGCAATATAGCTCGAGCGTATCCGGGGGCGGATGCCCGCGGGGTGCGCGAGGCAGCGGTTCACCGCCCGATGGTGGGGTCGACATTCTGGCCTCCGAACAACTCTTTTGTAAGTTAGTGCGCCTCGGAAGCAGAAGTTCTCAGAAAAAATGCGCCGATCGACTTCTGCGCCAGCTTTTTTCGCCCCAATTCGCCAAACCGCGCCTTAGCCCGTGACTTGAGCAGCCGGAACTGTGTGTCGCTTAACACCATTTCGGAGCAGATCTGCTCCTGACTCTGCTCCCGCAGGTAGAAGCGAGTCAGGATCTCGCGGTCCCGGGGCGAGAGCTCGTTCAGGACACGGCGGATCAGGTCCTCCCGCTGCTGCAGCATGATGGTCTCTTCCGGGGTCCGCGCCGGATCGATGACGCGCGTGCCGGTTTCGATATCCGCCTGCTCGCGCCGCACCTGTACGACGCGGTCGATATGCGAAGCCACCTGCCGCCGGACTATGGTGCGGACAAATCCCATCAGGCGCTCCGGCTCGCGAAGTTCGCCGCGTTGGATGGCCTGCACCACCAGCAGGAATGTGTCGTGAACCTTGTCGTCCAGCTCCTGCACGCCCAACTGGCGGCAGAAGTAGAAGCGGATGCCGCGGGAGAAGAGACGGTACAGCTCCGTCAGCCCCTGATCCTCGCCGCACTTGATCTGTTCCACCAGTCGCCGCCAATCGGTATGGTGATGTTCTTCCGGCCCCAGGGCCAGAATCTCGTCGTTATCATGCGGAACGGCGTCCGCTGCCGCGCCGGGTTCGGCGGCCTGTCGAATGCACACGGTTCGACCAGGGGACATCTAAGGACTCCCTTCCAGGACTCGATAGCCCGCCCAGGATCGCGACCCCGCCTGCCAGGAACGGGATCGGAGCATCGAGATTTGCGCTCGTTGCAGAGCCGCGGCCGCATTGCCCGGGTTGCCACGCCCGGTTGCGTTCAGGCTCTGATAATAAAGCTTCCAGATTTCGCCGTGATGGTCCGGCACGGGCCACTGCGCGCCCACTACTTCCGCCGCGCCCGCGATCAGCCAGGCGCGCGCCAGTCCCACCAGACCCGCCCCCGGCGCCGGCGCTCCACCGCCGCTTTCGCAGCCCGATAACACCACCAGCGCGCCGGGGATCTGCAGCGCGGCGACATCCTGAACGGTCCAGGCTTCCTGCTGCCCGTCCTGGTTCAGCCCCAGGGCGATCATCGCCTCCCCCCGCGCCGTGGTCGGAACCACGTGAGTCGCCAGGTGAACCGTGCCCGTGAAGCCCGTCAGCATGCGGGCAAGGCCGGCGGGCGAAACGCTCGATCCGGTCATCACCAACGCTTCGCCCCCGGTCCAATTCTTCGCCGCCCATTGAACCTCCGGCCCGCTGCCCACCAGCCGGTTCAGCTCCGCCACCGGTCCGCGCCGCAACAAGCCTCCCGTCCAGGAAACCGTCTGGTAGCGGTCATCGGCCCGGTTGTAAACCGGATCGCCGACGCCGATAAAGTCCCCACCCCGGCCCGCCGGTGGCCGGAACTGCACCAGTCCGAACACATGCCGCAAACTGTGCCGCTCCACTAAGAACACCGGCCTGCCTCCGTCATCCCCGGCCACCAGGGCTGCGAAGGGCAGGTCGAACAGCGGTTCATCGAGCGATAACACCCACTCAGCGCTCGATTGGGCATCGGAGTCCGCAAACAGAAGCCGGTAGAGGTTCCGGCCGAGCCGCAAGGCCTCGGGCCGGTTGCCTTCCACCGCATCGCGGAACTCCGCGACCTGCCGCCGCAGTTCCGCGGATCCCGGAAGTTTACGGAGTTGTATCCCGTCAGACGTAACAGACCAGACATAACAGTTTGCTTTTCCCTCGGCGAAGCTGAAGAACGCCCTCTCTTTGCCCTGCGCTCGGCCGGGTGAAAGAATAAGTGAATTCCACGTGTGGAAATTCTCGGATTCTCTTGTGGAAAAAGTACCGGCCGCCAAGGATTCCAGTTCCGCCAGTTCCAACCGCAGCTCCAGGCAACGTCTGGCTTCGGCTGCCGAGAAGCCTTCGAGCAATCTCGTCTCCAGTCGGCGAAGCTCCGAAACACGGTCCCAGTAGACGGCGGGAAGCGGGGACCCGGACCCGCGGGCCGACACCGCGTGTTGAAACGTGGAGGAGCGGATGTCCTCCAGGTCCAGCAGGATGCGTTTCTTCAAGTCATCGTCTTTGCGCTCCATGGCGACGCCCGCCCCCAGCGACACATACTCGCCGAGCATTCCCCGGTAGAGTGCCGAATTGGAACTGTTCCAGAACGGATCTGCTTTTGGCAGCTCGTTCCGCCACCGGCGGGCGTGATGCAGAGCGTCGCGATAGGCTTCGAGCGCGGCGTCCTGGCCGCCCAGCGCGGCGGAGACTCGTGCCCGGTGGTGATGCAGCACATAAGGGGGCAAAGTACGGCTGAGGAAGTCGTAGTCGCGGAAGGCGCGTTCGAGGAGGAGTCCGGCGGCGGCGGCATCGCCTTGCTCCAGGCGCAGGACGGACAGCCGGAATCGGCTGAGGGAGATCTCGTCCGGCTGCCTGCGCAGCCGCAGCGCGTAAGCACGGCTATGCGCGTCCTCGGCCGCGTCCAGTTCGCCGCGCTTCAATCGCGAAACGCCCAGCTTGTCCCAGGCCCAGGCTTCGCGGGCAGGGGCGTCCATGGCGCGCGCCCGTTCGATGCCGTCCTCGTACAGCTCCTCGGACTCGCGGGACCGGCCCAATTCGCTGAACACTGTAGCGGCTTGCAGGGTCACTTCCAGCCGCAGCGTCGCCGCAGCGGCGTCGGCGGCATCAGCCAGGCGGGCGCAGGCGCGCATCGCGTTTTGGATCGCCAGCAGCGCCGCGTTCGCATCCGCGAACTCCAGATAAACGGAAGAGAGCGCGGTGTGAACCCGGGCCAAGTCATCCCAGGATCGTGCTTTTCGCGCGATTTCGGCCGCCGACAGATAAAGCCGCAAGGTGGTTCGATAGCGGAACGCCCGGTAATGAACCTGGGCCAGATTGCCCAGAAACATGACCTCGTAGCGGGGGTTGCGGAGGCGCCGGGCCAGGTCAAAGCCCTGCTCCGCCGCCTGCTGCGCGGCGTCAAACCGCCGCTCCGCCAGCAACCGGACAAGCTCCCGCGCCTGGTCGCGCAGGATGGCACGAAATTTCTTTTGCGCCTCCGGACTGGCGGCGAGTCCGGGTTTCGCGTGCGAGCCTTCCGAAGCTAAGGCCAGCGCGACGGTCAGAAAGGCGCAGACCGTCCTCAGTTTCAATGGAGTCGAAGGATGCCGGCGCAAAATTGCGCGCCGGCATCTTCGATCTTAGCTCAGAATTTCCCTTTGCTCCTATAGCCCATTGCTACAGAAGGTTCCATTCGAACCCCCCGGGATCATCCGGGGGAGGGGGGAAGGTCACGATGAGCGGATCTTCGAAACGCATGTGGTTCGTCTCCTTTGCTTTACGTTGCTGGACGCCCTCCGCGGAGCGCCCTCTGCGGACAAAGTAGGGCCGGGCCGCCGCGCCCCGGCGACGGGGGATTGCTAAGCAACTCAAAATCCAGCAAATCGAGTTCGGGTTTTGCTGTCACTCGCATTTCCGCGCAGGCCGGTTGGGAGATGACAGCGGGGGACGAAGTTCTCTATAATGAGAGACACTGCCCGTAGCAGTAGTGCGTCGGTACCCACCCTCGCCTCAAAGTTCCGCCATGTTTGAGAATCTTTCGGACAAGCTGCAGCGAGTTTTCAAGAACTTGCGCGGCGAAGGTAAACTCAGCGCCGAAAACATGGAAGCCGCGCTCCGCGAGATCCGCGTGGCGCTGCTGGAGGCCGACGTCCATTTCAAGGTCGTCAAGCAATTCATTGACTCTGTCAAGGAAAAGGCCATGGGGCAGGAAGTCCTTTCGGCTCTGTCTCCTACGCAGCAAGTAGTGAAGATCGTCCGGGACGAGATGGTGAAGATGCTGGGTACGCATCAAGCGAAATTGCGCTTTGCCAATGAGCCGCCGTCCACGCTGATGATCGTGGGGCTGCAGGGTTCGGGGAAAACCACTTCTACGTCGAAGCTCGCCAAATTCTTGTCGAAGAACGGGCACAAGCCGTTGATGTGCTCCGTCGATGTCTACCGTCCGGCGGCGCGCAAGCAACTGGCGGTTCTGGCTCGCGAGTTGAAGCTGCCGCTGTACGAGGGGTCGGACGCGGACAAGCCGGCCGAACTGGCGCGGGGAGCCAAGCGCGAAGCTTCGCAGATCGGCGCCGACATCATTCTGCTGGACACCGCGGGCCGGCTGCACATTGACGACGATTTGATGGTGGAGCTGGAGGAGCTGAAGGGCATCCTGAACCCGACCGAAGTCCTGTTTGTCGCCGATGCGATGACCGGCCAGGATGCGGTGAAGAGCGCGGACGAGTTTCACAAGCGGCTGGGGATTACCGGCGTGATTCTGACCAAGATGGACGGCGACGCCCGCGGCGGCGCGGCGCTGTCGATCCGCTCGGTGACCGGGCAGCCGTTGAAGTTCGTGGGCGTGGGCGAGAAATCGGACGCGCTGGAGCCGTTCCATCCGGATCGTGTGGCGAACCGGATTCTGGGCATGGGCGACGTTCTGTCGCTGATCGAGAAGGTGGAAGAGTCGATCGACCGCAAGTCGGCCGAGGAGATGCAGCGCAAGCTGCTGGACGATGAGTTCACGCTTGAGGATTTTCGCGATCAAATCAAGCAGTTGCGCAAGCTGGGGCCGCTGGAATCGCTGCTGGGCATGATGCCGCAGTTGGGGCCGATGAAGGATCTGAAGAACGTGAAGGTGGACGAAAGAGAATTCACGAACATCGTCGCCATCATCGATTCGATGACCGCGCAGGAACGGCGCAATCACATGATCATCAACGGCGCGCGGCGGCGCCGGATCGCCAGGGGATCGGGCACCACGGTGCAGGAAGTGAACAACCTGCTGAAACAGTACACGCAGGCGCGGAAGATGATGAAGAGTTTTACGGGCGCCAATGCCGGTATGCTGGGCAAGCGCCTGGGCAAGCTGAAGCTGCCCGGATTTCCGGGCTTCGGCGGGTAATCGGTTTACGAAGTATTGGTACAGGAGAGCGAGAGAAGCACAATGCTGATGATTCGATTGGCGCGGTTCGGCGCAAAGAAGAAGCCGACCTACCGCGTGGTGGTGATCGACAAGGAGCGGGCGCGCGACAGCCGCGCCGTGGAAGTGGTGGGGCATTACAACCCGGTGGCGCAACCGGCGCAGGTGAAGCTGGATCACCAGCGGATCGAGTATTGGATGAAGAACGGCGCGCAGCCCTCCGAGACGGTGGCGCGATTGATGAAGAAGAACCCGGCGCCGGAGCCGGTTTCCGCCTAGGAGCGGGCGCGCCGGTGCGGCGGGTCCCGGCGCGGAGCGCCCGGCCGGGAAGGCTCGATCCTTGAAAATGCTAGAATCACGCGAACAAAAAACCGGGGAGTTGACCGTGAAAGAACTGGTTGAAGAGATCGCGAAAGCGCTGGTGGATGAGCCGGAGGGCGTCAGCGTCTCCGAGATTCAGGGCGAGCAGACCACGGTCCTGGAGTTGCGCGTCGCGCCGGGCGACATCGGCAAGGTAATCGGGAAGCAGGGCCGCACGGCGCGCTCGATCCGGACCTTGCTGGGCGCGGTGAGCACCAAGCTGAACCGGCGATACACGCTCGAAATCCTGGAATAGCCGGCGGTGGATTGGGTAGCCATCGCCGAACTGGTCCGGCCAAGGGGGACGCGGGGTGAGCTGGTGGGGGAGCCGCTCAGCGATCATCCCGAACGTTTTTCCGCTCTCCGCCGGGTTTTCTTGAACGCAGCCGGGGCTCGCCGCGAAGTCGCGGTGCTGGAAACCTGGTGGCATGACCGGCGGCTGGTGTTCCGCTTTGACGGCATCGATTCGATCGCCGAGGCGGAAAAGTGGCGGGGCGCGCTGGTCGAAGTGCCCGCCGGGGAGCGATGGCCGCTGCCCGCAGGACGCTACTACCACTCGGACCTGATCGGTTGCCGCGTGGAACGCGCCGGCGTTGCGATCGGCGTGGTGACGGATGTGGAAGAACCGGGCGCGCAGTCGCTGTTGAGCGTGCGGCTGGCGGACGGGCGGCAGGCAAGCGTGCCGCTGGTTCCCGCGGTTTGTCCGGAAGTGGATATCGCGGGGCGGCGGATCGTGATCGACCCGCCGGAAGGGTTGCTGGATCTGGACTCGCCGGAAGTGGAATGAGATTCCATCTGGTTACGATCTTCCCGGAGTTTTTCGCCGGACCGTTCCAGCATGGAGTGGTGGCGCGGGCGCGGGAATCCGGGCTGGTCGATATCCAGGTCCACGATCTGCGAAACTGGACCAGGGACCGGCATCGCACGGTGGATGATCGCCCGTTTGGCGGCGGCGAAGGCATGGTGTTGAAGCCGGAGCCGCTGTTTGAGGCCGTCGAGTCGATCTGGCCGGAGCGGCCGGCCGGGTCGCGGGTGGTGCTGCTTTCGGCGCAGGGGCGGAGGCTGGATCAGCGGACGGCGCGGGAGCTGGCGGGGGCGAGCGAGTTGCTATTGATCTGCGGCCGTTACGAAGGCGTGGATGAGCGGGTAGCCGAGCATCTGGCCGACCTGGAGCTCTCGATCGGCGATTACGTGCTGAGCGGCGGCGAGCTGGCGGCGGCGGTGGTTGTGGATGTGGTGGCGCGGCTGCTGCCGGGCGTGCTCGGAAACGAGTCGTCGGCGGTGGCGGAATCGTTCGGGGAAAGCGGGCTGCTCGATTGTCCGCACTGGACGCGTCCCGCCGAGTTTCGAGGGTGGAGGGTTCCCGAGGTACTGCTGGGCGGGAATCATGCCGAGATTGAGAATTGGCGGCGCAAGGCGGCGTACGAGAAAACCGCCCGCCTGCGTCCGGACCTGATAGCGGAATCAGACCGGCGGGAGCCGGGAACGAAAGACAGTTTGGCAAGGAAGACAGAACCATGATTCAGGCAGCATTGCAGAAAGTGCTGAGCAAGTATCAGCGCGCCCAGAAGCATCCGGACTTTCATATCGGCGACACCATCCGCGTGCACGTCAAGATCAAGGAAGGCGACAAAGAGCGTCTGCAGGCGTTTGAAGGGACCGTGATCAGCCGCAACAACACCGGGCTGGGCGAGACCATCACCGTACGCAAGGCCAGCTTCGGTCATGGCGTGGAGCGCATTTTCCCGGTGAACGCGCCGGTGGTGGATCATATCGATCTGATCCGGACCGGCCGCGTCCGCCGCGCCAAGCTCTATTACCTGCGGAACCTGAAGGGCAAAGCGGCCCGTCTGCGCGAGCGCGAGTAAAGGTAGCTTGCCCGGCTCTTCCCGCACTGTCTGCCGGAGCCGCCACGAGCGTGAAGCTCGCCGGGCGGGTTTCCGCGTGATCGCGGGAGTGGACGAAGTGGGGCGCGGATCGCTGTTCGGTCCGGTCTTCGCGGCCGCCGTGGTGCTTTGCCCGGATCGGCCGATCCGGGGCCTGCGCGACAGCAAGGTGCTCGATCCGGAGACGCGGGCGGAGCTTTCGCGCAAGATCCGGGAGCGGTCGGTAGCCTGGGCCTGCGCCGCGGCCGATGCCTTCGAGATCGACCGGTTGAACATCCTGCAGGCTTCCCGCCTGGCCATGAAGCGGGCCGTGGAGCGGCTGGCAGTCGCCTGCGATTACCTTCTGGTGGACGCCGTTCGCGTCGACCTCCCGCTGGAACAAGAGGCCCTGATTCACGGCGATGCGCGATGTGCCTCGATCGCCGCGGCGTCGATTGTGGCGAAAGTGGAACGGGACGCCTGCATGGACGCCTGGGACCGGGTCTTCCCGCAGTATGGACTCGGCCGGCACAAAGGCTACTACACCCCGGAGCATTTGGAAGCGCTGGCGGCCCACGGTCCCACGGCATTGCATCGCTTCAGCTTCGAGCCGGTGCGCGAATCCTGTCCGGAATCCGGCTGGCAGGGCTACCCGATTCCGCGCCAGGCGGAGCTATTCACGGCCGCCGCGGCCGATCTGTCATGACACCCGAGTCTCAAGCTCCGCCGGAGGCGATGCCGGAACGGCCGGCGGCGCGGCGATCCTGGGCGTCGATTCTTCTACGAGTCTGCTTTGCCATTTTCACCTTCGAAGTGGGCATCTTTCTGGTGGTGTTCCCGTGGATGGATGCCTGGTATCTGAACTCTCTTCCCACCTTTCACGCGTTTATCGAGGATCTGTGGATGGCTCCGGCGTTCAAGTCGGCGCTTACCGGACTGGGCCTGATCAATATTTACATAGCTTTAGTGCAGATCTTCCATTTGCGGTCCCCGAACTCCCTCTAAGGTGATCCCCCGAGTAGGGTACTAGGGAAAAATCCTAGAAGAAAGCAATTCGGTACTTAGATAGTATCTAGGAGACAAACCTTAGCTCCCGGAGCGTCTGCGTACTAGGGGCGGGGGTATCTATATGAAGATTTCTCTTGGCCGCATTGCACTTGTTTTTGGCGCTATCGGCGTTGTCGCCGTAGCGCTCCTGGCTGTCGCGGGTGGGTCGTCGGTCCTTATTGGTCATGGCCTTACGCCACCGCCAAAGGATTATGACGGTTTTGAAGTCGCGCACGGTCTGACGCCGCCGCCGAAGGACTACGACGATGGCGGGTTCCTGTTGGCCCATGGCCTTACACCGCCGCCGAAGGATTACGATGGATTCGAGCTGGCGCACGGTTTGACGCCTCCGCCGCGCGATTATGACGGCTTCGTGATGATGGCACACGGGTTGACACCGCCGCCGAAGGATTACGATTCCTAAGCTGCTCTCAGATCTTTCGAGGCTCCTGCCGATACTAAGTTAGGCGGAGCCTCGAATTGTCTTCAGTCCCTCAGTTTCTGGAACTGGTTTGGCAGGCGATCTTTGTGATCGGCCTCAGTCTCCAGGTCATGGTGGTCCATTCGCTTCTCAGGCGTGAGTCCCTCCGGTCCTACCCCTTTATCCTGCTTTACTGCTCGACTCTGATCGTCACCTCCGTGGTGGAGCGCTTGACGTACGGGTATCTGGACGCAGAGACCTACCGCAACATTTACTGGATCGATGAGCTTGTAGTGAACATGCTCCTGTTCCTGCTGGTGATCTCGCTGATCTTTCGTTCGCTGGGGGACCGGCCGATGCGGGGTATGCTGGGTCGGCTGGTGGCGTTGGGAGTCTTGTTGATGATCGCCTACTCCGCGTTCCTGTTGTGGGACCCGCGGCTCGGGAAAATCACCTTTCGGGCGATGACCGTGATCAGCCGTAACCTGAACTTCGCCGCCGCGCTCATGAACCTCGCCTTGTGGAGCCTGCTGATCCGCCAGCCCACCAAGGATTCCCAACTATTGATGGTCGGCGCCGGACTCGGCATCAAAGTTACGGGAATTGCCATCGCCCAGGCATTGCGAGCGGTTCTGCCCGAGAGCTACGCAAAGGACACGGTGGGCTTCATCATTCCGCTGGCTGACATCCTCTGTCTGTACATCTGGTGGAAGACCTTCCGATCTCCCAAGCCGCGGGGCGCGGTGCACCCCGCCAACGGCTTCTAGCTGCTCCGCTTCGGCCCCCCTCGCGGTACACTGACCCAGTAAACCATGCCTAAAGTCGGACGTCGCGAATTCCTGCAAACAGCCGGAGCCTTGGCTCCCCTCGCACTGAAAGCCGCGCAGTCCAAGCCCCGCGTGATCGGCGCCAACGATCGCATCAACATCGCCGTCATCGGCAACGGCGGGCGCGGATTCGGCGTCGCCCGGACCTTCCACAAGATCGGTTCGGAAACCGGCGCCTGCCGCATTGCCGCGGTGTGCGACACCTGGCAGCGCCGCGTCTCCCAAGGAAAAGAAGCTTTCGGCTGCGAGGGGACGCTCGATTATCGCGAGGTGATCGACCGCAGCGACATCGACGGCGTCCTGATCGCCACCCCCGACCACTGGCACGCGCGCATCGCGATCGCCGCCATGGAGCGCGGCAAGGACGTCTACGTCGAGAAGCCGATGTGCCACACCGTGGAAGAGGCGCGGGACCTGGTGGAAGCCGTGGGCAAGACCAAACGTGTTCTGCAGGTCGGATCGCAGACCACCTCCGGCGACCAGTGGAAGAAAGCCCGCAAGGCGATCGCCGACGGCATGATCGGGCCGGTAATCATGAGCCAGGGATCCTACCACCGCAATTCCGCCGACGGCGAATGGAACTGGAAAATCGATCCGGCGGCAAGCCCCGACGCCAGCGGCGACGATTACATCGACTGGAAGACGTGGCTGGGACCCGCGCCCAAGCGCCTGTGGGACGCCGAGCGCTTCTTCCGTTTCCGCAAGTACTGGGATTATTCCGGCGGCATCGCGACCGACCTCTTCTACCACGTGATTGCGCCGCTGAACCTGTGTTGGACCGAGCCGGAGTTCCCCTACAAGGTGATGGCCAGCGGCGGCATCTACGCGTTCCGCGATCGGGAGGTGCCGGACACCTTCCACGTGGTCGCCGAGTACGCCAGGGGACACTCGCTGGTGCTCAGCTCCTCGATGGCCAACTCGCAGCATATCCCCGGCCTCATCCGCGGCAAGGAAGCCTCGCTGATCATGGTGGAGCATGGATACTTCGAGAGCTACTCGCCGACCCTGGCGGTGCGCCCCGAGCGCGCCGCCTCCGACGAGTACAAACGTAAGTTCGGCGCGGAGGAGATCCGCATCCCGGTGGAAAACATCGATACCACGCGCGCCCATGTGGAAAACTTCCTGGCGTGCATGCGATCGCGGCAAAAGCCGGTGCTGGATGTTGAGACCGGAGCCAAGGCGCAGGTGCTGGTCTCGATGTCGGTGATGAGCTACCGCGAGGGTAAGGTCCTGTACTTCGACGACAAGAAGTGGAAGGTCTCCGAGAAGCCGCCCAAGGGTTAGGCCCTTACGGCTGCTTCCGCAGCGTGATCCCCAGTTCGCGCAACTGGCGGTCCTGCGCTTCGCTGGGCGCATCGCACATCAGGTCCGTTCCGCGCGCCGTCTTGGGGAACGGAATCACGTCGCGGATGGATGTCTCGCCGGCCAGGATCATCACCAGGCGATCCAGGCCCAGCGCGATGCCGCCGTGCGGGGGAGCTCCATACTCGAGCGCCTCCAGCAGGAAGCCGAAACGCCGCCGAGCTTCCTCCTCACTCATGCCGAGCGCGGAGAACACCTTCGATTGCACGTCCCGGCGGTGGATACGAATGGAGCCCGATCCGAGCTCCGTGCCGTTCAGCACCAGATCGTAGGACTTGGCGCGGCATTTCGCCGGATCGGTGGAAAGCTTGTCGATGTCCTCGTCGGCCACCATGGTGAACGGATGGTGCGCCGCGTCCCAGCGATTCTCATCGTCGTTCCATTCGAACATGGGGAAGTCGACCACCCAGGTGAAGCGGAAATCGTCGGGTTTCAGCAGGCCGTGCTTCTCGGCGTACTTCTGTCCGCAATACAGGCGGAGCTGCCCGCAGGCTTGCAGGACGGTCTCCTCGGGCCGAGCGCCCTTGGGCTCGCCCGCCCAGCCCGCCAAAATAAGCAGATCTTCCTCGCCGGCGCCGGTCCGCTTGCGAACCTCGGCCATGGCTTCCGGATAATCGCGCTCCAGGCGCTTGGGATCGTCGAAGACGCGCAGGCCGCGCTCCTGGCCCGCGGCCTTGATCTCGTCCCGCTCCTTGCGCGAAGGGACGCCGGTGTTGGGCAGGTGGATCGCCACCACGGGCAGCGATCCATTGGCCAGCGGCGTACCGGCGAACAGATCCTCCACGCGCCGGAACGGCGGCATGCGCATGTCCGGCTTGTCGATTCCATATTCGTCCATGGCCTGCTTGTAGGTCATGCGGGCAAAGGGCGTGGGGATATCGAAGCCGGCCACCTTGCAGGCGCGCTGGACCATGGGTTCGATCACCTCGAAGACGCGATCCGGTTGCGGGAACGACATCTCCAGGTCGATCTGCGTGAACTCATACTGGCGGTCCGCGCGGAGATCCTCATCGCGGAAGCAGCGCACGATCTGGAAGTAGCGGTCGAAGCCGCTGACCATCAGGAGCTGCTTGAAGATCTGCGGCGATTGCGGCAGGGCGTAGAACAGGCCCGGGCTGACGCGGCTGGGCACCAGGAAATCGCGCGCGCCTTCGGGCGTGGAACGCGTCAGGAACGGCGTTTCGATCTCGTGGAAGCCGAGCCCATACAGCTCTTCGCGCACGGCGAACGTCACGCGGCTCCGCAGCATGATGTTGCGCTGCATATGCGGGCGGCGCAAGTCCACATAGCGGTACTTCAGCCGCACGTCTTCCTTCACGTCGACGTGCTCCTCCATCGGGATGGGGGGAGTCCGTGAGGTGTTCAGGATGTGCAGCCGGTCGACGATGACATCCACCTCGCCGGTGGGGATGGCGGGGTTGATTGTCTCGGCGGAGCGAAGCTCCACGACGCCTTCGGCGGCGATCACCCACTCGGAGCCGAGCTCGTCGGCCTTGCGATGCACCTCGGCATCACAGTCGGCGCGGAAAACCAGTTGCGTGACGCCCTCGCGGTCGCGCAGGTGGACGAAGAGCACGCCGCCCAAATCGCGGCGGCGATGCACCCACCCCATCAGCAGAACGCGGGATCCCGCGTCGGCGGCGCGCAACTGCCCGCAGGTGTGCGTGCGGCGCATCTCACCCAGAAAATCGAGAGCCATATCAGCCATGTTCCATCCCCTTCGAGCGTGCGGCGAGTTCGCCCCGCGGCACGGCGATTTGCTCGCCGGACGCCATGTTCTTCCACTGGACCGTGCCGGCGGCGATCTCGTCGTCTCCCAGGATGACGGCGAAGCGGGCGCCGCTCTTGTGGGCGACTTCGAGCGAGCGTTTCAGCTTCCGGTCCGCCGACACCTCGACGCTCAATCCCTGGGCGCGGAGTTCGCGGGCGATCAGCGCCGCCTCTCGTGCCGCGGCGTCGCCCATCGGCGCGACAAACACATCCAGCGCGGGGACGGCCGGGCGCGATTCCTCAACGGTCATCACCAGGCGGTCCTCGCCGATGGAGAAGCCGATGCCGGGCGCGGGCACTTTCGAGCCGATCGCTTCCGCCAGTCCGTCATAGCGGCCGCCGCCCATCATGGCGCTTTGCGCGCCGAGGGCGCCGTGCGTGATCTCGAAGGTGGTCCGCCGGTAGTAGTCGAGCCCGCGGACCAGCCTGGGCTTCACTTCGTAGGCGATGCCGCGGTCCGATAGCGATCCTTGCACGGTGTCGAAGTGGGTCCGGCATTCCGCGCACAGATGATCCAGGATCGAGGGCAGCGTTTCGATCACCGGCTGGTCCTCCGGCACCTTGCAATCGAGCACGCGCAGCGGGTTCGTTTCCGCGCGGCGGCGGCAATCGGCGCACATTCCGGGCGCCACTTCCGCCAGCTTCTCGCGCAGCTTTCCGATGAACGCGGGCCGGCACTTGGGGCAGCCCACGGAGTTGATCAGCAGATGGAAGCCGGCGACGCCGCAGCGTTCCAGGATCTCCACCACCATCTCGATCACCTCGGCATCCACATAAGGACTTTCGCTGCCGATGGCCTCCGCGCCGATCTGAAAGAACTGGCGGTAGCGGCCTTTTTGCGGGCGCTCGCGGCGGAACATGGGGCCGATATAGTACAGCTTCGTGACCCCGGGAATCTGATCCAGGCGGTGCTCGATGTAGGCGCGCATCACGCCGGCGGTGTTTTCCGGGCGCAGCGTCAGCGAGGTTTCATCGCGGTCGGCAAAGGTGTACATCTCCTTGGAGACGATGTCGGTCTCCTCGCCCACGCCGCGGGCAAACAGGGCGGTTTCCTCGAAGATGGGCGTGCGGATCTCCTGGTAGTGGTAGCGGCGGAATACGTCGCGCGAGACTTCTTCGACGAAGTTCCAGGCCGCGCTGGAGGGCGGCAGGATATCGCGCGTGCCCTTGATGGCGCGGATCATGTTTGCTCCGCTCGGTACAGAGCCGCTTTTTCGACGTAGTGGCGGACGCCGTCGCGAAAGCGCGCGTGCTCTTCGGGCGTGACGGATCGCTTCACCTTGCCGGGGACGCCCATCACCAGGCTGCCGGGCGGAACGGTCATGCCCTCGGGCACCAGGGCCCCGGCGGCAATCACGCTGCCGCGCCCGATGGTGGCGCCGTTCAGGATCACCGCGCCGATCCCGATGAGGCACTCGTCCTCGATCACGCACCCATGCAGCGTGACGGAGTGGCCCACGGTGACTCCTTCGCCGATGATCAGCGGGAATCCGTGATCCATGTGCAGGACCGAGCAGTCCTGGATGTTGGATTCGGCGCCCACGATGATGCGTCCCACGTCGCCGCGGATGACGGCGCAAGGCCAGACGCTGGAGCGTTCGCCCAGCACGACATCGCCGATCACCTGGGCGCTGGAATCGACAAAGGCACTGGGAGCGATGGCGGGCGAAACGCCGTTGTACTTTCGGATCATGTTGAAATTACGCGGAAAGGCGTAGTTCCCACATTGTAACGTAGGGCGGCCCCGAGCCGCCCGCTTCGAGAAAATCCTGATCGGCCCCATTCGACAATCCGATTGCAACCCCTCGGGAAGTTCGATAGACTACCCCCAACACTGCTGGAGTCAAGGGGTCCGGCAGTAATGCGGTTCAAACTCTGTTGGGGAGGTACTCGCATGAGACGCATTTCTTGCGTGTCTTTGCTGAGCTGCTGTCTGCTCGTTTCGCTTTTCGGACAAATTCAGACGGGACGTATTGAAGGCACAGTGCAGGATTCATCCGGCGCGGTGATTCCCGGCGCCAAACTGTCCGCGATCAACGTAAAAACCCAGGTCAAGGTGGACATGGAGGCCGATGCATCGGGCTACTATATCTTCCCCAGCCTGCAACCCGGCTTCTACACCGTTTCGGCGGAGGCTCCGGGCTTCCGCAAGGCAAGTGTGACCAATATCGAATTGAACCTCGGCGTCACGCTGCGCCAGGACATCCGGCTCGAAGTCGGCACGGTCACCGATACGGTGACCGTGGAAGCCAGCGCGGTGCGGGTGCAGACTTCGGAGGCCACCATCCAGCGCGCGGTAACGATGCGCGATATCGACACGCTGCCGCAGTTGGCGCGCAATCCGATCGCGCTGGCGACGTTCCAGCCGGGCGTGCAGATCGGAACAACAGCCGGCGATCCGAGCTTTGCGCGCATCAACGGTCTCCGCCAGGGATCGAACAACAACACCCTGGACGGCATCGACGTGAATGACTCCGTGCTGCCGCGTCTCGGGTTGACCTTGAACGCCACTAACACGGACTCCGTGGAGGAGTTCCGTATCATCACCAACGGCGCCAAGGCCGAATACGGCCGCAACGCCGGCGGACAGGTGGAGCTGATCACCCGTTCCGGCACCAACCGTTTCTCGGGCAACCTGTTTGAATATCACCGCAACACGGTGCTGAACGCCAACAATTTCTTCAATAACACCAGCGGCCAGCAGCGGCCCAAGTTCATCCAGAACCAGTTTGGAGGATCGTTCGGAGGCCCGGTGCTGATTCCGAAGGTCTACAACGGCAAGGACAAGCTGTTCTTCTTCTACAACTATCAGGGTTCGCGAGTAGCCCAGCAGGTGGTCCGCAACCGCACGGTGCTCACGCCGGAAGCCAAGCAAGGCATCTTCCGCTGGCGCGTTCCGGGCAGCAACGAATTGCGCAGTTTCAATATCGTGGCGAACGATCCGCGCGGAATCGGGATCGATCCGGCAGTGGCCCGCAACCTGGCGCTGCTGCCGAACCCGAACAACTTCGACACGGGCGACCTGCTCAACACCGCCGGGTACCGGTTCAATGCCCCCGCGGGCGGTTTGAGCGATCAGAGCACGTTCAAGACCGACTGGAACCCGGCCTCGACGCTGCGGCTGTATTTCCGCTACTCCTGGTTCAAGACGCTGACTCCCGCCGATACGCTGAACAACGCGGAGGCTACCTTCCCGGGACAGCCCAACGGAACCCAGGGCGGCCTCCGCTCCGGCTTCTCGGCCGGCGGCAATTGGACCATCAAGCCCTGGCTGGTGAACGAAGTCATCGTTGGGTATCAGCAGTCCAGCGTGATCTTCGGGCGCGTGCGCAGTGAGTTTTTCCGCGGCGTACCGCTGATCTCCTCCAATCTGTTCACAGACCCGATTCCCACCGGGTTCGGTTCGGATCGAAACTCGCCGGTGAAACAGGTGACGGACAACCTGTCCATTCTCCGCGGCCGGCACAGTTTCAAGGGCGGCTTCCGGATCAGCCAGACGTTGCAGTACCAGTCCGCCGACGCGAACATCTGGCCCACGATCAACCTGACCCAGGGCTTGGGCAACGCGGCTCCGGGCAACATCGGACCCTCCGGCGCAACGGTGATCACCGCCGCCGACCGGCTCCGCTTCGATAATCTTTACAACGATCTGTTGGGCCGCGTCAGCAGTATCAACCAGACCGTCTATAGCGATCTGGAGACGTTCTTCCCCGGCCAGCCCCGCGTCCGCAACTTCCTGTTCAACGATTACGGCTACTACTTCCAGGACGACTGGCGCGTCGCCTCCAACTTCACGCTGAACCTGGGTGTCCGGTGGGAGTTCTTCGGCGTGCCCTACGAGCGTGATCAGTTGCAAGGCAACATCGATCAACAGACCCTCGGTTTGATCAATCCGGTCAGCCAAATCGCGGATCTCACGGTGCGCCGCAGCCGCAATTGGTACTCGAATGACTGGAATAACTTCGCCCCGCGCATCGGATTCGCCTGGGATCCGTTCAAGAACGGCAAGACCTCCATCCGCGCGTCCTGGGGAGTTTTTTACGACCGTGTCATCGGCGCCGCGATGAACGACGTGGACGCCAACATGCCGGGCTTCGCCCAGCAGATTCAGGTGCAGCCTAATCAGGCAGGCGCGGGAAGCGACGTTCGAGTCAGCGACCGCAATCTGACGTTCCCCGCTCCGCCGGCGCGTCCCACTTTGACGCCGGCCGCCAACCGGACCAGCACCACTCTGGCGCTGATCGATCCCAATTTCCGCCAGCCTTATGTTCTGCAGATGAACTTCACCATTCAACGGGAGCTCTTCCGCAATACGGTTCTGGAGGCGGGCTACGTGGGCAACCGCGGCGTGAAGCAGGTGGCGGACCTCAACATCAACCAGACCCGAATCTACTCAAGTGGGTTCTTGCGCGACTTCCGGGAGCTGCAGGCGTTCCAATCCAACGGCGCAGCCCCGTCGGCCACCAACGCCCTGGTGCGGATGTACGGGTCGGCCGCCGGCGCCATCAACGCCATCGGCGCCACTCCGGTGCGACAAGGAAGCGTTGGTGCAGCCGCCAGTACGGTTGACATCAACGGTTTCTCCCGTTATCCCACTTCGGTGGGCACGGACTTCTACCTGCGGAACTTCCCGCAGTTCCAGAACGTGGTGCTGACCACCAACGCGGGACGGACGCAATACGACTCGCTTCAAGTCAGCCTCCGCCGTCAGGCGGGAGCCCTGAAGGGGGCCGTCAATTACACCTGGTCGAAGACCATCGACAACATATCGGTGGACGGCTCCGGTTTCACCTCGCCAATCGATAACTTCAACCTGAGCCTGAACCGTGCGCGGTCGGATGCGGACCGTCCGCACACCTTGAACTGGTCGGTGAGCTATACATTGCCGATCGGAAAGGGACGCTTCATTGGCGGCGGAATGCCGGATTGGGTAGACCGTATCGCCGCCGGTTGGGAGATCGGCTCCCTGGGAATCTGGACCTCCGGACCGGTGATGACGGTGACTTCCGGACTTACCACCGGATCGCAGAATTCCACCAACACGTGGGCCAACTACTCGGGTGACCGCTCTATCGGATCCGTGCAACGTCTCGGCAACGGCGTGCGCTTCTTCACGCCGGAGCAGGCACTTGCTTTCACTGCGCCCGAGGCCGGTTTTGTCGGCACATCGGGCCGGAACACCTTCCGCGGACCGGGCCTCTTCACAACCGACCTGTCAGTGGTGAAGCGTTTCCGGGTCTATGGTGAACGAACCTTCGTCACTTTCCGCGCTGAAGCGTACAACCTGCTCAACAACGTCAACTTCGCGACGCCGGGACTTAACCTCCAGACGCCGCAAACGTTGGGCGTCATTCAGTCGCAAATCGGTGGGACGGGCGGACCGCGCGTTATGCAAATGGCGCTGCGTTTGGACTTCTAGAGCGCGCCTGAACCCAAATCGGGCCCGGTTGCTTCGGCGGACCGGGCCCTTTTCTTGTGTGCCGAGAGGAGGCGATCAGGCCTTGGCCTTGGCCGGCGGTTGCATGGGCTCATCCGCGCTGCCGCCGTAGATCGACGGGACCTTGCCGCCCATGGGGCGAAGGTAAGCCGCGAGCTGTCCCCGGTGGTGCGCTTCGTGCATCAGGCAGAAATTGATGTACGCAACCGCCGGGTTCGAATAGCTGTAGAAGGTGAGCGTTTCGGCCAACTGCTCCGGCGTCCGCTGGTTCATCTTTTCCACGGCGGCTGCATGGGCCGTGTCGAACCAGGAGAGCATGTCGGCGACGGAGGCGGCGTCCGTCTGGGCGGCATCGCGCGAGAACGCGCCCGTGGCGACGCCGTTCAGGAAGAAGATACGGGCCGTCAGGATGTGAGTGGCGAGTTCGCGCGCCGTCATGCACTTTTCGCTGGGACGGTAATCGAGCTGATCTTCGGGCATTGCCGCGACAACGCGCCGGGTGGTCTTGAACTCAGATATCACCTGAGGCATTGCCGTATCGAAGAGGAACTTGGCTTGTTCTGGGGTCATAACGACCCCAGTATATTAGTTGCCGCGCCCGCCTGCGCTGGAACCGCCGCGCGCGCCGCCGCCCGCTCCCATGGAGCCACGTCCGCCGCCGTCCGCGGCGCCCGCCGAGGTCCCGCCGGCGACACCCCCGCCCGCGCCGCCGAGC
>JAIEPW010000056.1 GCA_019748195.1 Bryobacteraceae bacterium
CATGGACACGTTCCACACCGAACCGCCCTCTTCGAAGAACAACGTGCGGCCGTCGCGCGAGATGGCAAGCTGCATGCCGCGGAAACCGCCGCCGCCTCCACGCGGGCCCTCGCCGCCGCCCTCATCCCCGCCGGCGACCCCGCCGGTGATGCGGCTCAGGCGCTTGCCATCGCTCTGGATCGAGTAGATCACGGGCGTGGGCCGGGTGGCGCCCGGCTCGCTGGTACTGAAAACGACTGTCTTCGAATCCGGCGCGATCTCGTAATTCATCACGCCGAACGGCATCCGCGTCACCTGCCAGGTGCGGCGCTTCAGCCCGTCCCAGTCAATGTTCAGGACCTTCGGAGCTGCCGGGCGCTCCGGACGCCGAGGCTCGGCGTTCACCGGCTCGCTGCCCTTCTCCTCAGGCTCGGTCGGATCCTTGTCCTGCTTCTCCAGCATCATCGCGTACAACTGGGTGGCTCCGGTGTTGTTCACCAGCGATCCTTGCCCCACCGCCGTGCTGCGGAAGAAGAACAGGGTTTGTCCGTCCGGCGAGAAACGCGGAACGCCTTCGTTATAAGAGTCGAAAGTGACTTTGCGCTCCTGACCGCCCGCCGACGGAATCAGATAAATGTCGCTCTGCCGGGAAATGTCCTGCTTACCGTAGGCGAGCCACTTTCCGTCGGGAGACCAGCGAACGCCGCCCACGGCGCCGTACTTCGAACTCGTCAGCTCCGTGGTCTGCTTGGTCGCGAGCGTGTACCGGTACAGCTTGTTCTCGGACGTGGTAAATGCGATGTCCTTGGAATCCGGCGACCACACCATGCTGTTCTTCAGCGTGTCGGAGTCGGTGATCTTCTCAGGCTGCGCTCCGCCCGAGGCCGCGACTACGTAGATCTCTTCCCGCCCGTTGCGGTCCGAAACAAAGGCGACCATTTTGCCGTCCGGCGAGTACAACGGATCGCGATCCCGGGCCGAAGAATCGGTGATCTGGATCAGGTCGCCTTCCTCTACCGGGGCGGAGAAAATCTCGCCGTGCGTCGAGAACACGATCCGAGCCCCGGAAGGCGCCAGGCTCCAGTCGTCCAGCCGGGAGTTAAAGCCGCGGACTTCGGTCAGGTTGTCCTGAATCTCGGCGCTGATATCCACCTTCACGGGCGTCACCCGGCGCGACGCCAGGTCCAGCTTGGAGATGCCGAAATCCTTCTCGAAGACGATCGTCTTGCCGTCCGCGGAAATTGACGGCCAGCGGACGTCACCGGAGGTGAACTGAGTCACTTTCTCAGCCTTGCCGCCCTTTTCCGAAACGCGCCAGATGTTGGTGACGCCGTTGCCGTCGCGGTCGCTGACAAAGTAGACGTAGCCGTCGCGGGCATACATCGGCCACGTGTCCATGCCGTCGAAGTCGGTCAACTGTGTGAACTTGCGGGTCGCGACATCCATCAGCATCACGTCGCTTTGCGAGGAGCCTCGGTAATACTTGCGCCAGTAAGCCTGTGACTTCTGGTTATAGGCCAGCTTCTTGCCGTCCGGCGAGAACGAGCCGTACAGGCCCATGTCCACTCCAACTGCGCGCTCCATACCGCCTTCGGCCGGAACTGTGTAGAGCTTGCCCGCGAAATCGTCGCCGCGGTTGGAAGCGAACAGAACGAACTTGCCATCCGGGCTCCACCCCAGGACGTTATCCGCGGCCGAGTGATAAGTCAACTGCTTCGGCTGGCCCCCGTCGGTGGCCACCACGAAAACGTCCGCGTTGCCGTTGCGGTCGCTCGAAAAGGCGATCCACTTACCGTCAGGCGAAAACGAGGGGTACATGTCGCGCGCCGGATGCGCCGTAAGACGCTTGACGTTCTGGCCATTCTCATCCGCTACCCACAGGTCCGCGAGATACGTGAACGCCACTTTGCCGCTGGAATACGTTGGGTAACGCACCAGCTTGGCTTCCCGCGCCTGCACGGCGATCGCCGATAGGGCGATGAAACAGAGAATACGCTTCATAATCGAGCCTCCTGAAAGCTGAAGTGAATATACGTTTAGACGGTCCGGAATGTAACGGCTTACAGGCGCGATTTGCTCCACAGCCGTTGTGCGGCCACCCAGGCAACGCCCGGAATCAGCATCAGGATGCCGCTCCAGACCGCGACTCGGCGCGCGTCGATGCCGCGATCCACCGCCACGCCAGCCAGGTAACTGGAAAGCGAAAGCATGAACATCATCACCGCGAATTCCGCGGAAAACACGCGACCCCGGAACCGGTCCTGGGTCTGTTGCATCAGCAGCGTGCTCGAGCAGGTCCACAGCGCCGAGCCCCCGGTGTGCGCGAGAACCAGCGTCAACGCCGCGATGCCGATTCCCGGCGCTGCTCCCAGAAAAATATATCCTGCTCCGGCCAGAAAGAAGCCGGCGGTGATCGACATCCTCAGCCGGGCAGGGTTCGCCTTTGCAAAAAAGCTGCTTCCGAAGGAACCCACGATAGAGCCGACGCCGCGCGACCCAAGCAGGATGCTCATTCCCAATGTCGCCGCCTGAGACGCGCTCAAGCTCTCGGAGCGAACCGGGAAGATGCGTTCTCCGAAGATGGGCAGGATGACCCAGTTCGCGCCGAGAAAGCCGAGCCCGCCCTTCACCATCATGGTCGCCGCCATCCGGCGATCCTGGGCGACGTAAGCCAATCCCTCCGCGATGGGCGAGAAGTCGAACAAGTCCTTCCAGCGAAGCGGAGGCTGGTTCTCCAGGTGCGGCTCCCGGAACTTCATGCGCAGGATCAGCAGCCCGGACACGACGAACGACAGGGCGTTGATGGAGAACACGGCGTTTCGGCCGAGAAACGCGGTCGCGACGCCGCCGAGCGCCGTGCCCAGCGCGAAGTTGATGCTCCAGGTGGTGGAGGACAGCGCGTTCGCCGCCGCGGTGTCCTCGCCGGAGGTGATGTTCGCGATTACCGCGCTGCGTCCGGGCTCGAACAAGGCCCACATCACGGTTTCCAGGAACAGCAGCGCATACAGCAGCCATGCCAGCTCGCGTGTTTGCGCCAGCAGCATGCAGAACACGATGACGGCGCGGGCGAAGTCGGCGAACAGCATCACCTTGCGCCGGCTCAGGCGGTCATTCAGCACTCCCGCCATTGGAGCGGCCAGCGTCTGCGGCAGCACCTGCATCACGAACGCCAGGGCCACGCTTTTTGCCGATCCGGTCGCTTCCAGCAGGAACGAATAGATAGCGACCGAATAAAACCAGTCGCCCAGCTCGCTGATGATCTGCGCGATCCACAAGCGGCGGAAATTGCGATTCTCGCGCAGCAGGCGCGTGTACGTTCGGAGGGTCAAACGGTTACGATAGCAGCCGGGCGAGGGAAGCGGCTCCGGAGCATCAAACCCCGGAGCCGGGACACACAGGGTTTACCGCCGCAGGTACAGCAGCGAAGCCTCGCTGCAGACCACGTCGCCGCTGCCGACACACACGTAAACGTAGGTCTGCATCGACGGCAGATCCTCCGGGATGTGCACGTTGATCTGCTGCACGCCGGGCGAGCCAGGCGCCGCACCCACATACGCCGGGCGCAGCCCCTCGCGGTCGTGAATTTTCACCGTAACTTCCCCGACCTGTGGAAGGCCCGAGGTGAAGATCTGCAAGTAGCGCCCGGGCTGTGCGGGCCGCGACTCGCGGTTCGCCGACCAGTCCTCGTTGAGAACGCCGCCGGGGAAAATCGCGGCGACGAAGGGCTGGATGTTGACCCTCCGCGCGGCGCTGCTGAGGCCATCGACCCGGACAATGATCTCCGCGCTCGATCCGCCGGCGAGCGGCGGCACCACGAAGTCCAGGCGGTCCGCCGTTGCGGAAACCACCTGGGCCGCCGCTCCGCCGAACGTAACGTCCACCTGAGCGCCGCTCAGATACTGGCCTTCGATTGTCGCCAGTGAACCGGGAACCACCGCGCCGGCGCGATTGCTGGCCGCGTTCCGCACTGTCGTGATCACCGGCGCCAGCGGAACCGGCGGCTTGATCTCCACGTGGATCGGAATCACCGCCGAGCCCGCCTCGGGGCCCGCGTCAATCCGCAAGCTTGCCGAATACGTTCCGGGGGCAAGCCGTCCCGGCAGCAGATCCACCTGAACCGCGCCGTTGCCGATCCAGGATTGCGGACCCACGCGCAGGAAGCCTTCGCCCTTGGTATAGGTCAGGGATGCCGTCCAGGGCATCTGCCCCCCGCCGGTGTTGCGAACGTCGAGGATCTGCGCCTGCAGCGGAGCGTTTTGCGGAACACTGAAGTTCACGGCCGTGGTTCGAACCTCCAGCGTGGGGAAGAACCGGCGGCAATCGCCGAGATTTTCGCAGTCGCGTCCCGGCCGGGTGGCGATGAAGCGCGGTACCGGCGCTGTTCGCGAAGGCGAACCGAGAGTCGAAACGGGCGCCAACGTCACGGTCTGCGAGACCGGCGTCTCGCTGTTCACGGCCCCCGCCGGTATCCCCAGGAACGTCGGCAGCTCCACCGATTGCCGGGAAAAGGAATTCGCGCTGATTACCTCATACACCGCATACGCCACTCCGCCTTCGACCGGGAGCTCGCGAAGCTGGCTCAGCGCCAGATCGGCGGCGGGAGGCAGCGGGGCGGTCAGTTCCACCTGGCCTCCGGCGCCGGTGGTGTCCGCGCCGATCACCAGGCTCAGCAGCAGGGCTCCGCTGCCCGCGCGGAACACGCCCCCGGAGGCCGGCCGGCCCAGCGACCCGGCCGACGTGGCCTCGATCGCGTCGTATCCGGCGACCGCCACCGGCACAAACAGCCGGGCTTCCCCGGGCAGTCCTGTGAAGCGGACCAGGAAGCGGGTTCCGGTGTCGGCGAGGAAGCTCGGGGCGTCAAAACGCGTGGCGAACGCGTCGGCAAATCCTTCCGAGAGCCGGGTGGTGGAAGTAACCGTTCGAGCTCGCAGGAAATCATCAAACGTGGGCGACTCTGTTTCCGGAACGGGGGACCCAGCCGGCGCGCAGATCAGCCGGCCCACTGTGGATGCGAGCAGGGAAGGAAGGACGGTGGCAATGGCAACTTGTTGATTCAGAATGGAAATTTGGTTCAAGCCGGTGTTCGAGATGCTGGCGAAAATGGTTCCACCAACGTTTTGAGTCACCACTCCACGCAAGTTGGCGATCCGGATATTGGCCGCACCCTCAGGCGACAGGTTAACGATTAAGCCGTTCCAGGTGATGCTGTTACCGCTAAGGTAGATTCCGGGGACGTTCGCCGGTTCGGGGCCGTTGCCACGGTCCACGGTGAGAATCACATTAGTTGCGTCGCCGGGGCCCAGGCGGTTGGTTAGGGGCGTCGTGACGAAAACCGCCAAGTTCCCTTGAATCTGTGTGTTAGGGATGCCTCCGGTGCACCGCAGGTTGACGTCGCCGAAGCGCTCCGTCAGGCCCTCCGCGCGCACGATGGGCGGAACCGCGCTCACCTGGCAGCTCAAAAGGTTGTTTTGGGCCGCCAAAGGACCACTAAGAAGAAAAAAGACGGGAAGAGAAGCCCGCAAGTGCCGCATGTCAGCACCTCCTCGATCACTCGCAAACCAGGACGCGGGTACAATCCAAGTATAACCCCATGCCCGTTGTTCACTCCATTGCCGACGAAATCGACGATCTCCGCCGCGAACGCAACGCGGTGATCCTCGCCCACCATTATCAGGAAAGCGAAATCCAGGAACTTGCGGATGCGATCGGGGACTCGCTGGAGCTGGCTCGCAAGGCAAAGGAATTCGAGGGGCAGGTGATCGCCTTCTGCGGCGTGTGGTTCATGGCGGAAACGGCCAAGATCCTGAACCCCTCCCGGACGGTGGTGGTTCCCGACAAGGACGCGGGCTGCAGCCTGGTGGACTCCTGCCGCGCGGAGGATGTGCGGGCATTTCGCGAGCGCAATCCCGAGCACGTGGTGGTGAGCTACATCAACACCTCCGCCGCCGTGAAGGCGGAAAGCGACATCATCTGTACCTCGCGCAACGCGGTCCAGGTGGTGAATTCCATACCCGCCGACAAGCCGATCCTGTTCACGCCGGATGTGAATCTCGGAAACTACGTGAAGAAGCAAACGGGGCGGGAGAACATGACGGTATGGCAGGGCGCCTGCATTGTTCACGCGACGTTTCCGGCTCGCCGCCTGATCCGGGCCAAGTCGGAGCACCCGAATGCCAGGGTGGTGGCGCATCCGGAGTGTCCCGCGGACGTGCTGGCGCACGCGGATTTCATCGGCTCCACCACCGCGATCATTGAGCACTGCATCGCGTCCCCGCACGATGAATTCATTGTAATGACGGAGAGCGGCGTATCGCACTCGCTGGAGCGCCGCGCGCCGGGCAAGCGGTTCTGGTTTGTCGCCAACGAGAACTGCAATTGCAGCGAGTGCCCGTACATGAAGATGAATACGCTGGAAAAGCTGCGTGACTGCCTGCGCGACCTCCGCCCCAGTGTTGAGATGCCGCCGGATTTGATGGAACGGGCGCGGCTGCCGATCGAGCGGATGCTCGCGCTGCGGTAACAACCTCGTGATATAGTAGGCAGCCAATTCGGAGGTTGCCCATGCGTACCGTATTGGCGTTGTGCCTTCTTGTCTGCGGGCTCACCGCCGCTCCCAAACCCCGCGACGGTTATTTCAAAACGTCTGACGGCATCAAGATTCACTACGTGATCCAGGGCAAGGGCTCACCCGTGGTGCTAATCCACGGGTACACCGGCAGCGCCTACGGCAACTGGTTCCGCAACGGCATCGCCGACGCGCTTTCGAAGAACCACATGGTGGTGGCTATCGATTGCCGCAACCACGGCCTCAGCGACAAGCCGCAGCTCAACGGTCCCGGCAAGGCGGAGGACGTCATCGAAATGATGGATCACTTAAAGATCGCGAAAGCCCACATACATGGCTATTCGATGGGCGGGGCGATCGTGGGACGGCTGCTGGCGCTGATTCCGGATCGCATCATCACCGCCAGCTTCGGGGGATCCGGCGTGCAGGAGATCGACGCCGAGATGCGGGCGAAGGTACCGCCGGATAAGGAGGGTCGCGACCCGCAGGAGGGCGAAGCTTCGAAGGCGCTGCGCATCCGGCATGCCATGGATAACGGCATGAGCCGGGAGGAAGCGGAGAAATTGGCCGCGCAGCCTCCCGCGCCCCGGCCGCAGGCAGCCACACCCGCCGCGGCGCGCGCGCCGCAGGGACCGCCGCTCGATCTCAGCAAGCTGAGCATCCCGCTACTGGCGATCAACGGCGAGTTCGACCGCCCCTACGCCAAGACCCACCGCTTGTGGCGCGAGGCTCGCAACTTCACCAACGTGATCCTGCCGGGAAAAAGCCACCTGACTGCGATCGCGCATCCCTACATTCCGCCCGAATACGCGAGCTCGCTGCACAAGTTCATCGACAGCAACGACTTGAAGTAGCGCCGCAAAAAAGTTGCCACCGGCGGAGCGGTGAAGCGGTCCTGGTGGCATGAAGATCGCTCTCGCGTTACTCGCCGCCCTGGTCGCAGCGGCGCAAACCTTTGACGCCCTGGACCGGGACATTGAGCGCACCATGAAGGCCCAGTCGATTCCGGGGGTCTCGCTGGCCGTTTTCCAGGACGGAAAAGTCCTCTACTCCAAGGCATACGGCGTGGCGAGCGCGGAAACTGGTGCGCCGGTGACCACGGAGACTCTGTTCCGGTTGGGTTCCACGGCCAAGATCTTCACAGCAAGCGCGGCGATGAAGCTGGCGCTGGAGGGTAAGATCCGCCTGGATCAGCCCGTCTCAGCGTATGCGCCCGAGTTACCGGGGCGTCTGGGGGCCGTGACGCTGTCGCACCTGCTCAACATGACCGCGGGCTTGCGAGACGACGCTCCAATGGACGGGCCGCACGATGAGACCGCGCTGGCGGCGAATGTCCGGTCCTGGAGCGAGGACCGCTTGCTGGCGGAACCGGGGCAGTTCTTCTCGTATGCGAACCCAGCCTATGTGCTCGCCGGTTATGTGCTGGAACGGGCGACGGGAAAGAAATTCGCGGACGTGATCGACGAAGTGGTGGTGAAGCCGGCGGGCCTGGAGCGGACCACGTTCCGACCGTTCGTCGCGGTGACGTATCCGTTCGCGCTCGGCCACGGGCCGGGAGGGAAAGTGCTGCGGCCCTTTCCCGACCACGCCGGCTCCTGGCCGCCTGGATCTCTGTTCTCAAGCGCCAGCGAGATGGCGCGATTTCTGATGGGGGTAATGAACCTGGAGGGCGGCATGGCCAAGCTCCGCGAGAAACAGGTGGAGATCCCCGGCATGGGCCGGGCTTACGGTTGGGGGTCCATGTTCGCGGGTGAGGCCATGTTTCTGCCGGGCGGAAGAGCGGGCTTCGGAAGCGCCTATTACCTTCTGCCGAACCGGAAGACCGGCGCGGTCGTAATGACCAACATGCACGCGGTGAACTTCCTGTGGGCGGCGCGGCAGGCGGTGCACACGATCTTCCCGCAGCCGGAGCCCGCGAAGCCGGCGGCGCCAAGTGAAGTGGAGATGACCACGGAGGAAATGGAGCGATACGCCGGTGTTTATCGCAATCAGCCGCCGATTCAAACCGAGCTCGCCGTTCGCGAAGGCAAGCTGCAGATCCGGGGCGGCTCCCGCTGGTTTCCCGTGGCGAAGTTGTCCGACGGCAGCTTCCGCGCGCCGGGAGCGGGCCAATTGCAGAGCTTCCGTCTGGCGGGATCTTCCGGGGTGAAGCCGGATTTCCTTCTCGCGGAAGCGTGGGCGTTGGCTCGTGAGAAAGGAGTCCAATAGTGCCGCCGAACCCCGGTTTCGCTTCGCCAGGGTTCGTCCTGGCCTGGTGCTTCGGATGGGCGCTGCTGATCATCCTGATCTGGCAGCTACGGCTTCGGCGTCATGACCGCAAGCATGAACTGATTCACAAGGAAAGGATGGCCGCCATGGAAAAAGGTATGCCGGCTCCGGAATGGCCCGACTATGAGACGCCGCGGCCTGCTAATGACAGCCTGTGGACGCAGATCAAACTAAATCCGCGCTGGCCGCTCGGCGTGGGCGCGATTCTGATCATGCTGGGCATCGGAACCACCATTGCCCTGCGCCTGTCGGGGGAGGACTATCACCAGCGCGTGTGGTCCTTCGGGCTGATCCCGATCTTCTTCGGCGTCGGTCTGTTCCTCCACTACCTGCTGATGCGACGGGACTGAGTGGCGGGCGACGATGCCATCCGCGAGTTCCAGCGCACGGGCGATGAGACGATCTTCCGGGAGCTTGTGCTCACATATCAGAAGCGTGTCTTCTGGGTGGCTCTCTCCGTCCTCGGTCCGGGTGGCGACGCCGAGGCCGAAGAGGTGACGCAGGAAGCCTTTCTGGCGGCTTTCCGTCATGCGGGTCAGCTTCGCGACGAGGGGGCCTTCGCCGCCTGGCTTTGCCGGATCGCCTTCCGGATCGCCGTGGACCGGCGGAAACTGGCGCGACGGCGCATGCCGCACCTGGGTGAGGACACATTGTCCCGAATCGCAGCCCCGGCAGACACAGAGGCGGGGGTTCTCGCCGCCGAGCAACAGGCGGCGGTCCGCGAGGCTGTCGGGAAGCTACCCGACCTCTACCGGGCGATCGTGCATCAGTACTACTGGCTGGAACTGCCCTTGGAGGAGATCGGAACGAACACGGGCATTCCGGTGGGAACACTTAAGAGTTACCTGGCGCGAGCGCGGGAGCAGATTCGCGGGAGGCTGGCATGGAAGAAGATCTGATCCGGCAGGCATACGCCGCCGTTCCCAGGCCCGAGCCACGGCCGTTTCTCGCCGGGAGAATCGCAGCGGCGCGAAAGAAGCGACGTTTCCCAAGGATTCTGGCAGCGTACTGGATCGCGGTGCTGATCCTGTGCGCGTCGATTCTGCCGCTGCCCGTGACGCTGATGCTGGCCCCGGCCGCGGGACTTCTGCTGGCGCTTCCCGGCCTGCGCCATACGCTTTCCTGCTGGGCGATCCCGCTTCTGCGGGAATAACTTACTCGCGCCGGAGCCTGACAATGCTTTCGATGTGATACGTCTGCGGAAACAGGTCGATCATCGCCACGGATTCGATACGGTACCCTCCCGCGGTGAGGAAGGACAGATCCCGCGCCAGCGTCGCCGGATCGCAGGACACGATCGTGATCAGGTTGGGTCTTAGCCGAAGCAACTGCCGGGTGGCGATTTTCCCCAACCCCGCCCGCGGTGGATCGGCGAGGATGAAGTCCGGCGCCTCTTCCAGTCTGGCCAGATATTCCTCCACCCGCTCCTTCACCACCCGCACACCGCGAGCGGCGCGTCCGGCGTTGTACTCCAGATCTCGGGCCGCGCTCTGGATACTCTCCACCGCGGTGACATCCTGGAACCTTCTCGTAAGCTCCAGCGAAAACAGCCCGACCCCGGCGTAGAGGTCCACGGCGGAGGCTCCGTTCGCATCGCCGATCGCCGCTTCCGGGAGCCGGTCCACCAGAAGGCGGTTTACCTGGAAGAAGGAGTCGTGGCTGACACGGAAATCGAAGCCGCGGGCGTTGTAATCCAAGTACGGGTCCGCGGCGCCGGGGATCATCTCCGCGCACCAGTCGAAGAACCAGCGCGCCGGCTTACGGTCCGTCTCCAGCACGTTCAACTGCACCTTCTCGCCGTTGGTGAATAACTCCACGGTGCGCAGGAACCCCGGAAAGCGGGAATCGTTGCGCATCTTCCAGAGGGCCTGGATCGCGGCTTCCACGGGCTCCCAGGAGATGGGGCACACGCGGGTGGGAATCAGATCGTGCGTGCCCCAGGCCATGTACCCGATCCCCGAAGCGGCCAGCCGCACCTGCACGCGATTGCGATATCGCCACGGACCGGCGGTAATCGCCTCGATCTCGCCGGTCCAGTCGATCTTGCCGACGCGCCGCAACTGCTCGCGCAAGATGTCCACCTTGCCGGCCACCTGAAATTCGTAACTGGCGTGTTGGTAATGGCAGCCGCCGCAAGCGCCGAAGACAGGGCATGGCGCGTCCTGGCGTGCTTGGTTGCGCGTCAGCAGCTCCTGAACACGGCCCCGCAGCAGATCGCTTTTCGCGCTGGCGATTTCCACCCGCGCCGATTCGCCGGGCAGCAGGAACGGCGTCAACACCACGCGCCCGTCCAGCCGGGCCAGCGATTCGCCGCCGTAAACCCATTTTTCCGCGTGCAGTTCGTTTACGATAGGAACTTACCCCCACTAAGCATGAAAGCACGAGTCTTCTCCGGCATCCAACCCACCGGGAGCCCGCACATCGGAAATTACCTGGGCGCGCTCAAGAACTGGGCCCGGATGCAATACGACTTCGAGAGCATTTACTGCATCGTCGATCTGCATGCCATCACCCTCTACCAGGACCCGAAAGAACTGCGGCAGAAGATCGAGGAACTCGCCGGGATGCTGCTGGCGATCGGCATCGATCCGCAGCACTCCTCGCTGATGGTGCAGTCCTCCGTGCCGGAGCACGCCGAGCTCGCCTGGATGCTGACCTGCGTAACTCCGGTGGGCTGGCTGGAACGCATGACCCAGTACAAGGCCAAGGCCGCGGCGCAGGAGACCGTCGGGGACGGCCTGCTGCAATATCCGGTATTGATGGCGGCGGACATCCTGCTGTACAACGCGGCGAAGGTTCCCGTGGGCGATGACCAGTCGCAGCATCTGGAGCTGACGCGCGATATCGCGCAACGGTTCAACTCGTTGTATGGCGAGGTGTTTGTCATGCCGGAGACGCGCCTGCCCGAGGTGGGCGCGCGCATCATGGGGCTGGACGATCCGGAGAAGAAGATGTCGAAGTCGACGCCGGGTTCCGCCCACGCGATCCACTTGCTGGATCCTCTGGATCAAGTGCGGAAGAAGATCATGCGCGCCACCACGGATTCGAATCCGGCAGTGGATTTCGAGACCATGGGTCCGGGCGTGCGCAACCTGCTTTCCATCTATCAGGCGTTTACGGAGACTGCGACCGATCGCATGGCCGGCATCTTCGGGGGAATGCGTTACGGGGATCTGAAGAAGACCGTGGCCGACGCGGTGATTGCCTCGCTGGAGCCGCTGCAGCAGCGCTACAAGGAGATCACCTCGGACCCGCATTATGTTTCCAAGGTGCTGGACGCCGGCGCGGAACGCGTGTCGCCGTGGGCTCGCGAAACGGTGCGGGAAGCGAAGAAGGCGATGGGCCTGTACACCTCACGCTGAGCGCTCCTCCAGGGCCGCGGCGGCCTGCTCCCATTCCGTGGTGAGCTCCTCCAGGCGGGCGCGGCGCGCGTTCAGCAACTGCGAGATCCGCTGCGTTTCCTCAACTCCGCGGAAGGACGCGAGCTCGCGCTCGCATGCCGCGATTTCGGCCTCCGTCCGCGACACTTCTTCCTCGATCTCCGCGCAGCGATCCTCGAGATGCTTGCGTTTGATCGGGTTCAGGCGCTTCTTCGCGGGCTCGGCGATCGCCGCCGTCTCGCCGTTGCGGACCGCGGGGGCGTACTCTTCCACCACCGGATCGGCGATCCCGGCCTTGCGCCTTAGGTACTCCTCGTAGTTGCCCGGGTACGGGGTAACCGCGCCACCCTCCACTTCGAAAACGCGGGTCGCCAGCTTGTCGATGAAATAGCGGTCGTGCGAGACCAGCACGACGGTGCCGCCGAAATCCGCCAAGGATTCGAGCAGCACATCCTTGGCGCGCATGTCGAGGTGATTCGTCGGTTCGTCCAGCAGCAGGAAGTTAGAGGGCTGCAGAAGAAGCCGGGCCAGCGCGTATCGATTCCGCTCACCGCCGGAGAGCACGCCGATCCGCTTGTAGACATCGTCCTCGGTGAACAGGAAGCAGCCGAGCAGGGAGCGCAGCTCGGTTTCCGAACGGCGCGGCGCCATCTCCCGGATGTCGTCGAGCAGCCGGGCGTCTGTGTCCAGCTCCTTGTACTGATCCTGCGCGAAGTAATCCGGCTCCACGTTATGCCCGATCCGGTACTGGCCGGCTGTGAGAGGCTCCGTACCGGCCAGGAGCTTGATCAGGGTGGACTTGCCGGCGCCGTTCACGCCGACCAGGGCGATGCGGTCCCCCCGCTCGATTACGAAGTTCACGTTCTCCAGAACCTTCTTGGCGCCGTAGCTTTTCGCTACTCCTGTGAACTCGGCCACGATACGCCCGCTGGGCTTGGGCTGCGGGAAGGAGAAGTGGATGGTCTTCTCCTCGTTGGGCAGCTCGATGCGCTCGATCTTCTCCAGTTCCTTAATGCGGCTCTGCACCTGCTTGGCCTTGCTTGCCTTGTAGCGGAACCGTTCGATGAAAGCTTCCAGATGCTGGATGTGCTCCTGCTGGTTGCGGTATTCGGCCTCGAGTTGCTCGCGCCGCTGCTGCTTTTGCGCCAGGTACTTTTCGTAATTGCCCGGATAGAACCACACCTTCTTGTTCCAAATCTCCACGATCCGGTTCACAGTGACATCCAGGAAGTAGCGGTCGTGGGAGATCAGGACGAACGCGTTGGGGTAGTTGGAGAGATAGCCCTCCAACCAGTTGCGAGCCTCCAGGTCCAGGTGGTTCGTAGGCTCGTCCAGCAGCAGCAGGTTTGGCTTTTCGAGCAGCAGCTTCGCCAGCGCGATCCGCATCTGCCAGCCGCCGGAAAATTCGCTGGTGTCGCGGCCCCAGTCCTCCTTGCGGAAGCCGAGTCCGTTGAGCACCGCGCCCGCCTGGGCCTCGATGGAGTAGCCGTCGCGAGCCTGGTAGTGCGTGTCGATGTCGTGGAGGCGATCCGCGAGCTTCCGGTACTCCTCGCCGGCGGAGTCCAGGTCACCCAGGCGGTGGCCGATGTCTTCGCGCTCGCGGTCCATGGCTTTCAGGTCGTCGAACACCGAAAGACACTCGTCGAACACGCTACGCCCCTCCAGCGCCAGGCCATCCTGCGCCAGGTATCCCATGGTGATCCCGCGCATGGAGGTCAGCGTTCCGGCGTCCAGTTGCTCCGCTCCACTCAGGATCTTCAGCAGGGTGGACTTTCCGGTCCCGTTGCCGCCGACAATGCCGACGCGGTCCTTGGGCGTCAGCAGCCAATCGAGGTTTTCGAAGAGGACCTTGTGGCCGAAGCGCTTCGCGGCGCCGGAGAGCTGGATCATTCCTAAATCATTGTGACCCGGATCGCCCGCGCCGTGCGCGGTTTGCCGCTTTCCTACTGGCCGAGGATCTGGAAGGTTGTGGTGCCCGGAACACGCACCTTGGAGTACACCGCCTCCCATTCCTTGTGGCCGGCCGAGGCGCCGTACGCCTGGAAGGAAGCTTCATCGGCGAATTGCATACAGGCGCCGTGCTTGCGCTGCAGCATCCGCGCGGTGACGGGCACGTCTTCGCCGGCCGTCAGCTTCTTGCGCGCTTCGGGGTCCACGTTGCGCAACTGGGCCTGGTTCAGCGGATTGCGCAGCTTGCCGTGCCAAACCTTCTCAAGACCCTTCACCTTGCCGGGCAATTCGTCGGTGGCCTTTGCGAACGCCGCCCAATCGGCTTCGGCCGCCGTGTCCACCACGGTAAAGGCGAAGCAGTGCAGAACTTTCTTTTCGCCGGCGGAGAGCAGCGCGGCGGAGGTCAACAACAGCAGGCAGAATCTCATACCTTGATCTTCCTTTCGATCAGCGCCTGAACAGCGCTCCAAACTTCTTCCGCAACCTGGGGGATGGCGCGCGATGCATCGATCACCTGGAAGCGCGCCGGCTCGTCGGTGGCGATGCGCAGATACTCGGCTCGCGCCCTCTTGTGAAACGCGATGTCGCGGTTGTCGATGCGAGCTTCCCCCCCGTCCCCGCGCTGGTTTCTTTGACGCGCCCGAGCGAGTCCCGTCTCGACATCGATGTCGAAATACAGCGTCAGGTCCGGCACCAGGCCGCGGCAGGCGATGCGGTCCACCTCGAGAACGGTGTCCGCCCCCAGGCCGCACGCCGCCCCCTGATAAGCCAGCGTGGAATCGGTGAAGCGGTCGGAAACCACCATGCGGCCTTGCCGCAGCGCCGGCAGGATGCGCTCGTCCACGTTCTGCGCGCGCGCGGCGAACACCAGAAGCAGCTCCGTAACCGGGCTGATCTCGTGGTTGGCGGGATCCAGGAAAATGCGCCGGATCTGCTGGCCGATCGGTGTTCCTCCGGGCTCCACATTCGCCAGCGCGTCATATCCGCCGGCCTCCAGGCGCTCCAGCAGAAGCCGGAATTGCGTCGATTTGCCGGAGCCGTCACCGCCCTCCAGAGTGATGAACAGGCCCCGCTCAGTCATAGACGAAGTGGAGCACTTTCTTCAGGTCTTCCCAGGCCTCACGCTTGGCGTTCTGGTTGTAGGGCCGCAGCAGGTAGCTGGGGTGGTAGGAAACCATTACGGGAATATCGCGCCACTTGTGCCAGTTGCCCCGGAGTTTGGTGACCCCTTCCTTGGCCCCGAGCAGCGCCTTCGCGGCGGTGCCGCCCAGCGCGCAGATCGCTTTCGGCCGGATGGTCATCAACTGGCGGAACAGAAACTGTCCGCAGGTGGCCATTTCGTCCGGCTCCGGCGTCCGGTTCTGCGGCGGGCGGCACTTCACGACATTGCAGATATACACGTTGGAGCGAAACAGCGGAATGCCTTCTTTCTTCGCCGTGCCTTCGATCATCTGCGTCAGCAACTGCCCGGCGCGGCCCACAAAAGGGACCCCTTGTTCGTCTTCATCCGCGCCCGGACCCTCGCCCACGAACACCAGCTTCGCCTCCGGATCGCCGGAGCCGAACACGATCCGGTTCCGTTCCAGGCACAGGCGGCAGCGCTTGCAGTCGCCGATATCCTCGAGAATGCGCGGCAGCGTGTCGCCTTCGGGGGCGATCGACGGCAGCGGCGCGGTGTTCCGCGCGGGCGCAATCTCGCGAACCGAAGCGGCGGCGGGCGCCGCTTCAGGCGCACGCGGGTTCACGTACAGGTCCTTGATCCCCAGATCGCGCAAGTAGACAAGCCGTTCCTGAAGCTGATCGCGATTCATCGGGCGGCATGCCGCGCCAGGCGGAGCTTCAGGATCTGATCGAAAATGCGGTCGGCGATTTCGCGCTTGGAAGCGCGCGGGACCTTGATGTTCTCCCCGGTACGCAGGATCAGCACCACCTCGTTGTGATCGCTCTCGAAGCCGATCCCTTCCTGCGAGACGAGGTTCGCCACCAGCATGTCGCAGTTCTTGCTGGTCAGCTTGCGCCGCCCCTCTTCCACCAGGTTCTCGGTCTCCGCGGCGAAGCCCACCAGCAGGCGATCGCCCTTTTTCTGGCCAAGCTCGGCCAGGATATCCGGCGTTGGATCCAAATCCAACGACAGGCGGGCCGGAGTCTTCTTCACCTTCTGGGCCGGAACGGAACTCAGATGATAGTCGGCCACGGCGGCGGATTTGATTATGATGCTCGCCTCTTCGAGATTGGAGATCACGGCGTCGCGCATTTCCTGCGCGGTCCGAACGCGAATCGTCCGGACGCCGAAGGGATCGGGAAGCTGCACCGGGCCGGATATCAATACGACCTTGGCCCCGCGCGAGGCCGCGGCCTCGGCCAGCGCGAATCCCATCTTGCCGCTGGACCGGTTCGTGATGTAACGGACGGGATCGAGCGGTTCCTGGGTCGGGCCGGCGGTGATCACAATGTTCTCGCCGTCCAGGTCGCGCAGCGGATTGCGGTACATCGACACGGCATCGGCGATGCGCTCGGGCTCGGCCATGCGTCCGGGACCGAAGGTCCCGCAGGCCAGCAGCCCTTCACCCGGTTCGATGATGACGTGGCCGCGCTCCCGCAGCGTCTGCAGGTTGGCCCGGGTCGCCGGGTGATTCCACATATTCGTGTTCATTGCCGGGGCCAGAAGCACGGGGCCGGTGAAGGCGAGGTATGTGGTAGTCAGGAAATCGTCGGCGTGCCCATGCGCGAGCTTGGCCAGCAGATCGGCTGTCGCCGGAGCGATCAGGAGCAGTTCGTTTTCCTGCGCCACGCGGATGTGCTCCACGGAACTGGCCAGCGTATCCTCGGCGCTGGCGGAGGAAAAGAGATCGGTGATGACCTTACGCCCGGTGAGGGCGGCGAAGGTGAGCGGCGTGACGAACTTACGGGCGGCCCTCGTCATCACCACCTGGACGGCGCAGTCACGCTGCATCAGCGCCCGCGCGATCTCGGCGGACTTGTAGACAGCGATCCCTCCGCCGACACCCAGGATCACGTTCATGGCATTAGGCTTCCTGCTCGATGGCCTCGGTCATGCGCAGCGGATCGTCATACTTCACCAGCCCGCGGCGGACCTCTTCCATCGCGGTTACCGTGGGCTTCTTCGAAGCAGTAGGAAGAAACGGACGGGCGCCGTTCTGCAGTTGGCGGGCGCGCTTCGCCGCCACGATAATGAAGCGATAGGCGCTGGTCTCGGGATCGTCCGGAATCGCGAACGCCGCTGCCTGCCGTGCCAGTTTCTCAGCCATTCTGATGAACCTCTTTTTCGTGCTTCTCGAAGCTGTCCAATATCGGCCGCACCTGTGCTTCCATCCGGTTGCGCCGGGCGCGTTCCGCCGTCACGATCGAAATCAGCCGCTGCGCTGACTTCTCCACCTGGTCATTCACCAGGACATAATCGTAGTGCGGATAGTTGCGGATTTCCTCGGCCGCGTCCCGCAGCCGCCTCTGAATCACCGCTTCAGAATCCTGAGAACGGGCTCGCAATCTCTGCTCCAACTCCGCCCGCGACGGAGCAAGAATAAAGATCGATACCGCGTCCGGGACCTTCTCCCTTAATTGTCGCGCACCCTGAACGTCGATGTCGAGTACCAGGTCATAGCCGCCGTCGCGAGCCTTGGACAACTCGTTCACATGGGTCCCGTAGTAGTGTCCAAATACATCAGCCCATTCGAGAAACTCTTCGTTGGCGATCATCCGCTCGAACGTCTCGCGGCTCACAAAGTGATACTGTTCGCCGTTTCTTTCCCCATCGCGCGGCGGTCGGGTGCTGTAGGAGACGGAAAAGCGAAGCGCGGGGACCTTCTGCATTAGCTCCGCCACCAGGGTGGATTTTCCGGAACCGGACGGCGCGCTGATTATAAAGACCATGAGGATGTTATTCGAGGTTCAGGGCCTGCTCCCGGATTTTCTCGATGGCCGCCTTGGCGCCCAGCGCGAGCTCTGTAATTCGCAGCCCGCCTTCCCCTACGCCATTGGTTTTCGACAAAATCGTGTTCGTCTCCCGGTTCATCTCTTGTAGCAGGAAATCAAGCTTCTTGCCTACCTCCCCGCCGGCTTCCATCAACTGGTCGAGTTGGGCCGAATGGATCTTCAGCCGGGACGTCTCTTCGCCGATGTCGCTGCGGTCGGCGAGCATCGCCGCCTCCTGCACCAGGCGCTGCGGGTCCACGCTGGAAGCACCCAGCAGTTCCTTCAGCCGGTCCGTCAGACGCGTCTGAAAACTCTCCAGGACATTGCCGCGAAGGCGTTCGATTTCCGCCGCGGCGTTCCGCACATCCTGATTGTGGCTGCGGATCACGACCGCCATTTCGCCGCCCTCGCGCTCGCGAAAGCGGTTCAGCTCCGCTAGCGCTTCGTCGGCTGCGTCGCTCAACGCCTTGCCTAGAACGGTGTCGGTTTCCGCGCCGGCGGAGTCCTCGATCATGCCGGGGATCCGGAACGCCGCGTTGAGATCGGGCTTGCCCTCCAGGCCGAATTCGCGGCTCGCTACCTGGAAAGCGTCGATGTACGCCGCCAGCATGGACCGGTTCAGATCCAGCCCGCCCCCGGCCGCCGACTTCGGCACCGTCACCCGGATGTCGACGTGCCCGCGCGCCACGCGCGTCTTGATCTGGCTGCGCAGAGCTGCTTCAAACGGGTCAATCGCGGGGGGTGTATGGAAGTGCAGATCCAGGCCGCGATGATTCACGGTCTTCAGGGTCAACACCAGTTCTCCATCCGGGCCGGCGGGCCTGCGCACGCGCGCAAAGCCGGTCATGCTTCGAACGGGCAAGGGCATTGGTTTATTCTAACCGCTTGCAATCACGCCTTCGGAATGCACGGACCGCTCGTTGTCGACGTTCCCGGTATTCAGGGTTCCGGCCGGTTCGAAGATCAGCGCGTGCGTTTCCTCGTCGGAGGCGGTGATATGCTCCACTCCTCGCGGGATGATGTAGAACTCGCCCGGCCGGACCGTCACTTCGCGATCGCGGAAGCCGATTCGCAGCGCTCCCCGGACCACCAGGAACATCTCGTCGGCCTCCTCATGGCGATGCCAGACGAACTCGCCTTGAAGCTTAACCGCCTTCACCACCATGCCGTTGAACTCCCCCGCCAGCCGCGGCGACCAATGTTCGGAAAAGGAAGCGAACGCGCGCTCCAGGTTGACCAGACGATCTTGCAGCATGCCTTCGATTTTAAGCCGCTGCCGGCCGGCTCGCGCCCCCGCCTCGACTTTCCTCATTTTGCAGGGAACAAAACAGGACCTCGCGCGTATATGCCTGTATCGGAGATTCGATATATCGAGCCTCGATATAGTGGACGGGATGGAGATCGAAAGCTTGCTTCCGCTGCCCGCGCCGGTGTTCCACATCCTGATCGCCCTCGCCGAGGGCGACCGGCATGGCTACGCCATTATGCAGGACATCGCTACGCGCACGGATGGCAAGCTCCGGTTGGGTCCCGGCACGCTGTACGGATCCATCAAGAAACTTCTCGAACAGGGATGGATCGAGGAAATCACCAGGCGGCCGGCCGACGATGACGAACGCCGGCGCTATTACCGGTTGACCCGGCTGGGACGGAGGGTGGCGGAAGCCGAAGCGTCCCGTCTGGCCGACATTCTGAAACAGGCGCGAGCAAATGGGCTGGTCCCGCAGCGGAGCTAGATCGTTCTATCAGCGGCTGCTCGGACTCTACCCGGAGGACTTCCGGGACGAGTTCGGCGGCGAGATGGAACAGTTGTTCGCCGACCGCGCCCGCGGCGAATCGCTCGGCGCGCTGCTTTGGGAAACCACCCTCGATACACTGCGCACCGCGCCGAAGGAGCACCTTTCCATGCTGATTCAGGACATCAAGTACGCCTCCAGAATGATGACTAAGAACCCCGCGTTCACCGCCGCGGCTGCGCTGTCGCTCGCCCTGGGCATCGGCGCCAACACGGCGATCTTCAGCCTGGCGGACGCCTTGCTGCTGCGGCCCATCGCGGCGCCGGAGAGCAGCCGGATCGTCACCGTCCGCAGCGCCCAGCAGATGTCGGATTTCACCTCGCGGGGTATTTCGTACCGCGACTTCACCGAATACAACGGTAAGAACCAATCCTTCGAGGGCCTGCTGGCGTTCGATATCGCTCCCTTCGGGCTCACGACCAGGCAGGAGGATTTGCCGGTGATGCAGATGGGCATGGTGGTGAGCGGGAATTTCTTCGACGTGCTGCGCGTCCAGCCCGCCATGGGCCGCGCCTTCCGGCCCGAAGAAGACCAGGTTCCCGGTCGCGACGCCGTCGCCGTCATCTCGCACGATCTCTGGAAATCGCAGTTTCATTCCGCTCCGGACGTGGTGGGCCGCAAGGTACGCTTGAACGGAATTGAGTTCACCGTGATCGGCGTGACTCCCGAGCAGTTCACCGGAATGCACCAGCTCATCCGGCCCGCCTTCTACGTTCCCGCTCACATGTTTCCGGCGCTGACCCCGGCCCGCGCGAACATTCTCGAGGATCGCGCGATACGCGCGTTCGAGGTAAAGGGGCGATTGAAACCCGGGGTCGCCGTCGAAGCCGCCCAAGCCGACCTCCAGTCCATCGCCACCGGCCTTTCTCAGCAGTTTCCAGACACCAACAAAGACGAAGCCATCCGAATCCGTACGGAACTGCAATACCGGATCGAGCAGTCGCCCCCCGACGCCCAGTTGGTGGCGTTGCTGATGGGCCTGGTCGCGGTGGTGCTCCTGATTGCCTGCGCGAACGTGGCGAACCTCCTGCTGAGCCGATCGCGAGCCCGGTCCCGCGAAATCGCGGTGCGGCTCGCCATCGGCGCCGGGCGCGCCCGGCTGGTGCGGCAACTGCTCACCGAAAGCCTGATGCTGTCGCTCTCGGGCGGCGTGATGGGCCTGGCGATCGCGTGGCTCGCCATGCGCTTCTTCGAACGGATCCGCGTCCCGTCGGATTTGCCCATCGTCTTCTCCTTCCGCATGGACGAACGGGTGCTCCTGTTCAGCCTCCTGGTTAGCCTCTTTAGCGCGGTGATCTTCGGCCTGGTCCCGGCGCTGCAAAGCGTGCGATCCGACCTGGTTGGACCGCTGAAGGCCGGCGACACCGGAGCCTCCGCCCGCGGCCGCCTGATGGGGCGCAACGCGCTGGTGGTCGCGCAGGTGGCGCTCTCCCTGGTCTTGCTGGTCAGCGCCACCATGTTCTATCGCGGATTCCAGCGCTACCTGAGCGCGAGCCCCGGATTTCGCACCAGCGGCCTCGTGATGATGGGCTTCGATCCGACGCTACTCCGCTACAGCGAACCGCAGACGAAGAACTTCTACCGGACTTTGATCCACCGCGTGCGCTCCACCCCCGGAGTCAAGTCCGCGGCGCTCGCCCAGGTGATCCCCATGGGCAACGAAGGCGATCAGCGAACGCTGGTCCCCGAAGGGTACCAGTTCCAGCAAGGCCAGACCGACGTCACCGTTCCCGCCAACACCGTGGATGAACAATACTTCAACACCATGGGCGTGGAGGTGATCCGGGGCCGCGGTTTCCTTGCCTCCGATCATGAAACCGCGCCCAAAGTGGCGGTGATCAACGAGGAGTTCGCCCGCCGGTACTTCCCCAATCAGGACCCCGTGGGCAAGCGCTTCCGGCTGGTGAACGCCGGCCAGGATTGGGTGCGAGTCGTGGGCCTCACCAGGACCGGTAAGTACTTCTGGATCGCGGAGCCGCCGGTGCCGTTCGTCTATCTTCCCTACAGCCAGTTCCCCCGGTCCAGAATGCGCCTGTTCGCCGAAAGCGCCGGCCCGTCCTCCCAACTCATTCCAACGCTCCGCGAGGTGGTCCGATCCCTGGATCCCAACCAGCCCATTTACGCCGTGCGCACCATGGAGGAGTTTTACGACATGCGAGCCGTCAGCGTGCCGAATATGATCGTGCAGATTGTCGGCGCGATGGGCACCATGGGGCTCGGGCTGGCGATGGTTGGCCTGTACGGCCTGGTTGCGTATTCCGTCAGCCGCCGCACTCGCGAGATCGGAATCCGCATGGCCATCGGAGCCGGCAAAGCCGACGTCCTTCGCATGGTGCTGAAGCAGGGACTGCTGCTCGGCGGAATCGGCGTTGCCTTCGGTCTGGTGATCAGCGTCTTTGTCTCCCGCATCCTCGCCAGCGGAATGATCGGCATGGGACAGGTCGAGCCCGGCGTACTCCTGCTGCTGCCGCTGCTCCTCCTGGCGGTCACGATGTTCGCCACCTACATCCCCGCCCGCCGCGCCTCCCTGATTGACCCGACGCGAGCCCTGCGCTGGGAGTGATGTTAGCCTGAGTGGTTTGAGCCGCACAGCCCTGCTGTTCGCCATCGCACTCGGCATCAGAGCCGGGTGGACGCTGCTGGCGCCCGTCCTGGACCCGCTTCTCGCCGGCAATCCCTTGCTCGGCGATGCCGCCGGGTACGATCGCATGGCGCGGTACCTTCTCGACGGGCGCGGCTATGTCGAGAGTAACGGCCGCCCCAGCGCTTTCTGGCCGCCTTTATATCCTCTGTTCCTCGCCGCGGTGTACGGCGTCTTCGGTCACTCCCTGCTCATCCCCCGCCTGCTCCAGGCTCTGCTCGGAGCGCTGCTCCCGATGGCTGTGTACGCTTCGGCGCGACCCTTCACCGGCGATCGCGTGGCCTGGATCGCCGCGCTCGGGCTCGCATTCTATCCGTACCTCATCTATTTCGGCGCCTGGCTGATCGCGGAGGCGCTGTTCTTCGCGCTCTTCGGTCTGCTGCTCGGGACCGCGGCGCGCCTTCGCGACGGCGGCCGGGACCGCGACGCGCTACTTCTGGGCGGGTTCCTGGGCCTCTGCGCGCTGGCCAAGCCGGCGGTCCTTTTCCAGATCCCGTTCCTCGCCTTGTGGCTAGGGCTCGGCTTGCCGTCGCGGCAAGGGCGCGCCGCCGCCCTTGCCGCCCTGGCGCTGGCTGCTTGCCTCGCTCCGTGGACCGTTCGCAACGCCCTGGTGTTCGAGAGGTTTGTTCCGGTCTCCACCAACGCCGGATATACCTTCTATGGAGCCAACAATCCGGATGCCTTCGGAGGTCACGCCGAGGACTTTCCGCCTCGGCACTGGGAGCTTTCGGAAACGGCTGAGCAGGACGCCTATCTCCGCGCCGCAACCGCCTGGATCGCGGATCATCCTGGCGAATTTGCCCGCCTCGCCGTGCGCAAGCTGCGGCGCCTGTTTCTTCCGCTGTCGGTCGCCAGTTCGCCTCACGAATTTCCGCTCCCCGGCGCGGCGCTGATCCACGCCGTATACTTTGCTTTTCTCGCGCTTGCGGCCGCGGGCCTGCTGCTTTCGCTCGCCCGCTGGCGCGACTATCTGCTCTTCTACGCTCCGCTGGCAGGAGTCGTCACCAGCGCGGTCGTCTTCTACGGGGATGCCCGTTATTTGCTTCCCGCGGCGCCTTCCCTTTGCCTTTTCGCCGCCCTCGCCATCATCACAATCCATGACAGAGCCCGCGCCCGCGCTGTGATAGATTGATCCCAACTCATGAAGACCAAAAGCTTGGGATTCTCGATCGCGGTGCTGGTCGCGGTCAATATCATGAACTTCTACGATCGCAATGCGCCCGGCGCCCTGGTCGAGCCGATGCGGCGCGAGTTCAACCTGACCGATGCCCAAATCGGCCTAATGGGTAGTGCTTTCATCTGGATCTACGCGATTGTCGGGGTGCCGCTGGGCAAGATCGCGGACACCTGGTCCCGCCGCAAGCTGCTCGCCTGGGGGCTCACCATCTGGAGCGCCCTGACCGCGATGGCGGGCATGGCGAACAGCTACTCGTTCCTCTTGGTTACCCGCTTGGGAGTCGGCGTGGGCGAGGCCGTGTGCGCTCCTACGGCGACCAGTTGGATCGGCGACCTGTTTCCGGCCGAAAAGCGGGCCCGCGCGCTGGCGTTCTTCATGCTCGGCGTGCCGGTGGGGGGAGCCCTCAGTTACTTCTTCAGCGGCCCCATCGCCCAGGCGTTCGGGTGGCGTCCCGCCATGGTGATCGCCGCCGTGCCCGCGCTATTCCTCATTCCCGCGCTGCTGACCCTTCCGGAACCGGCACGCGGCGCGAGTGAAAAAGTAGCCGCTCCCGCCGGACCCAAGGCGTCCATGTGGAGCGTCCTTCGCATCCCCACCCTGTGGTGGATCATCGCCTCCGGCGCGCTGCTGAATTTCAACATGTACGCCATCGGCACCTTCCTCCCGGCGTTTCTGGGCCGCGTCCACAAGCTGGACCTGGCCGGAGCGAATATCGCCACCGGCGTCGCCTACCTGATCGGCGGAATCAGCGGTGGCTTCCTCGCCGGACAGATCGGTGACAAAATCATTCACCGCCGCAAGGACGGCCGCCTGCTGATGGCCGCCGTGATCGCCGCCGTCGTCGTGCCCATGTCCTACCTCGGCATCGTTCAGCCGGTGGGACAGATGATGCTGGCGGTGGCCTTCCTCACCGTCGCCTATGGCTGCCTCAACACCTACTATGGCCTGGTTTACTCCTCCATTCAGGACATCGTGGCGCCCAACCTCCGCGGCTCCACCATGGCGATTTACTTCATGGCGATGTACATGCTCGGCGCCTCCTTCGGACCGCTGTTCACCGGCGCGCTTTCGGACATGATGGCCCGCCGCGCGATGGAGGCCGCCGGCGCCACCGCGTTGAACGAAGCGTTCCGCGCCATCGGCCTGCAGCAGGCGATGCTGGTCATCCCGGTACTCTCCGCCGCCCTTGCGCTGGTTCTGTTTGCCGCGTCGCGCACGGTGATCGGCGATATGCAGCGGCGGGAACGCGAGGCCGTCGCCGGAGCGGCAGCCTGATCCCGATGAACCGCCGTGATTTGCTCCTGGCGGGCGCCGCGGCGTTGATGCCGCGCGCGCAAGCCGCTACCGGAAAGCTCCGCTACGCCGTTCTCGGCGTCGGCGTCCGCGGCTGCGGCTTGTGGGGGGAGCAGATCCGCTCCCGCTATTCCGATCGCGTCGACTTCGTGGCCCTCTGCGATTCCAATCCCCAGCGCGTCGAAGTCGCGCGCCGCCGCATCGGCGTCGAGTGCCCGGTTTTCACGAGCTTCGACGAGATGTGCGACCGCGCCAAGCCGGATACTCTGATGATCACCACCGTGGATTCCACCCACGCCGGCTACATCGTCCGCGCTCTCCAGCGCGGCATTCATGTGATCACGGAAAAGCCGATGGTGGTGGACGAAGCGCAGTGCCAGGCCGTTCTGGACGCCGAGAAGAAAGCCGGCAAACGGATCACCGTCACCTTCAACTACCGCTACGCTCCCAAGCACCAGAAGATTAAGGAGCTCCTGCTCGCCGGCGAAATCGGGCGCGTTCTCTCCGTCGATTTTTCCTGGTACCTGGATACCGGTCACGGCGCCGATTATTTTCGCCGCTGGCATCGCCTGAAGAAAAACTCCGGCTCGCTTTGGGTGCACAAGGCGACCCATCATTTCGACCTGATGAACTGGTGGCTTGCGGCCGACCCCAGCGATGTCACCGCGCAAGGCGGGCTCAAGTACTACGGGCGCAGCGGTCCGTTCCGTCACTCCCATTGCCGTCCCTGCCCGCACAAGGGCCAGTGCAAGCACTATTGGGACATAACCAAAAGCGAGCGGCTTACGCAACTCTATGTGAATTGCGAGTCGGCGGACGGCTACCTGCGCGACGGGTGCGTCTATCGCGAGGACATCGATATCTGGGACACGATGTCCGCTCTAGTGCGCTACTCCAACGGCGTCACCATGAACTATTCCGTGAACGCCTTCATGCCCATCGAGGGGTACCGGGTCGCCTTCAACGGTGATCGCGGACGGCTCGAAATCCGCGACTACGAAGATCAGCCGTGGAAGCCCGAAAGCGAGACGGAGATCCACCTGATCCGCAATTTCGGCAAACGCGAGATCATCCCCGTGCCGCGTTACGAAGGCGATCACGGCGGAGGGGACAAGCGGCTGACGGACCTGATTTTCGCGGGCGCCTCGGCGCCTGAGTACATGAAGCTCCCCGACTCCCGCGCGGGTGCGATGTCCTGCCTTACGGGAATCGCCGCGCGTCGCAGCATCGAGCAGAATCGAACGATCCGGATCCGCGATTTGGTGAATTTGCTTTAGCCCGTTTTGGCGGCGTTTTTCACGGACCGGCGCCGGAGCGGTGCCAGGCCGCTCCAGCCGCTCCGCACTCGCTGGCTACGGCCGCTCTCCACGGCTCAATCGCTCCTCGATCTCCTCCAAAACCGCATCGCACTCCGCCACCGAATTCACCGCGTAGTGCGCCCCAGCCGCCAGCAAGCGATTCTTCGCCGCCGTGATCGCCGCCTCCCGATCTCCGCCCTCCATCGCCGTCAACTCGATCTCGCTAAGCCCCGTCTCGTTTCCGGTCCGCGCCACGGCGATGGTCCACATGCCCGCGTTCCGCCCCTCCTCGATGTCGCTGATCGTGTCTCCGATCTTCACGCACTGCCGCGCCGATCCGGCGCGCAATTCCAGAAGGTTCCGCCAGGCCATCCAGGGGAACGGACGCCCTCCGCCTGCTTCCTCCGGCGTCACCGTGAAATCCGGCCGGAAGTTCCGGGCCTCCGCCATCCGCATCACAACCCGCAGCATCGCCCGCGTGTATCCCGTGGTGGAGCCGATCTTCAGTCCTCGCGCTCGAAAACGTTCCGCCGCCTCCGGCGCCCCCGGAATCACATCGGAATGGCTCTCCAGAATGCTCAACTGAATCGGCTCGAACTCCGCGTTCAGTGCATCCACGTCCAGATCCATCCCCCGCGCCGCGGCGATCTCCCGCAGATGCTCCTTCTTCGGCAGACCCATCGCCCGGCGAGCCTCCGCCGGCGTAATGTCGATGCCGTGCCGGGCGAACGTCTCGCGCAGCGCGGCTATTGGCGCCTGGCATCCGTAATCCACCGTGGTCCCCGCCCAGTCCAATACGACAACTTCGAGTTTCATACCGCCAGTGTCCTTTCCGCCGCTCCGAGTGAAAGCGTCATGCCCGCCCCGCCCAACGCCGTAACCACCTCCACCCCAGGCGCCGGACTCATTCTCACCAGCGGCCGCGCGGGATGCTTTGCGTACACTCCATGCCACCGCCGCGCGATGGTGAACGCCGGCAAGCGAGCTAGTTTCCGCGCGTATTGAAGGATCAAGTCATCAATCTCCGGCTTATCCAGGAAATCCACCGCCAGCCCGTACTCGTGCGAATCGCCAATCTTCAGTTCGCCGGAGGGTGACTGCGAAACCATCACGTGAATCCCCCAACGGTCATAATCGGGCATCTGCTCCGCCACGCGCCTTTCCAGCGCGGGAAGCGTGGAACACATCCGGAACGAAGGGTAGAAGCGCAGCGTCAGGCCTCCCGCCACGGCCGGTCCAAGCTGCCAGCCGTCCGGCTGTGGAGGCGTCGACATCATCTGCAGCTTCACCCGCGTGATCCCGCTAGCGGCGAAGAACTCCGGATACAGAATCCCAAACTCGTCGCCTCCGCACACGATCGCGGAGCCTGCCTCCCAGCATTCACCCCCGGCGTCGATCCGCGGCAGGTGGATGGCCCGCACCGCGGTGGAGAAGCGGAACTCGACCCCGTAGCGCTCCCGCAGGAATTCCGGAAGTCTTCGCGTCACCTCCGCGGGATCGACGGTTAACTCCGTGGGACTCCACAAGGCGCCGAGCAATCCGTCCGGGTTCACTCCGCGGCTGACTTCAAGCGCCCGATCCCGGTTCAACCACTCGCATTCGTATCCCGCGGCGGGCGCGAGGGCGGCAAACTCACGCGCCACCTCGGCTTCATCCTCCCAATGCGCCGCGTGAATCGAGCCCGTCAGGTGATACGGAATCGCCGCCGCTTCCAACACCTCCAGCCAGAGGGCGCGGCTGCGCATCGCCATCTCGTGCATCTCGCCGGGCGGCTGGCCGATCGGCCAGATGAGTCCGAAGTTGCGCGCCGACGCACCCAGCGCGCGCGGGGACTTGTCGAACACCACCACGCGCTTGCCGGCCTTCGCCGCGATCCAGGCGTGCGCCAGTCCGGCAATTCCCGCCCCCACCACCGCGATATCCGCAGTCCGATTCATCCGGCACGCGCCCGCATGAGGCTAGTGTATGTTGAGAAGCAATGCCAAGGAAGGTCGCGATCTTTGTTTTCGATGAAGTGGAGGTGCTGGATTTCGCCGGCCCGTTCGAGGTCTTCGCTGTCACCGGCGCGCGCGTTCAGCCGCAGCCCTTCGAGGTTTTCACCGTGGGCCGCACCCATGAGCCGATTGCCGCGCGCAACGGCCTCAGCGTCAATCCGGCTTACGCCTTCTCCGATTGCCCCCAACCCGACATTCTTCTGATTCCGGGCGGCTATGGAACGCGGCCGCTGATGGAGGACCGTCCGGTAATCGACTGGATCCGCGCCACCCAACAGAAGGCGGAACTGCTGCTTTCCGTTTGCACCGGATCGCTGCTGTTGGGGAAGGCGGGATTGCTGGACGGCATGGAAGCCACCACGCACCACCTGGCGATCGCAGAGTTGCGCAAGGCCGCGCCCAACACGACGGTGCATGAGGACCGCCGCGTGGTCGACAACGGCCGCGTCGTCACCTCCGCCGGCGTCGCCAGCGGAATCGACATGTCCTTCCACGTGGTCGCGCGGCTGCTCGGCCAGGACACCGCCGCCGCCATGGCCCGCTACATCGAGTATCCATGGCCGCGCGCAAACAGCTAGAGTAACGGCAATGGAACATCGCTACGCGGAAGTAAACGGAGTCCGGCTCCACTATGTGGCCGAAGGCGACGGTCCGCTGATTCTATTCGTGCACGGCTTCCCGGAGTTCTGGTACGAGTGGCGGAATCAACTTCCAGAGTTTGGCAGGGATCATCTGGCGGTGGCGCCCGACACCCGCGGCTACAATCTTTCCTCTAAACCCGAAGCCGTCGACCAGTACCGGGTGAAGCACCTCGTCGAGGATCTGCGGCAACTTGCGCATCACCTCCGGCCGGGCGAGAAGTTCGTGCTGGTAGCCCATGATTGGGGCGGCGCCACCGCCTGGGCCTATGCGATGCAGCATCCCGGGACTTTGCGTGGGCTGGTAATCATCAACGCCCCCCACCCAGGCATCTTCTCCCGCGAACTCCGCCAAAATCCCGGCCAGCAGAAGGCCAGCGAATATATGCTTATGTTCCGGACTCCGGAGGCGGAAAGCGTTCTGTCCGCCAATGGTTTCGAGATGCTTCGGAAGATGGTGCTGGGCTGGGGGTTGAAACAGGGCATCCTTTCGGAAGCGGATCAGGACAAATACCTGGAAGCGTGGGCACAGCCGGGCGCGCTCACCGGCGGCCTCAACTACTACCGCGCCGCCGAAGCCGGCCCCGCCCGGCCCGGTGAGACGCTGCCCGCCTTCGAGATCCCGCCCGAGAAACTGATGGTTCACGTCCCGACGTTGGTGATCTGGGGGGAGCGGGACAAGGCCCTGCTTACCGGTAACCTCGACGGCCTGGAGCAGTTCGTCCCCGACTTAACCGTCCGCCGCATCCCCGATGGCTCCCACTGGGTAGTCAACGAACAGCCCGCGCGGGTGAATCAGTTGATTCGTGAGTTTATACAACGGCTCGGCTAAAATTAATAGTTGTTCAGAATTGGTGAAACTTGGCCGCCGAAAGCAGCATCGATAAGGAAGCGCGATTTCTGTGCTTTCTCCGGCCGAAATCGCATATTGTTGATTAATAACAACATCGCGCAAAACCCATGGCGACCCGCACTGATCTTCACTCCCGCAACGGCAACCCGCCTGCACCTCCGGGCGAGCATGACGACGATTCAGGCGCGCACGTATATCACGGGGTCTCCCCCTGGGAGCGCGTCAAGAGCCTGATTCGGGTGGAGCGCCACGACGTGTGGGTGGCGGTCATCTACTCGGTGGTCATTGCCCTTCTTTCGCTGGTTACCCCGATCGCCACGCAGACCCTGGTAAATACCGTTGCCTTTGGCAACCTTCTACAGCCTCTGGTGGTCATTTCGCTGGTAGTGTTGGCCGGACTGGGCCTGTCCACCGTTTTCACGGCCCTGCGCACTTACGTCGTGGAACTGATCCAGCGGCGAATCTTCGTGCGCGTAGCCGCCAAAGTCATTCACCGGCTGGTTCGTGTCCGCGGGGAGGCGTTTCAGGAGCAGCACGGGCCGGAGCTCGTGAACCGCTTCCTGGATGTCGTCACCTTGCAGAAGAACTGCGCCACGCTCATCGTGGACGGGTTGTCGATCTTTATGAGCACGGTGATGGCGATGATCCTGCTTGGCGTCTATCACCCCTGGCTGCTGGTGTTTGACATCCTGCTGTTAGCGTTCATACTCCTGATCCTGTTCCCGCTCAGCTCCGGCGCGGTGGAAACGGCGATCAAGGAATCCAAGGCGAAGTACGCCATCGTGGCCTGGTTCGAGGAGGTGGCGCGCAACCAGATCACTTTCAAGAATCCGCGCGGCACGGCCTACGCGCTGGAACGCACCGACGACCTTACGCAGACCTGGCTCGGCTACCGGATCAACCACTTCCGGATTCTGATGCGCCAGATCGTCAGCTTCCTCACGCTGCAGGCGGTCGCCTCCGCGGCGCTGCTCGGCGTGGGCGGCTGGCTGGTGATCCAGCGCCAGCTCACTTTGGGACAACTGGTGGCCGCCGAACTGGTGGTCACCGCCGTCATCGCCGGCATTTCGAAATTCGGCAAGCAGTTGGAGCTGTTCTACGACTTGCAGGCTTCGATGGACAAGCTCGGCTACCTGATCGACCTGCCGCTGGAACCGCTGGGCGGTGAAGTGATGCGCCAGCCGGACCATCCGGCGGGACTGGAACTGAAGCAGGTAGCCTTCAGCTACGGCTCGCGCAAGGGCATTCTGAGCGACATCGACTGGCTGGTCGAGCCCGGCTCGCGGGTCTGTATCACCGGAAACTCGGGAGGCGGCAAGACAACGCTGCTGAACATCCTCTACGGCTTGAACGAACCGGAACACGGGGTAGTGGAGATCGACGGGCTGGACATGCGGGCCATCCGCCGGGACGCCCTGCGCAGCGGGATTTCTTTGGTCCGCGATCCCGAGATCTTCAGCGGCTCGGTGTACGACAATGTCAGTCTGGGCTGCCCGGATGTCACCTTGGGTGAGGTCCAGGCGGCGCTGGCCTCGGTCGGGCTGCTCGAGGAGATCCAGGCGCTTCCGGGCGGGCTGAGCACGACACTGGCGCCGGAGGGTTATCCGCTTTCGGCCGGACAGGCGATACGGCTGCGCTTTGCGCGCGCGATCCTGAACCGTCCGCGCCTGCTGATCGCGGATGAGTCCCTGGATACGGTTCGGGATGCGCGGGAGCGTGATGTCCTGCTGGATACCCTGTTTTCCCGTGAGGCTCCCTGGACGCTGATCGTCGCCTCCGCCGAGGAAGACGTGATGCAGTATTGCGACCGCGTTTATGAGATCAGCAGCGGCCGCCTGATGCTGCGCCGGCATCGCCGCTAACCGAACGAGAGAGGATCGCATGAAGACTACGCTGGAACCTCCCGTACAAGCCAAAACAGTCCGCCGCGCCGACTACCTGGTGGAACTCGTGGGCATGGATCGCCTGCCGGCGTTGGATCAAGTACCCTCGCCGCCCTCCATCAGCCGCCTGGCCTGGTCGCTGGCCGGCCTGCTGGCGGCGTTGATGATCGGCCTCGGGTTCGTGCCCTGGCAGCAGAGCGTCACCGGCGACGGTCGCGTGATCGCCTATACCCCGGACGAGCGGCATCAATTGATCGCCGCCCCCGTGGAGGGCCGGGTGGTGAAGAGCTATGTGATTGAAGGGACTCATGTTCGCAAGGGTGACCCGCTGTTTGAGATCTCCGACAACGATCCCACCATTCTGGACAACCTGAAACGCGATGGGCGCGCGGTCCTCGACCGCCTGAATGCCGCCCAAGGACGGGTGGACGCCATTCGCGGCCAGATTTTGGCCCTCGAAGGCTCGCGGCGCAACTCGCTCGAATCCGCCTCGGCGAGGATCCAGGCCGCGGTGGAGCAAGCGGCGGCCGCGGAACGATTCCAGGAGGCCGCGGAATCGAACCTGTTCACCGCCAGGCTGAACCTGGAACGAACTAAGAATCTGAACCAGAAGGGCTTGCGCTCCACCCGCGACCTGGAGCTGGCGCAGAATGACTTCGACCGCCATAACGCCGAGCTCGCCCGCGCCAAGAATAGCCTGAATGCGGCCCGCAACAACCAGCAAGCCTTGGAGGCGGAGAGGCAACGGATCGAAAACGACTTCCGGAGCTCCATCGAAAGTGCCCGCGCGCTGCTGAATGCCGCTCAAGGCGATGTCGCCAACGCGAAGTCGGCAGAAGCCCAGATCTCCATTCGAATCAATCGCCAATTGACGCAGGAAGTGGTAGCCCCGCGCGACGGCACGGTGTTCCGGCTGTTGGCGCAGCCGGGATCACAATTGTTGAAGGCGGGCGATCCGGTGGTGGAACTGGTGCCCGATTCCGACGCCCAGACCGTGGAACTGAAGGTTAAGGGTAACGACATGCCGCTGATCGCCGTCGGCGCCAAGGTGCGGCTGCAGTTCGAGGGGTGGCCCGCCGTCCAGTTCGTGGGATGGCCCGCGGTGGCCGTGGGTACCTTCGGCGGAGTGGTGAAACTGATCGATGCCACCGATGACGGCATGGGTAACTTCCGCCTTCTTATCGGGCCGGACCCGGAAGATAAGCCCTGGCCGTCCAAGATGTACCTCCGGCAAGGCGTGCGTGCCAACGGCTGGGTATTGTTGCGCGTGGTTCCGCTGGGATTTGAGCTCTGGCGGCAGTTCAACGGCTTCCCGCCGACCATCGCCCAGGACGAGCCGGGCGCCACCGGCGTCTCCCGTCCGGAGAAGAAGAAGTGAAGCTGGCGGGCGCTTGCTTGCTACTGGCGGCGATCCTGCCGGCGCAGACGGCGGAATTTAGCACCGGCCAGCCCCGCTTTCGCCTTCCGGATCGCTACCAGTCGACTCCCCGGCCCAACATCCAGCCCGGTCAGCTTGCTCCCAGGAGCGAAGCTCCGCCGCCGTCCCGCGCCAGCAATCAGGCCCCCGGTGTCCGCACGGCGCTGACTCTGGAGGTCCTGCTCGACAGCGTGCGCCGGAATTATCCGCCGCTTCTTGCCGCGCTCTTCGATCAGGATGTCGCGGATGCGGAGCTTCTGGCGGCGCTCGGGAAGTTCGACCTGCGCCTGTCGGCCAACTTCGAAACCGACCAGTTCGGCTTCTACAACAACAACATTGCCGGAGCGTTTCTGGAGCAGGCGACCCCTTATCAGGGCCTCCGATATTACAGCGGCTATCGGCTGGGCCGTGGTTCGTTCCCCAGCTACGAGGGAAAGCTGCAAACGAGGCAGGACGGCGAGTTCGAAACGGGCTTCAAACTGCCGTTATTCCGCGACCGGGCGATCGACCAGCGCCGCGCGGATCTGCGCCGTGCCGAGATCGGACGCGCGATCGCCAATCTCGGAATCCAGCAGCAGCAGTTGATCGTGAACCAGTTGGCGACTCGGCGCTACTGGTCGTGGGTCGCGGCCGGGCAGCGGTTCCAGGTGGCTAAGTCCTTGCTGGACATTGCCTTGGCTCGTGATCAGATCCTGCGCGACAGCGTCGAGGCCGGACAGCTTCCGCGCGTCGAAGTGATCGACAACAACCGCGCCATCCTGCAGCGCCGTTCCTCGCTGGTGGAAGCCGAGCGCTTTCTTCAACTTACCGCCATCGATCTGTCGCTGTTTTACCGTGATGCGAACGGGCAGGCGCTGCTGCCGGAAGCTAACCAACTGCCGGCATTATTTCCGGATGTCGCCGATTTCCCGGAGGAACGCCTGAAGGAGGATATCACTCTGGCCCTGCGGCGCCGCCCGGAGCTGCAGCGCCTGATCAGCCAGGGAGATCAGCTTCGGGTGGAGGCGCAGTTGTACCGCAACCAGCGCTTGCCCGCCATCGATGTCGGCGTCGGCTTCTATAACGGCTTCGGTGACGCCAATCGTGTTCTCCGCGGCCCTCAGGAAGTGCGCACCGGGCTCAATTTCGACCTTCCCTTGCAGCGCCGGGAAGCCACCGGGAGGCTCGCCTCGGCGGAGGCGAGGCTGATGCAACTCGAGCAGCGGGAGCGCTTCCTGCGGGACCAGATCGTAGCGGAAGTGCAAGATGCGATGTCCGGCGTGCGCGCGGCGCAAAGCCGGGTTCAGTTGATCCGGCAGGAAATCGACGTGGCGCGGCAACTGGAGGAATTGGAGCGGGATCGCTTCCAGCTCGGCGATTCGACTCTGTTTCTGGTCAATTTACGGGAGCAGACCACGGCGGACGCCCAGAACCGCGAGGTATCCGCCATCGCGGACTACTTCCTGGCGCTTGCGCTCTACGATCTGGCGATCGCCCGGCCGGTGCCATAAAGCCGACATTCAGGCAATCGCAGGCAGCTTCCGTTTCTTGTAAGTAGAAGTTATTCAATGTGTTACAGGCCGGGTCCGGCGGAATGATAGCCTTCGAACTCGCCCAGAGAGCAGCCGGATTCCGTCGCAGTCTTCCTCCCGAGATCGTGCGCAGCTCTCCGCCCTCGTGCGACTACAGCGCGGAACCGGCAAAACGCGATTTGCAAGTTGGGGCCGTTGCTCACATCGAGGTCCAGGAGTGGATCGACGGCGGGGCACTTCGCGGTGACAGAATAGTGTTGTCCCCGTTCGACTTTTCCAGACGCGGGCGGCGTCTTCAACAGCGGAGCCTGATTAGCTTTGATTTTCCGGGAGGTCGAGGATCGCGACCTGATTCTGCAGGCCCGGCGCGGCAGCGTCGAGAGCTACAACCTCCTCGTCTCCCGGTGGGAAAAGCGAATCTTTAATTATTTGTTACGGTTAACAGCGCATCGGGAAGACGCCCTGGACTTGAGCCAGGATGTTTTTCTGAAGGCTTATCAGAATCTGTCGAAGCTGGACGATATCGCCCGCTTCGGACCCTGGTTGTTCCGGATCGCCCACAACGAAGCCTATTCCCTGCTGCGGAAGAACCGCCCCGACCGCGAGGAACTGGACGGCGATCCGGTTCCCCAGGACCCGAATCCCCGCCTGTTTCCTATTGAACTGAGCCTGGCGGTGGAGTCCGCGTTGAAGCAGTTGAGCGCGGATCAGCGCGAGGCGGTGGTGCTGAAGATCTACCAGGGGTTCAAGTTCGAAGAGATGGCCGAGATTCTGGGCTGCCCGGTTTCCACCGTGAAATCCAGGCTGTATACCGCGATGGACAATTTGAAAGCCACGCTGGCGCCGGTTGCCGTTCGGAGGGACTCATGAGCTGCGAAGTCGACATCAAGGGGTACGTACTGGGAGAAGCGAGCCCGGCGGAGCGCGCCGCCGTGGAGACGCACGCCGCGTCCTGTGAGCAATGCAGGACCGAGATCCAGAGGCTGCGGATCACGCAAGACGCGCTGCTGGCGTTGCGCGAGGAAGAGGTTCCGCGGCGGATCGCGTTCGTCTCGGACAAGGTCTTCGAACCCACCTGGTGGCGGCGATTCTGGAACTCCGGCCCCCAACTCGGGTTTGCTTCGGCGGCGATGCTGGCCGTGGCGATTCTGGTCCACGGCTACACGCAGCCGGCGATTTCTCCGCAACCGGGCGTTCCGGTGGCTGCTCTGGAATCCATGGTGCGGCAGGAAGTGGCGCGCCGTCTGGATTCGGCCGTGGCCAGGGCCGTGGCCGACGCCGAAACGCGGCACCAGAAGAAGACGATGGATCTGCTGGACGCAGCCGAGAAGAAGTTCGAGTTTGACCGGCGCGCGGACCAGCTTGCCAACGCCGCCAACATGGAGATCCTGATGAAACAGGTGAATCGCATGTACGCCGTGAACAACGGCATGGAGACGGGACAGTGAAACGCGCCGCGTTGTTCCTTACCGCGGTCCTGCTGACGGCGGCCGCCCCCAAGGTGTCGCGCCAGTCGATCGTCGACATGGAGCGCTCCATGGATCGCCGGGTTCAGGACCTGTGGAACGATAATCCGTTTGTCCTGCTGGGCGCGACGCGCGGGTTGTATCTGGACGGCTACGGTGTCGCCTTCACGGCGGAAATCAATCTCGCAACCGGTCCCACCATGACCGTGCGGTCGGCGGTGAACCCGCAGGTGATCGCCTCGCATCGCGCCAAGAAGCTGGAACGCCTGCCGCAGTTGGAGCGATCCCTGCGGGAGCAGATGGTGAACATGGCCGCGCATTTCGAAGGGCTGCCGCCGGAAGAGCAGATCGTGATCGGCGTGGCGCTGTCGCGGTATCCCTGGGAAGACGCCACCGGGTTGCCGTCGCAACTGTTGATGCAGGCGACCAAAGCGAAGCTGGCGGCGGCCGAGAAGCAGGGCGCGGCGGCCATTGAAGCCGCCATCCGGGTGCAAAAATTCTGATGCACAGGCGTCTGGGCGAGATCCTCATCGGCAAGAAGCAGATCACGCAGGAGGATCTCGACCGCGCCCTGGAGTTGCAGAAAGAGCGCGGCGAAAAAATCGGCAAAATCCTGGTGGACCTGGGCTTCATCGCCATGCGCGACGTGCAGGCCGCGCTCAGCGAGCAGCTCAGCGTGCCTTTGATGGCCATCGATTCGCCCCCCGTAATCTCACCGGAAACGGAAACTCTGTCGCCCCGCTTCCTGCGGCAGTTTCGCTGCCTGCCGATGGCGATGAACGGCGGCGGCGTCACGGTGGCCATGGCTGACCCGCTGGACATGGAGACGCGCAACACCATCGAGAGCTGCACGGGGCTGGCCGTGCATCCCGCGCTGGCCGGCGAAGCGGAAATCCTGGAAGCGATCGACCGCTATTTCGGGCAGGCGGAAAAGCGCGAAGGCGAGGCCGAGTTCGGCGGCGCGGAAGCAACCGAGGACCTCGAGCATCTGCGCGACATGGCCAGCGAGGCGCCGGTGATCCGCCTGGTGAATGCGATGATCGCGCAGGCCGTGGAAAGCCGCGCCTCCGACATTCACATCGAGCCGTTCGAGAAGGAATTCCGCATCCGCTACCGGATTGACGGCGTGCTGGTGTCGCAGGAGCCCCCGCCGAAGGAACTCAAGGCCGCCATCATCTCCCGCGTGAAGCTAATGGCGAAGCTGAACATCGCCGAGCGGCGCCTGCCGCAGGACGGCCGCATCAAGGTGAAGACCGTGGGCCGCGAAGTGGACCTTCGCGTCTCCACGCTGCCGACGCTGTACGGCGAAAGCGTGGTGATGCGCCTTCTGGACCGCTCCGCCGGCGATTTCTACGATCTGCGCAGCCTGGGCTTCGACGAGCACATGCTCTCGCGCATGGAATACTACACCTCGCTCCCGCACGGGATTCTGCTGGTGACGGGTCCCACGGGCTCCGGGAAATCGACCACGCTGTACTCGGCGCTGAAGCGCATCAACCAGACCGACAAGAAGATCATCACCATCGAAGATCCGGTGGAGTATCAGATGGACGGGATCAACCAGATTCACGTGAATCCGGTGATCGGGCTGACCTTCGCCGCGGGTTTGCGGCACATCGTCCGCCAGGACCCCGATGTCATCATGGTGGGCGAAATCCGCGACCGGGAAACCGCCGACATCGCCATCCGCGCCGCGCTTACCGGCCACTTCGTGTACTCGACGCTGCACACCAACGATGCGCCCAGCGCGATCACCCGCCTGACCGACATGGGCGTGGAGAATTACCTGATCACGTCTTCCGTCGTGGCGGTGCTCGCGCAGCGGCTGGTGCGCGTGATCTGCACGCGCTGCCGCCGCCCGGAGGGAACCACGGTTACGCCCTTCGGCGAGGTGGTGGACGTGTTCCGCGGTCCCGGCTGCGACCATTGCTTTGGGACGGGCTACCGCGGCCGGGTGGGCATCTTCGAGCTGATGGAGCTCAACACCGACATCCGCTCCATCATCATGCGAAATGAGGACGCGAGCATCATTACCGCCGCCGCGCGCCGCCACGGCATGCGCACCCTGCGCGAGGACGGATGGGACAAGGTGAAACGAGGCGTCACCACGCCCGACGAAGTGATTCGCGTAACGCAGGAGTTTTAGCCCGCCATGACCACGTTCTTCTTCCGCGCGGTGACTTCGGACGGCAAGGTCCGCACCGGAACGCTGTCGGCGGAGAACGACAAGCTGGTGACGCGCGAACTGCGCCGCCAGGGCCTTACTCCGGTCTACGTCGGGCTCGAACAGAAGAGTGGTTTCGAGCTGAAGCTCCCGGCGATGCAACGGGGCAAGCGGCGCGACGTGCTCTTCTTCACGCAGGAGATGTCCACGCTTTTGAACGCCGGCGTCCCGCTGGACCGCGCCCTGGCGATTTCGGGCGAGCTGACCGAGCGTCCGCACTTCCGCTTCATCATCCTGGACATCCTGCGCGTGCTGAAAGGCGGGCGGAGCTTCGCCGATTCGCTGGCCACGCACCCGGAGTACTTCTCCGAGCTGTACATCAACATGGTGCGCGCCGGAGAGGCGTCGGGATCGATGTCGCAGGTATTCGAGCGCCTCGCGGAGTTCGAGCGCACCCGCGACGATTTGCGCAACTACATCATTTCGTCGATGGTCTACCCGGCGCTGCTGGCGATTGTCGGCATCGCGTCGATTGTGGTGCTGATGTACTTCGTGGTGCCGCGGTTCGCGATGATATTCCAGGATCCGCGGATGCAGATCCCGCTGCCCACCAAGATCATGATCGCCGCCAGCGATTTCCTGCGGGCTTACGGGTGGATCCTCGGCTCCGCGCTGCTGGCGGGCACGGCCGCCTTCCTTTCCTACATCCGCACCGCCGCGGGGCGCATGTGGTGGGACACCTTCCGGCTGAAGGTCCCGCTGCTGGGCGACGCCCTGCGGAAAGCGGAAACGGCGCGGTTCGCGCGGGCGATGGGAACGCTGGTGGCGAACGCCGTGCCGCTGGTGCAATCGCTGGGGATCGCGGGCGCGATTCTGAACAACCGCCGGATCGCGGCAACGCTTGAAGGGATCGCCCAGGGAGTGAAGCGCGGCGAAGGCATCGCCGCGCCGCTGCGCCGCGCCGGCGAGTTTCCCCCGCTGGCCGGGCACCTGCTCATGGTCGGCGAGGAGACCGGACGGCTGGATGTGATGTTCGGACGCATGGCCGACATTTACGAGACCGACACCAAGGATGCCATCCGCCGGTTTACTTCGCTTTTCGAGCCGCTGATCATTCTGGTGATGGGCGTGATCATCGGCGTGCTGATCCTGAGCATTCTGCTGGCGATCACGAGTATCAATGAGGTGGCGGTATGAAGATGGGGGGACGGCAACCAGGCGCCGCGGGAATCACGCTGATCGAGATGCTGGTGGTGCTGGTAATGCTCAGCCTGTTTGCCGCTTTGGTGATGCCGAATCTGCTCAAGAAACCGGAGCAGGCTCGCCGCGCGGCCGCGGAAGTACAGATCGATGCTTTCCTGACGGCCCTGTCCAACTACCACCTGGATACCGGATCGTTCCCTCCGTCCGAAGCGGGTCTGGCGGCGCTGGTGGTCAACCCCGGCGGCGTGACTCGTTGGAATGGACCCTACCTGCCAAAGGATGTGCCGCTCGATCCCTGGGGTCGCGTATACCTGTACAAGTATCCGGGCGGCCGCGGCGACCTGCCGGAAATTACCAGCCTCGGCGCTGACGGATCGCCCGGCGGCGAGGGCAACAACGCGGACATCGTGAGTTGGAAGAACGCGCCGCGACAGTAAAAGAGAATATATGGACATGACACGAAAACGTAGAAGCGGCCAGGCCGGGGTGACGCTGATCGAAATGCTGGTGGTGGTGACAATCATCGCGCTGTTTGCCGCGCTGGTGGCCCCCCGCATGTTGAACCGAACCGCGGAAGCGAAGCGAACGTTTGCCCGCGCGCAGATCAATTCCTTCATGACGGCGCTGGGGGCCTACAAACTCGACACGGGCACCTATCCGGCCACGGAGGTGGGCTTGCGCGCGCTGCGCTTCCGTCCGGAGAACACGCCGCAGTGGAACGGACCTTATCTGCCGCAGGATATTCCCATGGACCCGTGGGGCCGTCCCTACCTCTACAAGTACCCCGGTGAGAACGGAGACGAGCCGGAGATCATCTCGCTCGCCGCCGACGGCAATCCCGGCGGGGAGGGCGACAACGCCGACGTGGTCAGTTGGAAAAGCAAGTAATGACTTCGGCCGCGCCACCCCGAAGCCCGCTGGTCGCGCAACGCGGCGTCACCCTGATCGAAATGCTGATCGTGGTGACGCTGCTGTCGCTGATGGTGGGCATCAGTTTCCCGGTGGCGGCGGCGGGCATCGACAACATCCGGTTGACCGCCGCGGCGGAGCAGACCGCTGCGTTTCTGAACCAGGCGTTGACCCGCGCGGATCGCCGCCAGCAGGTGATGGAACTGATGATCTCCCCTCGCGATAACCTCATCCAGGTCCGGTCGCTCGATCCCCGCTCCCTCCGGCGGCACGAGTACTCCGATGGAGTCTCCATTACCCGCATCCTGCCGGAATACCCGCAGGAGGTTCCCGGCCAGCCCAAGCGATTCCTGCTGTATCCCGGCGGGGCGATCCCGCGGATTGGAATCCAGCTTCGCAACAGGCGGGGCGCGGTCCGCCTGATCAGCATCGATCCGGTTTCCGGCGTTCCCGTGATCGAAAGGTCCGCGCCGCCGGCATGAGACGAGGTTTCACCCTGCTCGAGGCGCTGGTCGCCACGGCGCTGATGGCGGTGGCGGTCACCGGCGTGCTCACTGCCCTGAGTACGTCGCTGCGGAACGCCGCGCGGCTGGGCGACTACGATCGAGGCTCGCTACTCGCCAGGCGGAAAATGACGGAATTGATGACGGAGGCGCGGCTGCCGCGGAACGTTCCCCTGCAGGGTGGTTTTGACCGGGTGGTGGCGGCCGGTCTCGATGATGCCGGCTGGCGCGCCGTGGTCCGGCCGTTCGACCATCCCCCAGGCGCCGGTCCGGGCACCCGCATTCTGGACCGGATCGAATTGGAAGTGTGGTGGATGGCGCGCGGCCAAAGGCGGTCCTTCACCTTGGAAGCCTACCGCCCGGGCGTGCTTCTGCCGCAGGACGGAGTGTTGCCATGAGCGGCCGCCGCGGCGTCACGCTGCTGGAGATGCTGATCGCGGTGGTGCTGGTCAGCATGTTGTCCGTGGGCATGCTGATGGCCATGCGCACCGCCACGCAGGCTTACGAACGCACCAATTACCGGCTGCTGTCGAATCGCCGGGTGGCCGCCGCGCAATTGATCCTGGAACGGCAGATCGGCGGCGTGATTCCCACCACCACGGCTTGTCCCGGCACTCCGCTGCGGGTTCCGTTCTTTCAGGGCGAGCCGACCACGATGCGGCTGGTGACGTCCTATTCCATGGAGGAAGGCTCGCGCGGCCTGCCCCGGCTGGTCGAGTTCCAGGTGATCCCCGGCGAACGGGGCGGCGTCCGGTTGATCTCCAACGAGTATCTGTATTCGGGTCCCGCTTCTCTGCTCGGCCTGTGCGTGGGCCTGATTGCCGATCCCTTGCTGAGCCTGCAGCGGCCGCTGTTCCGCCCGGTTGGCGCGGGCCCGCGATCCTTCGTCGTTGCCGACAATCTGATGTCGGCCCAGTTCTTCTACCGCCGCCTGTCGAACGACGGAACAGAAGCAAGGTGGCTTCCCAACTGGGCCGGCGACGTGCTCCCCACGGCGGTGCGCGTGCAACTCAATCCCGTCACGGCGGATGCGGCGCGGCTTCCGCTCACCAGCGTCACCGTCCCCATCCGCGTAACGCGCCAGCCCGCCGGGCCCTACCAGGATGTTCAACAGTAGCGCAGGACAACGGGGCAGCGCCCTGCTGGCGGTGTTGTGGCTGGCGGCGGCGCTGGCGGCGATCGCGTTCGCGGTGGCGAGCACGGTCCGCGCCGAAACCGACCGTGTGTCGAACGCCGCGGACGGCGTCCGCGCCCATTTTCTGGCCTCCGGTTCCGTGGATCGCGCGATTCTGTGGATCTGGTGGGGGTATCAGGGGCATTCCAATCCCGATGGAAGCCCCCGGTTCTATCGCGCGCCGATGTCCGTGCTGCGTTTCCCGTACCCTTCCGGGGAGGCGGTGGTGGAGATCCAGCCGGAGACCGCTAAGCTGAACGTAAATCAAGCGAATCCGAACGACCTGATGCGTCTGCTGCGGGTCGTGGGCGCTACCCCGGAACGGGCGGCGGAAATCACCGGCGGCATTCTCGACTGGCGCACCCCCAGCCCCTTGCCCACCCTCTTCGATTCGTTTTATCTCTCGCGGAATCCGTCTTTTCGCGCCCGGCACGCGTCCCTGGAAGAGATCGAGGAGCTATTGCTGGTAAAAGGGATGACGCCGGAGCTGTTCCACGGCAGCTATCGCGAGGACGAACAGGGCCGGCTGCTGCCGGGCAGCGGTCTGAAAGACTGCTTGTCCGTCCATGGTTCCACCACCACTTTCGATATCAATACGGCGGACCCCGCGCTGCTGCTTTCGCTTGGGATCTCGCCCGGCGCGGTGGGCGCCATCGTACGCCGCCGGCTGATTCTCCCGTTCCGCAATGACGGCGAGGCGGTTGCCGCCGCCGAGGGAATTCCGCGGGTCCGGGTGGGCGGGAACACGATCTGGACCTTACGGGCGACCGCCCGGCTAAGGCTCGCCAACGGACAGCTTTCCGATATCAGCCGCAGCGTGGCGGCGACCGTCAAGTTCCTCGACCCCAACGAGTGGAATCCGCCGTATCACATCCTGCGCTGGTATGACGACGGTTGGTCGCAATCCGCGCTGGCGCCGGCAGGACCGCCCGCCGGAGGCGCGCGGTGATCCCGGCCGGACTTCGCAAGTGGGCTGCTTTCGGCACCGGAGTCGGAATCGAGATCGACCGGCGCGACCTGATTGTCACGGTGGCGCGCGTCCGGCCTTCCGGCATCGAGGTTCTGGGGATGCTGACCATTCCCGGATTCGAAGATCGCCCGGCGGCGGAGTGGGGCGGCGTTTACGCGGACTTTCTGAAGAAAACCGCATCTTCGCATGTCGCTGCCTGGGTGGTGTTGCGGCGGCGCGATGTGATCGTGAGACAGGTGGCGGTTCCCGGCGTCGCGGAGCGCGACCTTGCCGGCGCGGTGGCGCTGCAGATCGATTCCCTGCACCCGTATCCCGAGGATGGCGTTCGCTCCGGTTGGGGACGCCTGGCCGATTCCGGGTCCGTTCTGGTGGCCATTGCCCGCGAGGAAGTGGTGGACCGCTACGCGACGCTCTTCAGCGAGGCAGGGATCAAGCTCGCCTGCTTCACCGTGTCCGCGGCAGCCATTTACTCCGCGGTGCGTCTCTACGGCGATCCCGAGGCCGGATGGGCGGCGGTCGAGGAACGGGGCGCCGACATCGAGGTTTACGGTGAGAGCGCGTCCAGGCCGGTTTATTCGGCCGCATTCGCCGGATCGCAGGAACACGCGGGCTCGGTCGCGCTCGCCGAGTTGCGCTTGCCGGCCGGAACAGCGGTCCGGCCGCTGCCCGACGCCTTGCCCAAGCCTGCCGCCGCCCCCGGCGAGTCCGTGGGACTGCCATTCTCCATTTCCTACGCCGCCGCGCTGGCGGGCGCATGTCCGCGGCTGAGCCTGCCGCTGAATCTGCTTCCCGAGGCGAGCCGCACCGCGAATTCGCGAGCCATGTGGATTCCCACCATCGTGCTGGCGTCGCTGCTGCTGCTGCTGGTGATCGCCCTGGCAGTGTCGATTTCCATTCAGAAGCACAACTACCGCGAGAGGCTTGCGGCCGAGGTGGCCCGGCTGGAGATCGAGGCCCGTAAGGTCGCGCAGGTGGATCGCGAGATTCAATCCTCGCGCGCGCGCACCGTTCAGCTTGACGAGCTGCGCGCCACTTCTCAACAAAGCCTGGATGCGATGAACGAACTGACCGGACTGCTCGCGCCGCCCGCGTGGCTGAACTCGCTCGATCTGAATCGAACACAAGTGAGCGTGGCGGGGGAGGCCGAACAGGCCGCCGGCTTGCTGAAGCTGATCGACGAATCGCCGTACTTCCGGGGATCCGAGTTCCAACTCGCGCCGGCGCGAACACCAGGCGGCGAGACCTTCCGCATCCGCGCGCAGCGCGAGTTCCCGGTGGGGCGTCCGGCGCGGGCCGCCGCTCCGAAGGAGGCTCCGCGTGCAAATCCATGATCGCGACCGCCGCGCGCTGCTCCTGCTGGCGGCAGCCGTCGTCTTCGTGCTCCTCTTCCAGCTCTTCACCAGCGAACCGGAGACCGCGCCCCAAATGGCGGAACAGCCCGTCGAACTGCTCGAGCAGAAGCTCGATCGCCTGCGGCAGGAAGTGGCCGCCGCGCCCGCCAAGAACGAGATCCTGAAGCAGGTGCGCGCCGAATTGACCCTGCGCGAGAAAGGCCTGATCGCCGCCGACACCGCCGCGCAGGCCCAGGCCCAGTTACTGCAGACCATGCGCCGGGTGGCGCGCGCCGAGAACCCGCCCGTGGAGATCGGCGCCACCGAGGTGGGACAGGTGAAGCCTTTCGGCGACGCCTACGGCGAAGTCGCCGTGGCGGTGAACATGCAATGCCGCATCGAGCAGTTGGTGAACATCGTGGCCGCTCTCTCGGCTCAGCCTGAAATCATGGCGCTGAACGAAATGCGCGTGCTCTCTCCCGGAAACAAGGAAAAAACGTTGAACGTGCGGCTCAGCCTGTCCGGCGTCGTGGCCAGGAAACTCGTTCCCGACAAGAAGAGCGGAGGGGAATTATGAAGCAGAGAATCCTCGCCTTGAACTTCGCCCTGCTGGTCCTGATCGGGACCGCGGGATGGCAATTGAAGGCATCCTGGGACGAGGCTGCCGATCGCCAGCGACGCGTGTTCGAGAACGCCATGCAGGCCCGCAACCGCGTGCTCGCGCCCCCCGCGGTGGAGCCGGTGAAGGCCGCGTCGGCGGCCGGCTACGAGCAGGTCGCGCAGCAGATGTTGTTCTCGCGGGATCGCAACCCGAACGTGGTGATCGAGGTGGCGCCCCCGCCGCCGCCCAAGCCCGTTCCCGACCTTCCGGTGCTTTTCGGCGTCATGAAATTTGGGGACGACATCTCGCTGATCCTGGCGGAGCGGCAGAGCGGGACCCAGAAGGCGTATCGCGCAGGACAAGCGGTGGGTCCGTTTCAGCTTGCGTCGGTCAGCGGCGACAAGGCGGTTTTCAAGTGGGAGGACAAGACCATCGAGAAATCGCTGGACGAGCTGAAGCTGAAGCCGGGTGAAAAGATCCAGGTGGCCGAAGGGCAGGCTCCTGAGCGCCCGGGCGGGGCGCCGGCAAACGTCAACGTGTTCGGCGCGAGCCGCGCCCAGATGGAGGCCAAACAGCAGCAAGAAGCGGCTCAACAGCAATCTTCCGGCATGCAGGACAAGGCCGCTCCCGGCGCGGACATGGGCGCCGGCTTCCGCACCTGCCAGGTGGGCGATACGTCTCCCACTGGAACGGTCGCAAACGGGTTTCGAAAAGTGGTCACGCGGGGTCTGTTCGGTCCCCAGTGCCGCTGGGAACAGGTTCGATAAGAGAACGAAGGAAAGACAAATATGAAACGAATCATCGGAGTGAGCTTGATTGGAGCGGGCTGGATGGCGCTGGCGTCGTTCGCGCAGCAGCCGCCGGCGCCGGAAAAGAAGCCGGACGCCTATCAGACGGTGACCGTCCCCGCTGACGCGAAGGAAGTTGCGCCGCAGACATACAAATACACCGATCCCGACGGCCGCAAGTGGATTTTCAAGAAGACACCGTTCGGCGTCAGCCGCTTCGCCGACAACGGCGAGCTCGACCGTCCCGCGCCCAAGATCGAGCCGAACCCCAACATGACCGCCGCCGCCAAGGGCGACCGGATCTACTTCGAAAACCCCACGCCGTTCGGCAAGCAGAAATGGTCCAAGACCAAGGCCGAGTTGAACGAGCTCGAGCAGGCCGTCGTGGATCGCGAAATGGCCAGGCGCGGGGGCACGCTCCCGACGGCAGTCGTGGAACCCCCGGTGAAGACGCCGAAGCCCGTCAGCAAGACCACAAAGAGCAAGGGAGAAAGCAAGTAGATGAAATTCCGGCTTCTGGCGGTTGGAACGCTGCTGATCCTGATCGTCGTGCAACTTGTGGTGGGGCAGACTCCCGCGCAGCCGGCCCCGCAACAACCGGCGCCTCAGCAACCGGCGCAGCCGAAGCCGGCCGGCGATGCCCAGGAGCCGCCTACGCGCACCGCGCAGGCCGAGCTTCCGCGCGTTCCCATCGGTAGCCTGCAATTGCAGGGCGTCAACCTGACGGAAGTGGTCGACATGCTGGCGCGCCAGCTTAAGCTCAACTACATCATCGACCCGCGCGTGAAGGGCTCGGTGGTCCTGAACACCTACGGCGAAACGCGCAACATGGATGCCCGCAACCTGCTGGAGCTCATTCTGCGCATCAATGGCGCGGGGATGGTTCAGGTCGGCGACCTGTGGCGCATTGTGCCGCTCACCGAAATCGCCCGCCTGCCGCTCGCCGCGGAGGTCACTTCCAACTCATCGCAGATCCCGGAAAACGAGCAGACCATGCTCAACCTCGTCTTCCTGAAGTACGCCACCGTGGCCGAGCTCAGCAAGGTGCTGCAGGAATTCATCGGCGAAAACGCCAAGCTCTACGCGTATGAGCCCGCGAACCTGCTGTTCATCCTCGACAGCCGCCGCAACATGCGCCGCACCATGGACATGATTTCGCTCTTCGACAGCGATGTGCTGGCGGGCCAGCGCGTTCGCCTGTTCGAGCTCAAGAACAGCCAGCCGTCCGACGTCGCCGAGGAGCTGCAAAACATTCTGAAGGGCATCTCCCTGACCGACAAGTTCTCCGCCGTGCGCTTCCTGCCCGTGGACCGGTTGAACCTGCTGATCGCCGTCGCTCCCAATCCGGGCGCGTTCGAGCAGATCGAAGGCTGGCTGAAGCGTCTGGACGTCGCCGCGTCGGTCCCCGTGGGCTCCGTCGAAAACCATGTTTACCGGGTCCGCTACCAGCAGGCCGACTGCCTGGCGATGGCCATCAATGCGCTCCTCGGAATTCCGATGCTCGGGGGATTTGGCGGTGGCTTCGGGGGTGGGTTCGGCGGCGGATTCGGCGGCGGCGGCTTCGGCGGCGGCGGCTTCGGCGGACCCATGGGCGGCGGGGGTAACCCGGGCGGTGGCGGCGGAGGTCAGTTCAACGGTCCTGGCGGGCTCAATCAGGGCTGCGGCGGCGGAATGGGCATGGGCGGCGGCATGGGCATGCAAGGAGGTTTCGGTGGTTTTGGAGGCTTCGGCGGGTTCGCACCCCAGTTCCCGCAGGGTGGCGGCTTCAACCCCTCGGCGTTCGGCATCGCGCCGGTGGGCGCTTCCGCGGCTCCGCAACCTGCCGCGGCCGGCGCCGCCGCGCCCCGTTCGCAGGACCTCACCGGAGGCTATCTGGGCTTTCCCGGCATGAGCCAGGGTGCTCGCGTGCCGCGCATCGTTCCCAACCCCCTCGACAACTCCCTGCTCATCCAGGCTACGCCGCAGGAGTACCAGAGCATCCTGAAACTCCTGAAGAGTCTCGACATCGCCCCGCGGCAGATTTTGCTCGAAGCGCGTATCTACGAGGTGTCACTCAACGGGGCCTTCGCCAGCGGGGTCACCTATCAGTTCCGCAATCGCCAGGACAACCTGGGGTCCCGGTTCGTCGATAACGTCGCCGCCAGCCTGGTGGGCGCCAGCACCCTGGTCACGGCCGGCCTCCTGGTTGGGCAGAGCAAGGAGCTTCTCGCCTTTCTCTCGCTGCAGGAGACCCAGGGCAGGGCTAAGGTGATCTCCGCGCCCAGCCTGATCGCCACGGATTCCATTCCCGCATCGCTCAACGTGGGGACCCAGGTCCCCGTTCTCACCGCGACCGTCGGCACCGGCGTCCAGACTGGCGGCAACACGCAGTTCGCGCAGCAGATCTCCAGCCGCAATACCGGCGTCACGCTGAACGTGAATGCGCGCGTGAATCCGAGCGGCGTAGTCACCCTGATCATCAATCAGGAAGTGAGCGCGCCGGGCGCCCCGCCCGCCGGCACCAGCATCAATTCGCCTTCGTTCTCGCAGCGGTCCCTGCAGACTCAGATCACCATGCAGGATGGCGACACCATCGCCATCGGCGGCATCATTAATGAAAGCACCACGTTCTCCACGGCGGGCATCCCCGTGCTGCATCGTATCCCGATTCTGGGCGCGGCGTTTGGAAGCCGCAGCATCAGTAAGGAGCGGACGGAACTGATCGTTTTCATGACGCCGCGGATCATCTATGACAACTCCGATCTGCTGGACGCCAGCGACGAACTCAAGACCCGAGTCCGGATGTTGAGAAAGACATTGCGGGATCAGTAGTTTGCGAGTGGCCGGCTCGCCCCGCCGATGACGCCGTTCACTGCGCCTTCCCGACCGTTCAATGAAATTTGCGCTCCTCTGGATGTAGGGGGAGCCGGTTCCTGCCGATGATCTTGACCGGGGGTTAGTGGCCGTGCTGCAATGGACAGCGGGCCGGCTTGCGCCTTTTTTGCGAGGCGCAGGTTGCAAGTCCTACTTTCCGCTTGACTTGTTTTGGCGGACAGTGGTATTCATAGTTTGACTGCGTCCAGGGTTTTACCAAAGAGTTGTAGCAAGCCGGGCATTCAACAAGCGTGAATCCCGCGAGCACGATTGAAGAACTACATAGAGAAGTCAGCAAGCATGAGCTCAGTGGAAGCAAGTAGCCGTCCAGCCGCCGTGGTGGCGCGAATCGAATCCGCCGCCGGGTCCTTGGGGGAAACTCACGATCTTCGGTGTCTGACAGAATTTGCATTTTGAGGCTCAGGTTGAAAAGAACTTCCATCAATTCGATACCACAAACTTCACAAGGAGAAGGAAATGGCAGATTTTCGTAGAATGATCTTTGCGTTTGCCGTTGTGGCCCTTCTGCTGGGCCTCGTTCCCACGGCAAGCGCGCAGATTCAGGGCGCGCCCAACCCTTTCACCTGCGTGGCAAACGCCGGTACGCCCCCCACGGTGCGTGCCGAGGGCTTGACCGAACTGGTTGGCGACCTGGTGCTGGTTTGCACCGGTGGCACTCCCACCCCGGCCGGTCAGCGCGTCCCGCAGGTTAACATTCAGATCTTTCTGAATACCAACATCACCAGCCGTCTGGTTGGCACCTCCGGCGCCACCGTGTTCAATGAAGCGCTGTTGTTCATCGACGAGCCGAACTCGCCGGTGAATCCCAACACCCCGCTTCTGAACTGCGGCCAGACCGGCGCTCCCGACAATGATCCGATCCAGGGTCCTGGCGTGTGCGCGATCACCAGCGTCGGCAACCCGGCTCTGACCTATGACGGAACCGTCGGTGGGTCCACCTTTGGTACGGGCCGTCCGAACGTTTTCCAGGGCCGCCAGTCGGGCTCCGCGATTCTGGGCACAACCTCCCAGAACTCGATCGCGTTCCTCGGCGTGCCGCTGGATCCTCCGGGCACCCAGACCACCCGTATCCTGCGCATCGCCAACGTTCGCGCCAACGCGAACCTGCTCGGCTCCGCGACGTCGCTGACCGGCTTCTCGGCCATCACGATGTCGGTTTCCATCTCGGGTCCGACCTCGGTCGCCATCAACCAGCAGCAGCAGTTCGTTGCGTTCATCCTGCCCGGCCTCATCGCCAGAACCGATACGGTCCGCCGGCTGACGCAGTGCGACGACGCCAACTGGAATGACAGCACGGGCGCGTTCACGACGGCCTTCGCCGATCAGTACCGCCGCGCTGACAATAACGGCATCACGAACTTCGTCCGCTTCCGCGAAGGTTTCGCGAACGCGTTTAAGGTTCGGAACTTCCGTCAGTACGTTACCAATCGCCCTGTAGGAGCGTCCTCGCCGTTCACCTTCGGCATCAGTACCGATGCCTGGGATCAGAACGTTCCCGGCGCTATCTACAACTCGGAAGACGCCTACAACAGCGCGGGCCGGGGCATCCCGAACCCGAACCCGAATGCTCCGCTCGCACCGTTCAGCTTTGCTTCTGACAATGCCGCGCAGGCTTCCACCCGGGTCTTCGCCTCGGGCGTTACTGGCTTCGGAAACGTCGGGCTTGCCCAGCACGGCACCCGCCTGACGGCTTCGCTGTCCAACATTCCGAACGGTCTGAGCATCCGTGTTCCGAACCGCATCAACCTGTTCCGCGCCGGCACCGCCGTTACCTCCGGTATCGCCGTTCGCGTGGTTCTGAATGACGCGGCAGGCGCGGGTGGCTCACCCACCACGGACACTGGCTTCGGTGTCGTGGGCGTCAGCGCCGCTGGCACCGCCACCGTGGTTTATGAAGTTCTCTACGCGGATCCGTCCACCGTGGAAGACTTCGATATCCCGGTGATCGTGGCCTACAACGCGGATCCGGTCGCGGATCTGCCGACCCCGGGTCTCACCACCCAGGTGATCGCGGGCTTCGCTCCGTTCTACACCACGGCCGCTGCCGGCCGCGCCGCCAGCGACGCGTCGGGCTTCGGCACGCCGCGCTTCGTCCCCAGCACCCAGAACCTGAACATCTTCACGGTTGTCAAGTGCTTCTGCAACATCCTCTTCCCGTACGTCACCAACCAGCAGGGTTATGACACGGGTATCGTGATCGTGAACACCTCTCGCGATCCGTTCGGCACTCCGATCCAGACCGGCCGTGTAACGTTGTTCTACTACGGCAGTGGTCCGGGCGGCGCGGCTGCTCCTGGCTCGCAGACCTCTACTGCGATCAGCGGCGGTCAGTACGTTGCCTTCACGCTGTCCGGTGGTGGTACCAACGGTATCGACAACCGTGCCGCTGGCTTCGAGGGTTACATCATTGCGCAGAACGAATTCCAGTACTGCCATGCGGTAGCCTACATCAGCGCGCTGGGAGCCTCGGCGACCACGCCTGGTGCGAACCAGATGTACGTCGCGTTGATCCTCGACCTGCCGGGTCTCAACCGTACCGGCGTCATCGGCGAGAGCTTGGGTCACTAAGCTAACGCTCGAACGATCACGGTTCAGCCAGACGGGGGAGCGAAAGCTCCCCCGTTTGTTTTTCCCGCCCACCCGCAAAAGAGAACCTCGCCAAGCGAAACAATTTCTGGTATTTTTGTAGTGGTCCCATTCCCATTACTTGTGGTACACTCCTCCATGTACCGCCTGCGTCCAACTCGCATCCAAGAGGTTTCTTTTCATGAGAACTCCCCATTTTCGTCTTTGGGCCGTGCTGTGTCTGCTTGTAGCGTGCTTGTCTCCCCTGCACGCTCAGACCGGTAACAGCTTCCTATTCCGCATTCCCGGCCCAAGCACCAGCCAGTCCTATGAGGTCTACTCGGCTACCGCCGCGCAGATCGCTCAGATCGGCGCCTTCACGGGTCCGGGCGGCGGCTTCATCGTTATCCCCAAGCCGGACGGCAGCAGGTTTTACATCATCGCTGGCAGCAGCGTAAATCCGCTGACGGTTACTCAGTCGAACTTCACTACTCCCGAAGCGGTCTCGGGGCTGCAGGGAGCCGGCGGCGCCGCCGCGGGCCTCAGCCCGGATGGCCGCACCCTCGTGGTGGTCACCAACCGCATTTGGACCATTGACATTACCGGCCCCACCGAGGTGATTACCACCCCCGGCGGTATCGGAATCGTGGGCAACGCGGTCGACGTCACGTTCAACCAGCAGGGCACCCGGGCCTTCGTTCTCTCCCGCGCCCAGTCCAATAGCTACGTCTACGCCGTGAACCTCGCCGTCGCCCGTCCCACTGTGATCGGCTCGGCCCTCGAGCTTCCCGGCGGCGCCACGGAAATCGCCACCGACTTGTCGGGCTTCATCTACGTAGCCGCCACCAACCAGGTGACCATCATTGATCCGGAAACCAACTCCATCCGGCGCAACGGCGAAATCCAGGCGTTGGGAACGCCCCGCAATCTCGTGTTTACTCCGGACGGTAAGTGGGCGCTGGCCATCAACTCCACCCCCATCATCGGCGGCCGCTCCATCCTGGCATTCGACCTGACTCAGAACGGTCGTCTTTTTACCTGGCCCACTCAGAACCTGGATGTTCCGGCTTTCGACAAACTTCTGCCCGTCTCGAATACGCAGGCTCTGCTTTTCTCCGCATCGGCGCGTACTCTCTACGATCTCGACATCTCGCCGCTCGCCGTGCGCGAGTCCCGGCTGCGTGTGGTCACGCCCATTAACCGGGTTCTGGATGTCGAGGTCTCCAACGAAGTTCCGAATGCCCGCTATGCCTACCTGATCGTGGACAACGACGGAAATCGGCGCGTTCAGCGCATTGACTTGGCTGGCGAGCCCAGGCTCGACGCGGAAGGCACCGCCTCCCCAAGCGAACTCCGGCTGCAGCTTGTGAATATCCCGCCTCAGGTCGGCGGCGCCACTTTCCAGTTGTTCAACGACAAACAGACCGTGCAGCCTGGCGCTGCCGCGCCGCTGCCGCTCATCTTCCGCCTGGTGGACGCCAGCGGACGCCCGGTGTTCAATGCGCCTATCACGATCAATGCTTCGAGCGGTGTTTCCTTCACCCCTTCCACTGTAAACACCAACTGGGATGGCGTCGCGCAGATCCGCGTCGCGCAGGCGCCCGCCTCGCCTGGCGAATTCAGCATCACGCTTTCCGCGTTCGGCAACGTCAACGCCACGTACACCCTTACCGTTCCCGGCTCCGGCGGCGGTGGAGGAGGTGGTGGCGGCGGCGGGGGCGGACCCACCCCGCAGGCTGGCTTGTTTGTTTTCGCCGGAAACGGCCAGGTCGTTCCGGATAACGCCGGCTTTACCGCGGGGCCCCTTACGGTGATCGTTCGGGACGCTCAAGGCCGGCCCGTTCCCAACGTCGAGGTGCTCTGGTCCGGCGAGTCACCCGGAGGCCGCGTGGTTGCCGCCCAAACCACCAGCGATGCCAACGGTCTGGCTCGCAACGATTTCTTCGGCTTCTTCCTGGGACCAGCGGGAGCGAACATCGGCGGCTTGCCGTATATCGCTACGCAGGTCACCGCAACCGCCACCGGTTACGGAAGCGCGCGATTCGTAGTCACCACCTTTGCCACGAGTCTTGGCAGCGGCGGCCTCGCGGACGTCCCGAAGCTCGAGTTCCTGAAGCCTGATGAGCGCACCGAAGATCTCGTCATCCGGCTCAAGGCGGGCCAGGTCACTCCCGAAGCGCTTCGCTTCTTCGTGTACCTCGGCAACGCCCCGACTCCCGGACCGATGCCTAATGTCGGCATCGAATTCCTGGATCCGGACCTCCAGTTGACGGTTCCGCCCGTCGCCACCTGCGAAAACAGCGCACTTACCAATGAGCTGGGAATCGGCACTTGCGACATCCGCGCTACTTGTACCGCCGGTACTCGTCGCGCGCTGGTCAGCATCCTGGGCGCCCGAGGCCGCATCGTGCAACTCGTCGTGGAACCCGCGGTCGGCGCCAATACGACAATCGCCGGCGGCAACAACCAGACCGGACGCGCGGGGACCTTGCTGACGCTGCCCCTCGAAATCAACGTTCAGAACAACTGCGGAGCTCCGGTGGGCGGGCAGACCGTCGCCTGGCGCGTCACCCAGGGAGCGGCGACGCTTTCCAATGTGGAAACGACAACGCGTCCCAACGGCCGTGCCTCTGCCCGGCTGACGTTAGGCGGAGTGGCCGGCAATGTCGTCGTCACTGCTACCGTCGGTAGCACCGTGGTGACCTTCAACGCCATCTCTACCATCGCGGTCGGCAGCCTCTCCGTTGTCTCGGGCAATAACCAGAGCGCCGACACCGGCCAGGCATTCGCCCAGCCTTTGGTGGTTCAGATCCGCGACGCCAACGGCGGTCCAGTGCCCAACTTCCCGGTCACTTTCGCCGTGTCCAGCGGCCCGGCAACCGTGAACCCCACCTCCGCGACCACGGATTCGCAAGGCCGCGCTCAAGCCACGGTTACGGCCGGCGCCACTGCGGGTAACATCGTCGTGACCGCCTCTGCCGGCGCCTTCGCGGCTACCTTTAACCTCACCAGCCGCCCACCTGCGCCTCTGATCACGGGGAACAACTTCGTGAACGGAGCCAGCTTCCTTCCGGGACTCGCGCCGTGCGCGCTCGCTTCCGTCAGCGGACCGGGGCTCGCGCCCGGCGTGAGCGGAACCGTGCTCGCGCCAGGCGGATTCGGAGGCTACCCGCTCACCCTCGCGGGCGCCTCTCTTTCCATCGGCGGTCTCAGCGCGCCCATCGCGGCGGTTATCAACCAGGGCGGCAGGGAGCAGATCAACTTCCAGGTGCCCTGTGATCTCCCGCCCGGTCCGGCCAGCGCCACCGTGACCATCAACAACGTGCCGACCGTCATTCCCAACGTGCAGGTGGCCGCCTTCCAGCCCGGAATCTTCGAGTACACCGGCACCGACGGACGCCGTTATGCGGCGCTCCAGCGTGAAGACGGCTCCTTCGTTTCGCAGACCAGCCCGGCCGTACGCGGCGAACGGCTGTTCCTCTTCGCCACCGGCCTCGGCCAGGCCACTCCGCGGATCGGCACCAACGTGCCCGGTCTGCTCGGCACGACACAGAACCTGAATGCGCCTGTGGTAGTCGGCGTCAATAACGCGGGCGTCCGCGTGATTTCCGCCAGCTATCTGCCGGGCCAGATCGGTATCTACATCGTGCAATTCGAGGTTCCGGCCGATACTCAACCCGGACCTTATCAACCTCTGGGCCTGGCCGTTTCGCCCGACCCAACATCGCTGATCTTTGGCGGAGGCAGCTTCCTGCCCATCCGATAACCGGCGATTACAGTCTGAAACCGAACGGGGCGGGCCATGTCCGCCCCGTTTCACGTCATCCCCGCGAAGCGATCTTTGCCAGAAGTTCCCGGCACTCCCGCAGCATCTCTCGATCCCCGGCGGTGAACCATCCGCTCGCCTGCTGCGTCTGCTGCCGCTTGTCTGTCCGCGCCACCACGGGCGCGAACCGCCCCTGCTCCAGAACTTCGTTCGCCAGTAGCGCGCGGACCGGCACCTCGCGGGCAGGTTTGCGGTCCAAAGGCTCCGTCACCGGCGGAGGCGCCGGAACCCACGTTACCAGCCCGCCTTCCACCTTCCACGCGCCCGGCGAGTTCAATCCCGCGCCGTGCCGCTCATTCAACAGCACACCAACATTCTGCGCGATGCCCTCCACCACCAGGGCCCACATCCGGCGAGGCTCATCGGACGGGTATACCGTGCCGAACATGGCGGTTGCGCCCTCGTCCACCACTACGCCCGTGCCGACGGCGTCTCGTAGTTGCCGCGCCTCGGATTCCAGGCTCAGATACACCGGATTCACGGGCGCGCCGCCGCGCGTTGCCCCCGTGGCTTGGACGCGCCGCACTTCGTAGTTCACGGGGCCGGGCAGGTTCACGGTTGCCGCTTCTTCGGCGCTCATCACGATTGTTCGCAAACCGGGAAATCCGCGATTGTCAGCGGCAATCACCTGATAGCTCACGCCACCGTCCAGGTCTGAGCCGGCGACGCTCGAGTCGAACCAGGTCTTCACCCGCCGTGTAGCATCGAATGGCGGCGCTTGCAGGCCGAACCTTGCGACATAAGATGCACGGTCGAACACTTGGAACAAGTACAACTCTTCGATACCGTACTGCAAAGCGTCTGGCTGGGGCGGGATTCTGGGATAGCTGGCTGGCTTCATGTGACCTCCTCCGGCCCCAGCATGGCGCGCGATGCGGGCGCCGGCAGATCACAGTTTTCCTTAACCTATTGACTGCAGGCTACATCGAACTTCGAATGTGACGTGACTAGGTATTCTCGAGAAAATCCAGCGACACGCGAATGGCGCCCGGCGGGATGACGTCCGCCTGATAACTCGGCAGCCCGGGAAACGTCAAGCCGGGCGCGACCTGCACGGCCGGCTGAAGCGCGGACGGCACCCAGGTGTAGCCGTACTCCATGCGCAGCCGCATGGTCCGTTCCGGATCCCACCCCCACACCATAATCGCCGTATCGATCGCGAAGCCGCGCTGCGCCAAGTCGCGAGCCATGGATTCGCGCTCTGCCGCGGGCGCGTCGCGCAGCGCCTGAACCTCCACCGGCTGCCTCGCCCAATAGCGATCGGCCGAAGAATTCGTTTGGGTCGTCTCCATCCATGCGTGGGAGGCAGCCAGCTCGCGGCGGGGCTGGGTCGGGGGCGGCGGGGCGGCGGTTCTGACAGGAATTTGACGCTCCGTCAAGTTTCTGCCCACGTTGAACTCGACCCGAACGTCGGCGCCACGCACGCCTGCTCTGTCCAGGAACCCCTCAATGAGACGTTCCAGCTCTCTCTGAAACTCAATCTGCGCGACTTCCTTCTCCGGGCGTGACATCCGGATCGCGGGATCGAATGTGGCGGCATCGGCCGGCGGCACTTTCATTCTGGCACCTCCGCCCGAATGACTTGCAAACCGCCCGCCAGTGGGCAGTGCCTACTTCGCGAACCGCACTTTTACCGGGAAAATCTTATGGAACGGAAGAACTTCGAGATATACCGTTGTCTCCTGCAACTCGGGCGGCTTCTCCGATGGAACAAACTCGACGATAAATCCCGCGGTCTCGCCGCTGCCGAGGCGAATCTTGTCCACGGAAGCCTTTAAGCCAGGGACGTCGGCTCGCGTTTGCGCCCGAAGCTGGACATCTCCCGGAGTGGAGCTTACCACGTCAATACGGAACGAACCCCCCACCGCGGGATCGAAAACCACCTCGTTACGCGAGATCCGGATGTCGGCATTCGTCATCGACTTCGCCGCCTGCTTCAGATCGTCCGGCATCCCCGGAGGTTTCCCCACCGGGGCGGTGGCGCCCGCTTTGTCCGGGCCCGCGCGCATGATTCCGAATGGAGTGCTGACCTCTTTGCGCGGAGTCTGGTCCACGAACCAGTACCATTGCTTCTTCTCGATCCGCCACGCGGAGGTGATGGGAACCACGACGGGTTGCACCGTGTTATGAAACTGCCAGTCGCCCTTGCACACCACGGTGACGAGCGCTTGCTTAAACCCGGCCTCATACTGCGTCTTCACCACTTCACAACTCTTGTAGCGGCTCTTCTGCATCGCGAAGAAGAAGTCCTTCGTATCCTCGGCGACGTAAGCGTCCGCCTCGCGCCATTTGCCGTCCACGTGCGCCTGGTAGAACCGGTTTACGCGCTCCCGCAAGGCGTTGTCCACCGCGGGTGGGGCCTTCTCCAAACGCTCCTTCGCCGATTGCGCCTCCAGTCCGGAGGCAAACAGGGCGGAAAGCCCGCAGAGGATCAATAGATTGCGCATGATTCTACCTTCGTGAGACGCGCCTCGGCGCCGGAAAGTTTGAGCCGCCTCGGAGAACGGACATCTTCTATATTATCTATCAATTAGCCGACAATGTCGGACACCAGCGGACGGTCCGGCAGCCGGAACCGGAAGCGCGATCCGCTGCCCGGCTCGGACTCCACCCAGATTTGGCCGCCATGGCGCTCAATCACTCGCTTAGCCAGCGCCAATCCCAGGCCATAACCCGAACGCTCCCGTCCGTGCAGCCTGGTAAACACATCGAAGATCTTTTCTGAGTGCTCCGGCTCGATGCCGATGCCGTTGTCCTCGACCGTGAAGATCCAGCCCGACTCATCCTTGGCTACCGAAACGTGTATGGACGGGGGATCTTCTGACCGGTATTTCAACGCGTTGGAGATCAGGTTGTGGAACACGCGCCCCAGCAGCATCGGGCTGCCGGGGACCTGCGGGAGGGCATCCCAGGTGATGGAGGCGCCCGCCGCGGAGATGCCCAACTGCAGATCGCGAAGGGTATCCTGCAAAACCGCTTCCATATCGGCGACGCCGGATTGCGGCTCGGCATGGCTGGATTTGGCATACTCCAGCAACCCGCGCACCAGCCCGCTCATGCGGAGGGCACCCTCGGTGGCAACGCCGATCAGGCGATCCGCTTCGGGGTCCAGCTTGCCTTTGTAGCGCCTCGCAAGTAGTTGAGCTGAAAGAGAAACAGACCGGATCGGCTCCTGCAAGTCGTGACTGGCGGCGTAGGCGAACCGTTCCAGATCCTCATTCGCCTCTTTCAGCCTGTGTTCGGTCTCGCGTTTTTCTCGAACCTCCGCCTCCAGTGCCGCGGTTCGTTCCGCCACTAGCTGCTCCAGGTGAGCGTTCAGGCGCCGGACCTCTTGCTCGGCAACCTCCCGCTCCGAAATCTGCCGTTGCAGCTCCTCGTTCATCAACCGCAGTTCATCGCCGCTGGGAATCTTCGCAGCCTTGGGCACCATGTGAATCAGTACGATGGCCGTGGGCAGGGACGCGGCCGCAGTCAAGGCTTTCACCATGCCATCGAGGCGATAAACCGGTTCCCACAGCGTATAGATCGCCATCACGTGGGTTGCGCCGCATGCCAGTATGAACACCGCGAACAGCAGGATCATCCACGGGAACATCATGTTAGGGCGCAAGCGGACAAACCGGTACAAGGAAAGGGGAATCAGGAAATAGGCGAGGGCGGTGAGCGCATCGGAAACAACATGCAGGCCGACGACGCCGGAGGACCATCGCATGCAATAGCCATGCGGAACAAAGTCCGTTCCGAAGAGCTGCGCGAAAAACTCAACCATCTAGGCACCCCTCTGACAGCAGAACGAATCGACACAGTCGGAAGCTGCGTTCGGAGAAAGCTAAGATTGACCGACGGGGAATGGCTGGGAGGCAGGGATTCGAACCCCGATACGCAGATCCAGAGTCTGCAGTCTTACCGTTAGACGACCTCCCAACGAGACTCATTTCATTCTAACATCCGGTTCTCGCGTCGCCGCAAGGCCCGCTCACGAACGTTCCGGAAAAAGGGAAAGAAGCGTTTCCGGCCTCCCAACGAATGCCCGATGCCCACAAGTTAGGCTAATCCATTCTACGGCGAGATTTCCGCGGGTACGCGGGAGGGACTCGAAAAGCACAGTCGTGCTACTGTAAACCCAGTACCCGTAGAACTATTAGAACCGAATGGTCCCGCGGGTAAGGTCTTTATTGCGCTGCGAACCTAAGGAGAGGCACGGTCCGCAATGGAATTAACGGGTTCGGATCGCCCTATCTACTCGGCAATCACCCGGTACCTCAGCGCCGGGGCATTAGCCCTCCTGGCCTTCCTGGTGCGCCTCGCCCTGCTTCCGGTAGTCGGCGCCGGCGGACCCCTGGTCCTCTTCTTCCCGGTTATCCTCATCAGCGCCTGGTACTTCGGGTTCGGTCCGGGGTTGTTCACCACGGCACTGAGCGCGCTGCTTTCCTGGCTATTATGGCAGCGCTGGATGCTGGCCTCAGAGGTGTTCGCGGAGCTGAACAGCGCCATTGTCATTTTCAGCGTTGTTGGCATGATCATCGCCTGGATCGCATCCCGGTACCGCAAGGCGCTTCTGCGGGCGGAGGAAATGCGGAGGGCGGCCGAGACCTCGGAGCGGCGGCTGGCGGCAGTGTTGGAAGGAAGCCTGGACAACTTCTACGAACTGGACACCGGATTTCGAATTACGCAGATCAACCAGCAGGCGCTGCGAGCTTTCGGCCTGAAGCCGGATACCGCGCCGGGCGCCGATTGGCGGTCACTCGGCGCGCTGGATGCGGTCACCAGGATGAACGTCGAAAAGGCGGTCCAGCAGCAGGCGCGCGCTCACTTCGAAACGCGACGCCATTCGCCTTCCGGACCGGTTTATTGGGAAGTGCATGTGTACCCAGGGCCGGCGGGCGCTTCCGTTTTCGAGCGCGACATCACACAGCGCACGAGTGCCGAGGAACGCCTGCGGGAGAGCGAGCAGAATTACTTCGATCTTTATGAGAACGCTCCGGACATGTACTGTTCGGTGGATGCCGCCACCGGTGTCGTGCTCCAATGCAATGAAACGCTGATTCGCCAGACGGGCTTTTCCCGCGAGGAAATCGTGGGACGTCCGGTGCTGGAATTCTACGACGAAGCTTCGCGCGAGAAGGCGCGCGCCATTCTCGACCAGTGCAGCGAGGGCAGCGAGATCCGGGACCAGGAATTGTGTCTTGTTCGGAAGGATGGACCGCCCCTGGACGTCAGCCTCAGCGTTTCGGCGGTGCGCGATGAGAGCGGCCGCGTGGTCCGGAGCCGGTCCGTATGGCGCGACATCTCGGACCGGGCGCGGGTCCGGCAGGAACTGCGGCGATCCGAGGAGCGCTTCCGGCAAGCGATCCTGAACGCGCCCATCCCGATCATGATCCTCGCCGAGGACGGCGATGTCCTGCACCTTAGCCGTGCGTGGATCGATTTGACGGGCTACACCGCGGCACAAATCCGAACCACCGACGATTGGACCCGCCGCGCCTTCGCGGAGCGCTGTGGGGAGGTGCGGCAGATCATACGTGACAGCTTCTCCCAGCCGGACGCCATTCTCAATGGCTGGGAGCTTCCCGTGCGGATCGCCTCCGGCCAGATTCTGGTTTGGCTGTTTTCTTCCGCACCGCTGGGGGAGCTGCCGGATGGACGCAAGCTGCAGGTGATGGCGGCGGTCGACATCACGGCGCAAAAGCGAACCGAACACGAACTCCGCCGCACCAACTCCGAACTGGAACAGTTTGCCTACGCCGCCAGTCATGATCTTCAAGAACCGCTGCGGACCATCTCCGTTTTCACGCAGCTTCTCGAGGAACGCCACGGCGAGAGCCTGGCGCCGGATGCGCGCGAGCACCTGAAGTTCGTGCTGCAGGGCGCCGACCGCATGGCGGCGTTGATTCGCGATCTTCTGGCGTACTCTCGCCTCGGCGGCGCTGAAGGTCTCCGGCTGGTTCCCATCGAGACGCACCGGGTGTTGGAAGCGACCCGCGCCTCCATGGCAGCCGCCTTGGCCGATGCCGGCGCCACGCTCGCCGCGGGAGACCTTCCCTGGGTGCTGGGCCACGAGGATTCCCTGCAGCGGCTCTTCCAGAACCTGATTTCGAACTCCCTGAAGTACTCGCAACCGGGGGCGCCGCCGAAGATCGAGGTGACAGCCTCCCGCCTTTCCAGTCTCTGGCTCTTCCGTTTCGCGGACAACGGAATCGGCATTGCCCCGGAGCATCATGAGGCGATCTTCGGCATCTTCAAGCGGCTGCACGGCACCGCGGTGCCCGGCACCGGAGTGGGCCTGGCGCTGTGCCGCAAGATCGTGGAACAGTGCGGCGGCCGCATCTGGGTGGAGTCACGGGCGGGTCAGGGAGCGGCGTTCTGCTTTACCTTGCCCGCGGCGGAGCCCCCGCCGGAGGGTGGTTCGTGAGGGCAAAAGGCCAAGCGCCGACATGGGCCATCAGCTTCGCGATGAAGCTCCGTCGGCCTATAAAAACATCCGGGCCGTCCTGCGGGCTCAGAAAGACCTGGTTCAGGTGACCAGGACGCTGAACCCGGTCCTGAACTACAAGGGAGCCTGATGCATCGCCGCTTCGCTATCGCACGGCCACCGTGATCCCGTTGGACGCCTGGCTGCCCTGGATGACAAAGACCGGCGTCGCGCCGGATGCTCCCGCCGGGACGCGGACGTTCATCTGCCAAAACCCAGGAAACTGGTTGGACATTCCGCTATAGACGACCTCGGCCGGCTGCGTGCCGAACAGGACCTGGGGCCGGGCGACTGTTTCCGTCAGCCGGGGGGCCGCGGCTCCGTCGGCGATTTCGGGCGTCACCGCGCCGGCGCCGGTTCCGAAAATCTGTACGATCTCGCCGGGCAGCGCCGGATTCCATTCTCCGTTCACCGAGAAATTCTGATTCAAAACCGCTCCCTGGCGGCCCATCGTAACGCCCAGGGGGAACAGTCCGGGAGCGGTAGCCGCGATCTGCACGGCGCCCTCGCCGATGCTCCTTCCGTTCAGGCTCACCAGAACCGGAGCGGTCCCCTCGGCCAGGCCCCGCGGGACCTGGAAATTGATCTGGCCGGCGCGCACCGCGATAAGAGGCGCGTCCCTGCCACCCACCTTCAACTCGACCCCATTCAGGGAGCGCGGCAGGGGTACGGCCGCCGCGTCGCCCGAGGGCAGCGACGAGAAATCGCCGAATACCGTAGCCAGCGATCCTCCGGCGATCGGAGCGCCGTCGCGGAAGCTGGCGCCGTTGAAGGTGGCGACGTTGCCGGTCCACCGCGCGGTGTCCCCGGGCGACCCCGCGAGGACGGCCGCCAGCACCGGGTCATGCCGCGCGAAATAGTCCGCCGAACTCAACGTCACCGGAATGTCGGGGATCACCGCGTCTTCCTTGATGGGCGAATCGAAGAAGCGCGTGGAGTAGCTGATCGCCAGCCGGGAGTTGGGCAAGGTGAGTGTGGAAACATTGCCGAAGTGAACCGGCTTGCCTCCGGTCGGCTCGCCCACGACGAACGCATAGGGCCTCTGGCCGGCGAAATTCGCGGCGTTCATCATGCCCGAGGAAAAGACGCCGTTGTCGATGAGGGCATAAGCGCGGACGCCTTCCAACAGGCGGTGTTGGCGCTGTTGCAGGCCTTCCAACAGGGGGTTGATCACCGAGGAATCGCCGCCGCCGTTGGCGCGGAAGTCGATCACCACCTTGCGCACCGGCCGGGAGTCGAAAGCCGCCAGGAATTCCTGCGCCACCTGCGCGAAAGGGCGGTCCGGCTCATTGCGGCATACGGTGTACTTCAAGTACAGCAACCGCAGCGGCTCCAGGTAGGTCCACCAATAATTGCGTCCCGCGTTCTGACGGTACAGGGGAAGCGGGCTGCCGTGGGAGGCCGGCGCGAACTCCAGCGCGGGGACCGCGGTTGAGGGCATCGACGCCACCGAAACGTTCAGTACGCTTCCGTTTACGGTCAAGAGCTCGAACGTCGCATTGGCTGCCGAGGGAATGACCCGCAGCGCAGCCAACGTGTCGGCGGACGCAAAGTAATCCCTGCTGATTTGCCTTGCCCAGAACTCGTTCTCATGGGAGATCAAGGTCTTCAATTGGCGAAATACGGCATCCGTGTCGTAGCCGCCGACCTTCAGCACCCGGGTTCCGATGGCGTTCCGGTACTCCGGGGCGGCGGCGACGACGAACAGGCCATCCGAGAACCACCGGAACTGGAGAGGGAATCGCGCCATCGCGGCGTCCTTCTGGGAGAGGTTCAGCCAGGTGTGCGAGTCGCCCGCCATGGCGATCATGGCCGCCATGCGAGTGATGATTTCCGGGTTCGACAATTGCGGGATAGCGGCCGCCAGGGCTACCGCGGCGTCGTCGAACTGCTTCCGCGTCATCTTGCTGAACAGGTTCGGATGGCGGCGGGGCAGTTCCGTGTGCAGGGCCGTCAGATCCTCAAGCCAGAGCTGATCATGAGCCGGATCATGGCCCAGCAAGGGAACGGCGATCGCCAGGGCTACAAATCTACGCAGCATATTTGCGTTCCTGGACGTACGTCAGCGGAATCGGTTACCTGCCTTGCATCGGCTGAAGCAATCGATCGGCTTTATGATACGCAGATCCCGATACAGCGAGGCGATGCGCCTGTTGGGGTTCATGTACCGGTCCTATACAATCCCGCCCGCCGGTACGCCACTCGGATATCATGAAACACTTCCGGTTACGGCAATGGATCTCAATCTCACCCCCCAAGAACAACAGTTTCGAGACGAGGTGCGCGCGTGGTTTACGGCCAACGTGCCGAAGGACTGGCCCCAGATGCGCACGAATCCCAATGTCCAGGAGCGCTTCCGTTATCTGCGCGAGTGGCAGAAAAAGGCGTTCGCGGGCAAATGGGTGGGAATCCACTGGCCCAAGGAGTATGGCGGGCGGGGGGCGAGCACGATGGAGCAGGTCATTTTCATCGAGGAGATGGCCCGCGCCGAGGCGCCGCCTTTCGCCAATACGCTGGGCCTGGGGCTGATCGGACCCACGATCATTGCGTTCGGCAACGATGCGCAGAAATCGCGGTATTTGTCCAAGATTTTGAGCGGGGAGGAAATCTGGTGCCAGGGCTTCTCCGAGCCCAACGCCGGCAGCGACCTGGCCGCGCTGCGGACGGAGGGCCGCCTGGACGGCGATCACTTCGTTGTCAATGGTCAGAAGGTCTGGAACAGCTATGGCTGGGCGGCGGACTGGTGCGAGCTGGTGGTGCGGACCGATCCTCAATCGGAGAAGCACAAAGGCCTGACGGTGCTGCTGGTGGATATGAAGTCGCCCGGCGTGGATGTCCGGCCGCTGAAGCAGATCACCGGTGAAAGCGAATTCAACGAGATCTTTTTCCGGGACGTGCGAGTGCCCGTGGAGAATGTGGTCGGCAAGGTGGGCGAAGGCTGGAGCGTCGCCATCGGGACGCTGATGCACGAGCGCGGCACTTTCGGCGCGGGTCTGCAGGTGAGTTACCGGCGCAGCCTGAACCGCCTGATCGAGCTGTCGCACCAGGTGGAGCGCAACGGCGCTCCCGCGTCGCAGGATCCGGTGCTGCGGCAGAAACTGGCGCAGAGCTACATCGAGATCGAGCTGATGCGCCTGAACCAGATGCGGGCGTTCTCGCGCATCTCGCATTCGGGAGTTCCGGGCGCCGAAGGATCCATCCAGAAGATCTGGTGGAGCGAACTGAATCAGCGATTTCAACAGGTGGCGCAGGAAGTACTTGGACCCTACGGACTTCTGGAATCCGGCGCCGAGGACGCCTTCGATGGCGGCTTGTGGGCGTACGGATATCTGCGGACCCGCGGCAACACGATCGAAGCGGGCACCAGCGAAATCCAGCGGAACATCATCGGCGAGCGCGTGCTCGGCCTTCCCAAGAGCTACTGAGGCGCGGAGAAACCAAAATGCAATTCGGATTGAGCGAATCACAGAACATCCTGAAGACCAACGCGCGGAAGTTTTTCGCGGCGGAATGCCCGATGACCGAGGTCCGGCGCTTGATGGAAGAGGGCGATGGATATCACGCCGGACTGTGGAGCAAGATGGCGGAGCAGGGCTATCTGGGCGTGATTTTTCCCGAGGAATACGGCGGGCTGGGCCTGGGCATGGTGGAGCTCGCGGTGCTGCTTGAGGAAATGGGCACGGCCCTGGCGCCCGGCCCCTATTTCTCCAGCGTCATCCTGGCGGGGACGCTTCTGGAGGCAGCGGGCTCGGATGGGGTGAAAAAAAGGTATCTGAAACCGCTCTGCGAGGGGAAGCTTCGGGCCACGGCAGCTCTTCTGGAAGGCGCCGCCAACTGGACCTTCGACGCGGTGAAGATGCAGGTGACCGGGGATTTGCTGAGCGGGACGAAGATGTTCGTGACCGACGCCGCCGCCGCCGACTTCATCATTGTCCCCGCGATGCGTGACGGCGAGCTTACGTTGTGGATTGTCAACGCGAAAGCCTCCGGGCTGGCCATCACGCCGATGCCCGCGCTCGATCTGACCCGCAAACTCTACAAGCTGACCTTCGACTGCGTGGAAGCAAGCGATCTGCTTGCCTCCGGCGCGGCTGCGCGGGGCGCCCTGGAGCGCATGGCGGATATCGGCGCGATGGCGCTTTCGGCGGAGACCACCGGCGGGATGCAGCGCGTGATGGACATCGCCGTGGCCTACGTGAAAACCCGAAAGCAGTTCGGCAAGCCGGTGGGCATCTATCAGGCAGTGCAACATCAATGCGCGGACATGCTGGTGTTCACCGAGAGTTCGCGGTCAGCGTCCTACTACGCGGCTTATGCGCTGCAGGAAAGCACGGCGGACGCGCAGGCCGCCGTTTCGGTGGCGAAGGCGTACACCAGCGACGCGGGTCGCGAGGTGGGCAACCGGGGCATCCAGGTGCATGGCGGCATGGGCTTCACCTGGGAAAACGACGTGCATTTGTACTACCGGCGCGCGAAGGCGAACGAGATCGCGCTGGGTGACGCCACGTACCACCGGGAGCGGATCGCCCGGCTCGTGGTGGATCGCGCATCGCGCCCCGCGCAGGCCTGATTTTCCAAGCGAGGTTTTTGTCATGAGCGAACTGGTTAGCTTTACGCGCGACGGCGAGGTCGCGGTGATCACCATCAACAATCCGCCGGTGAACGCGCTGAGCCCCGGCGTTCCGGAAGGAATTGACGCGGCGATCGACGCGATCGCCCAGGACGATTCGCTGAAAGCCGCGGTGCTGATCGGCGGCGGCAGGACGTTCATAGCCGGCGCTGATATTCGCGAGTTCGGCAAGGTCACCAGCGGCGAACGGAAGGGCGGCATCGACTTCAATGGAGTGTTGAACAAGATGGAGTTGAGCGCCAAGCCCGTGGTGGCGGCGATCCACGGCACAGCCCTGGGCGGCGGTCTAGAGACGGCGATGGCCTGCCATTATCGCGTGGCGGTCCCCTCGGCGCGGATCGGTCAACCGGAAGTGAAGTTGGGCATCATTCCGGGCGCGGGCGGGACGCAGCGCCTGCCCAGGCTGACCGGCGTTGAGAGGGCGATCGAGATGTGCGCGGGGGGCGATCCGATGTCCGCTTCGGACGCCGCGAAGGCGGGGGTCGTGGATCGCGTGATCGAGGGCGACCTGCTCGCCGGCGCGATCGCCTTCGCCCGCGAGGTAGCGGACAAGCCGGTGTTGCGCTCGCGTGACCGGCGGGACCGCCTCGGCGAGCCCACGCCGGAGGTGTTCGCGCAGGCTCGCCAGATGTACGCCAGGAAGTTCCGCAACTGGATGGCGCCGCAAAAGGCGATCGACGCGGTGGAGGCGGCCACGAAGCTCGCCTTCCCGGAGGGCCTGGCGGAGGAGACCCGGCTGTTCCGCGAGTGTTTACACAGCGATCAGTCGAAGGCGCTGATCCACGTCTTCTTCGGCGAACGCGAGGTCGCCAAGATTCCCGACATCCCCAAGGACACGCCGACGCTGCCGGTGAACCGCGTCGCCGTGATCGGCGCGGGCACCATGGGCGGCGGAATCGCGATGGTGTTCTCGAACGCCGGCATTCCGGTCCTGCTGAAGGAGGCGGATCAGGCCGCCCTGGACAAAGGCATGGCCACCATCCGCCGGAATTACGAGAACTCCGTGAAGAAGGGCCGGTTCTCCCAAGCCGTGATGGACGAGCGCATGGCTCGCATTACGCCCACCACCAGCTACGAGGGGTTCGGTGAAGTGGACATGGTGATTGAAGCCGTGTTCGAAGGAATGGCGCTGAAGAAGGAAATCTTCGCCAAGCTGGACGAGATCTGCAGGCCCGGCGCGATCCTCGCGTCCAACACTTCCACCCTGTCCATTGACGAGATCGCCGGCGCGACGAAGCGCCCGGAGAGCGTGATCGGCACGCACTTCTTTTCTCCCGCCAATGTGATGCGGCTGTTGGAACTGGTCCGCGGCGCGGCAACCGCGAAGGACGTGATCCAGACCTGCATGCAGTTGTCCAAGAAAATCGGAAAGATCGGCGTGCTGGTGGGCAATTGCCGCGGGTTCGTTGGAAACCGCATGTTCCATCCGTACCGCCGCGAGGCGCAGTTCCTGGTGGAGGAAGGCGCGGGCATCGCCGCCGTGGACGAAGTGATGTATGACTTCGGCATGGCGATGGGCCCGCTGGCCACCGGCGACCTGGCGGGCCTCGATGTCGGCTGGCGCATCCGTAAAGAGTTCCGGCACCTGAACAAACCGGGTATCCGCCAGCCTCTGGCGGAGGATCGGCTATGCGAGGCGGGACGCTACGGGCAAAAGACTTCGGCAGGCTGGTACAAGTACGACGAACAGCGCAATCGCGTGTTCGACCCCGAGATCGAACAGCAGGTGCATGAGTGGGCCGCCGCCGCGGGCATCGAGCAGCGGGCCATCGACCGGCGGGAGATCGGGGACCGGCTGCTCTTCGCGCTGGTGAATGAAGGCGCGCGCATTCTGGAAGAAGGCTTCGCCCTGCGTCCGGTCGATATCGACATCATTTACCTGAACGGCTATGGCTTCCCCACGTATCGCGGCGGACCGATGTGGTACGCCGATACGGTGGGACTGAAGAACGTACTGGGGCGTATTCGCGAGTTCGAGGCCCGGCATGGCGAATTGTGGGCTCCGGCGCCGCTGCTGGTGCAGCTCGCGGAATCGGGCAAGACGTTCGCGCAATGGGGCAGGGAGAAAGCCGCTTCGGCATGATGCGGATCCGGGCGCCGCATGACGCTGCTATACAATCAGCGTCATGCGTTTTGCCCTTGCGCTGATCGGCGCCAGCCTGCTGGCACAATCTCTCGACCCTCGCGCTTATTCAGGATTGCGGTGGCGCATGATCGGGCCGCATCGCGGCGGCCGCACCGTGGGCGCGGAGGGCATCCCTTCCCGGCCGAATGTCTTCTTCATCGGCGTGAACAATGGCGGTGTCTGGAAAACGACCGACTATGGCCGGACCTGGAACCCCATTTTCGACGACCAGCCGACAGGGTCCATCGGCGATCTCGCGGTGTCACCCTCCAATCCGGACGTGATCTACGTCGCGAGCGGCGAAGGCCTGCAGCGCCCCGATCTTTCCGTCGGGGACGGCGTCTACAAAACCACGGACGGCGGCAAGACCTGGCGCAACACCGGACTTCGCGACGGACAGCAGATTAGCCGGATCATTGTCGATCCTCGCGACCCGAATCGCGTGTTCGCCGCCGTGCTGGGGCATCCCTATGGCGCGAACGAGGAGCGCGGCCTGTTCCGCACGCTGGACGGCGGGGAAACCTGGAGGAAGGTCCTGTACAAGAACGAGCACACCGGCGCGGTGGACGTCGCCTTCGATCCCGCGAATCCGCGGATCGTGTACGCGGTGCTCTGGGAAGCGCGACAGGCGCCGTGGGAGAACGGCGCGTTCGAGGGTCCGGGCAGCGGGTTGTTCAAGTCGATCGACAACGGCGAAACCTGGCAGCCGCTGACCAACGGGCTGCCTGGCGCCGCGGACCGCCTGGGGCGGATCGGAATTGGAATCGCGCCGTCGGACCCGAATCGAGTCTACGCGCTGGTGGATGCGCCGCGGTTGGGCGGCTTGTATCGCTCCGACAACGCCGGCGCATCCTGGACGCGAATCGCCACTGACGGGCGGCTGTGGGGCCGGGGATCCGACTTCGCGTGCGTGCGGGTCCACCCCAAGAACCCCGATGTCGTCTTCGTGGCGAACATCGCCGCATACAAGTCCGAGGACGGAGGCAGAAGCTGGACCGCGATCCGCGGCGCGCCCGGCGGCGACGATTACCACACCATCTGGATCAACCCCCACAATCCGGACATCTGGATCTACGCCACGGATCAAGGCGCGATCATCACGGTGAACGGGGGCGAGACGTACAGCAGTTGGTACAACCAGCCGACCGCCCAGTTCTATCACGTGATCACCGACAACCAGTTTCCCTATCGCGTCTACGGAGGCCAGCAGGAGTCGGGCTCCGCCGGGATCGTCAGCCGCGGCGATCACGGCCAGATCACGTTTCGCGAGTGGCGTCCGGTCGGCGTCGAGGAGTACGGCTACGTCGCGCCCGATCCGCTCGATCCCAACATCATCTACGGCGGCAAGGCGACCCGCTTCGACATGCGGACCGGCGAGGTGCAGAATATCGCGCCCGAAGCCGTCCGGCGCGGACGATACCGCTTCCTGCGAACCGCTCCCATCCTGTTCTCGCCGGTGGACCCGAAGACTCTCTTCCTGGCGGGCAACGTTCTGTTCAAAACCGTGAACGGCGGGAAGAACTGGGACATCATCAGCCCCGACCTTTCGCGCGAGACCTATGCGGCGCCCGCTAGCATCCAGCCATACAGCGACCCCGACAAGTTGCGGCGGCGCGGCGTGATCTATGCGCTGGCGCCTTCGTACAAGGATGCCGGAACCATCTGGGCGGGCACGGACGATGGTCTGATTCACGTCACGCGCGACGGCGGCAAGACCTGGTCCAACGTCACGCCGCCGGACCTCACTCCCTGGAGTAAGGTGTCGCTGTTGGATGCCTCCCGCTTCGATGCGAATACCGCCTATGCCGCCGTCAATCGCTTCCGTCTCGACGATCCGCGGCCGCATATTTATCGCACGCGCGACGGCGGCAGGACCTGGAAACGCATCGTCCGCGGGATCGCGGAAAACGAGGTGGTGAACGCGGTGCGCGAGGATCCGGTGCGCAAGGGCCTGTTGTTCGCAGGCACGGAACGCGCGGTCTGGTTCTCCCTGGACGACGGCGAGAACTGGCATCCGCTGCGCCTGAACATGCCCGCGACCAGTATTCGAGACCTGGTCATCAAGGACAACGACGTGGTGGTGGGCACGCACGGCAGGTCTTTCTGGATTCTGGACGACATCGCCCCGCTGCGGGAATTGGCGGCGAAGCCGGACGCTTCCTCGCCAGTCCTGTTCACGCCATCCGCCGCATATCGCGTCCGCTGGAACAAGTACACGGACACTCCGCTTCCGCCGGAGGAGCCCGCGGGCGAAAATCCGCCGGAGGGCGCGATCCTGTACTACTGGCTGCCGGCGGATTCGCCGGTCACTATCGAGGTGCTCGACAAGGCCGGTAAGTTGATCCGCAAGTACAGCAGCACGGACACCAAGGACGAGTTGGACGCCAACGCAATCCAGCTTCCGGCTTTCTGGATTCGTCCGCATCAGCCTCCGGCGGCGAAGGCCGGCATGCACCGCTTCAATTGGGACCTGCGTCATGAGCCTCCGGCAGCGCTGCGCCGGTCGTATCCGATTGCGGCCATTGTGCGCAACACCCCGCTGGAACCGCGCGGCGCATGGGTGATGCCCGGGGAATACACGGTTCGGTTGACCGCGGCCGGCAAGACGGCTTCGCGCCCGCTCACGGTGAAGATGGATCCGCGGGTGAAGACGCCGCTGCCGGCGTTGCAGCAGCAACATGATTTGTCCCTGAAGCTGACGGATCTGCTGCGCCAGAATCGCGAGGCGATCCTGCGGGCGCGACGCGAAGGAACATCCGATACCGCGCTGGTGCGTATCAACGGCGAATTGTCGCAGTTGTTCAGCGTGCTTCAGGGCGCGGATGCGGAGCCGACTTCACAGGCGGTCGCCGCGGTGGGCGAGTTGGAGCGAGCCCTGCGGGAGGCGATGGGCAGGGTGCGGTAAAAGGAGCGTATCCGATTGGGTCGGGATGCCGCCTCAAACCTAACGACTTTCTGGCGATGTCCGCTCTCGCACCAGTTCGTCTGATCCAGCCCGGCGTCCACGGCCGGGTAAACGAAAACCGATCATCATCTTCCCAGATCTGGTCGCCCCAGCGAACGGTCGCCTTTGGATCGGGATTGAATCGTTCGCGGTACTACGCCTGATAGCGCATTCGCGGTCGCTAATGCATTCTGCGGACCGGAGGCGCGGCGGAGATCTGGTGATGACGTGTATCTGAGAGTCGCGGCAACAGTGGTTGCCGGAGCTAATCCGCGGCGATCGCCTGATCCTCGGCGGCGTAATCGAACATGCGCTCATCGACCCGAGTGGGCGCGTTCGCCAGCTCCCATTCTACGGTCAAGCGGAGCGCATCCGCGAGCTCCACGGGTTCGTGATAGCCCAGCTCACGCCGAAAAAGGCTCGTGTCCGCCACCCAATGCTGGTCCAGATTGTAGAGGACGCGCAGGTGCGCGGGCGCGCGCTCGGCCGGTAAAACCGCGATCCGGCCATCCCACCCTGCTGCGGCAGCCACCCTCCGCGTCCACTCGAGCTCGCTGTAAGCAGGCTCTTCAGCCACATTGTATACGCGGCCTTCGGATTGGCGCGACTCCGCCGCGAGGGCGATCGCTGCCGCGACGTTGCCCACGTAACCTCTAGCCGCACGCCAGGAGGCGAGTTTTTCTTCCAGTACGATCACGGCGCGCCCGTCCTGCACTCTTTTCAGGATGGGCCACAGCCGGTGGAGAGGATCGCCTTCGCCGTATACCATCGGCAGGCGAAGAACGGTGCCAGGGATTTCCGAATCGCCGAGCACAACCTGCTCCACCGGGACCTTGTCGTAATCTTCAGTGACCCAGCCATAGAGGTGCATCAACTGCCGCATCGCTTCCTTTGGGTACGCCGGCTGGGTCCGAAGCGCGGCGTTCTCGCGGAGCGGAACGGACTCCAACGGGCCGTCGTCCAGGCGGTGCAACACGGCACACGCACGGTATACGTCCATGCTGGAGATTGCGAGAACCCTTCCTGCGATTCCGCGCACAGTATGCAGCAACTCGCGGGCTTGGCCCGCATCGCTCAGGATGAAGTCGATCACCAGCTCAGGCGACAGCCGGGCGACCTCGCTTCGGAGTTCCGCCAGCCGGTTCCGGTCTCCGTGGATAGCTGACGCTCCGGCAGGAATGCTCGCGTTGCTCCGGTTCAGGATGGTGATCTCGTGGCCTCGATCCAGGAGACGTCGCACCGTAGGTGGACCCAGAAACCCGGTGGCGCCGATAGCAAGAATCCGCATGGCTCGTCAGTTCTTCAAGTGCTTGTCGTACCACTCGATCGCCAGCTTGTTCGACTGCTGGAAGGCCGTGGAGTAAATTCCGTAATGCGTAATCCCCGGCACCGTCACCAGGTTCTTCTTGCCCTGGAACGCGTTATAGGCCTTGATCGCGTGATCGCCGTTATTGAACAGCTCTTCCTTCTCGGCAATCACGAACTGCATCGCGCACTGCTTCGCCGCGTTCACATCCTCCACCGGGAAATAGACCATCATCTTCCCGTAGGAGGGGTGCCCGCGCAGCTTCCCGGTCACCTCGCGCTTGCCGTCGGCGGTGAAGCGGACCACTTCGAAAGGCTCGCCCGGCTTGGGATACGACTTTTCCCCGCGAGCCATGCGGGTGGCATCCTCGTAAGCCATTTTGCGCAGTTCGGGGACCTTCAGCATGTCGCGTCCGTCGAGCGCTCCAACCTGCGAATGCAGCGCTTTCACCCGCGGATCGCGCGCGGCCACGTACACCACCAGTCCCCCCGAGAAGCTGGAACCCCAAACGCCCAGGCGGTCCATGTCCACCTGCGGCTCCGCCGCCAGCCAGTGGATCGCGTTGAACCAGTCGGTGGCGAAATCCACGGGATCCACCACCTCGCGGACTTCCTTGACCTCCATGGTCAGCTTGCCCTCGGCGTTCGCTTTCGGCTGCGCTCCCACGGGAATCAGCCGGGAGTCGCTGCCGCCCCACCCGCGATAATCGAACGTGAGAACGAAGTAGCCGGCGCGAGCGAACAGGATCGCGTCGCGCCGCATCGCGGGCGTCGCCCCGCCCCATCCGTGCGCCATCAGAATGGTGGGCAGCTTCTTATCCGCGGCGGCGTTCTTGGCCACGAACACCTCACCGTGCATCCGTGTCCCTTCACTAAAGATATCGACGTCGCGGAACGCGATATCCTCCGGCGCGACAAACGGTTTGGGCGGCTGCGCGGCGGGCTGCGCCGCGACCGTCAGTGAGCAGAGTGCGAAGAGAATCAGGGAACGCATGGTGGTTTTGCTCCGAAACCGGAAGTCTATCACGCGAGCCGGCGTACGCCGCCACCCCGGAACTTGACAGTTTCACCGCCCCCCGTCCGGCAGTCCGTTCAGTTCCCGCGCCACCTTCAGCACGTCTCCGATGCCCGAAAAGTCCAGCGCCAGGATGTTCGGACGCTTGCCCCGCTCCGCCTCGCACTGACGCGCGCGCCGCAGCAGCACCGGATAAGAATTCACCACGGCGGCGTTCGACGGCTTCGGCGCGGGCGTGGTTTCGATCCAATGGTTCAGAAGAAACAGCGATCCCGCGTCGCCGCCCCGGTTGGGGCTGCAACTAAAGTCCTGCGCCGCGCGGAACGTATATGGCGTCTCGCGGATCTCCTGAAAAGCAGGACGCAGCCAGGGCACTCCTTCGCGCCCCGACTCCAGGAACACAATCACGCGTCTTCCGGTGCGAATCAGGTCGCCCAGGCGAGGCCACGGCGCGGAACCGCCCTCATACACAAAGTCTCGCAAGCCGCTCGATTCGAATGCCGCCGCCAGATCCCGCGGCGATACGTAATCCTCCACAATCAGCAACAGCACCTCGTCGGGATTCGCCACCAGGAAGTCGTGGATCTCCAGCAGCGCGGGAGTCAGTTCGTACGCCCCCAGCTCGCACAGCCCGTGGCACAGGTACAGGCTCTTCTTTCCAGCCTCCGCGCCCGCAAGCCGGTTGCGAATCCGGAGCGCGGCCTGAAAGCCTTCCCGGCCGATCGCCTCCTTCACCTTCTCCGTCAACGCTTCCCCCTGCATCTCGGTCTTCACGCCTTTCGCCGCCGGATAGCCGTAGTGAACATCGAACAGAAGCGCCCGGATGCCGCCCTCCAGTTGCCGGACCATGGTCTGCTGCTGATGCGGAAACATCCAGCCGGCGGCTTGCTGATTGGACATCGCGTTGTGGGACCCCGCATACACCACCTCATCCACCCGCTTGCCGCAGAGCTCCGCCGCGCCGTTACATGCCAGCGTTCCCGTCGCGAGTACCGGCCGGGCGGCCGGATTGCGCCAGACGGACCACAGAACCGCAAGCAGCAGCGTGACGCCGACCAGCACGCCGGCCGCCAGCCCCCATCCTCTCGCTTCTTCCTCTTCGCGCGAAACCGGGATGTGGCTCAGCGTCTCCAGCATCAATTCGAAGAACTCGCGCACGCCCAGATAGGCCGCTCCGATGCCCGTCCCCACAATCAGCGCGTGCAGCGCGGCGCCTGGATAGACGGCCGCCGCCAGCCCCGTCACCAGCATCACCGACGCCCACACGGCCCGTCCCGCGCGAGTGGCCGGCGGCTCCACCACCCAACGGCCCCACTTGCGAACCTCGGCCAGTGGGTCCAGCCTGTCGAGCAGCGATCGCGCTCCCGCCGCGAACAGGACGCCGAGCCCCGTCAGCAGCACTCCCCAGCCTTCCAGGTCGCCGAGAAATGTCCGCCAGAGGCCTTGCGCCAGTCCCCGCGAAAGGGGGTCGGCAATCGCGGCGCGCGCCAGCACGGCTCCCAGCGGGACCAGCGCCATCAGCGTCACGCCGCCCACGATCAGACTGGTTCCAAGCCGCGACAGCCCGATGCGGCGGTGTTCCGACAACCATACCGAGGCTCCCAGAAGCGGCAGCGCCAGAACGAATAGGGCGAAGGCGAGTCGCGATAATTGCTGTCCCAGCCTCCAGGCTTGCAGCAGATACTGGGCTTGGGAGGAAGCTCCCAGCGTCGCCACCAGCGTGTCCACCTGCCGCGGAATTCTGGCGAGCAACTCGGGGCTCGCCTGCGAGAGCGTGCTCTTCAGGACGATTTCGAAGTCCGGCAGCGCCAGCACGAGCTCGCGCGTGCCCTGGGCGAACACCGCGTCGTGCGCCTGCCGCGCCGCGGCGGCCACCAGCGCTCGGAACGGCCGCGCGGTCACGATGCCGCGCGCCGCACCCAAGAGCAAGGGCCGCAGCGCGATCAAATCCGGCTGCGCCTGCACGATGCCGCTGGTGACTTTCTCCGCGGCGTACTCCGCGACGCCCGGATCGGACAGGCTCTGGGCGGCTTTGTCGCCGAATGCCGCGGGGTCGAACAGGTTGCGGGTGCCGACGAAGAGGAGCGCCGCCGCCGCGAACGCTACCGTTCCGGCGATCAGGCAGAACCAGGAGGCGGCGCGCCGTGGAAGCGTGGTCTTCACCCTTCCGCGCGCTACTCCTTTTTCGCGTGACCTTCCACCAGCTCGATCCGCATCTTGTCCGGACCCTCGATGAACGCGTACTTCACCTTGCCGCCCAGCACGCTGCGTGGCGGATCGGTGATCTTCACACCCGCCTTCTCCAGCCGCGCGAGCGTCTCCTCCAGGTTGTCCACGCTGAGTCCCAGGTGATCGATCACACGTCCTTTGGTCGGCTCGAAATCGGCGCGGTCCTTCCACAGCTCCGGCCAGGCGGTCTGCGCGTACTCGATCGGATAGATGATCAGGTTCAGGTTGTCGATCATCATGGAAGCCGACGGTCCGATCTGCACGCCCCGGTACATCCGCTTCTGCTTTCCATAGCGCACGTTGGGAATGCCGAAATGCTTGGCGTACCACTCGCCCGTCGCGATCGGATCCTTGCTCAGCAGGTGCATGTGGCCGAAGTTATGGTGCCGCGCGGTGTTCAGCTCGATGAGCTCGTGGTCCGGACCGTCCACGTAGGCGTAGAAGAATACGCCACGCGCATTGCCTCCGCCGATATCGCTGATGTCCGTGATCGGCGTCTGGAACTTCGTCCCCATGTCGAGCTGGCGCTGGTATTCCTTCTGCATGTCCTCCGCGCCCCAACCGATGTGCCAGATGGTGGAGAAGATCTCCGATGGAGCGGGTTTCGCGACTTTCGTGAACAGCAGCCACGACTTTTGCGCCCACACCGCGTCCACGGCGCCGGCGAACTTCGCCTTCTCCGAATCGAACTTCGAGGTGTAGAAGTCGATGGAGCCCTTGGGGTCCGTGACGTTCAAGTGGACATGATGCAGCCGCGCCAGCGGCGCGTCCTGCGCCCACGAGGCCGCCGCGGCAAGAGCGACAATCAATACAATCCGTTTCGAGCCTTGCATAGAGAGCCCACTATATTACAGCGGAACCATTGTCGCCAGGTCCGCAATCCAGTAGAATCCTTGGGCAGTGGCTAGACATGAGTTGTTCACCGGCAACACCCGCCTGGACGAGGCGTTCGACAATCGCGGCCGGAAGGCGCTGAAACCAGCGCCGCCGTTCGATGACTTCGATGCCGTCCGCCGGCTGCAAAAAGCGCTGGTCAAGGTCCTGGGGCAGAATTTCCTGAAGAAATCCTTTCCGAACGGGTTCGACAAGGAACCGGACGGCAAGTACGGCCAGGAAACCATGGACGCCGTTATTGCCTTTCAACGGCAGGCCTTTCCAGGTCAGATCATGGAGCACGATGGCCGCGCCGGAGCCAAGACTTTGGGCAAGCTGAATGAGCGGTTGCTCGCCGGCGGAGGGGGAGGCGGCGGTGGCGGCGGAGGAGGCGGTGGCAACCAACCACCGGCCGGAAATGTGGACGTCGTGGTGGTCCTGCAAGGCGCGGGCGCGGGTAACAGTCCCGGCCTGGAAGATGCATCGCCCCAGGCGTTCGTCGGCGTGCCCTCCGCCGAAAGCTTCAAGTCCGGTTTGCCCGCATCCACCATCTACAAGCTTTTTAACGGCGACCCCAGCCCCGGCGCGGCCGTGGTCCAGCGGGTCATCGATTTCATCAAGGCCAACCGGAAGGGCGGGGGCCGCGTGGTGCTGATCGGAATGAGCAGCGGCGGCGCCAACGTCTTCGAAATCGCCAATCGCCTGGGCCTGACCGTGCGGTTCCTGGCGTCCAGTGACGCGGCCTTCTCCTCCTCGACCGACGGACGCAGGCAACTCGGTTTCCAGGCGGGCGAATGCAAGAACTTCTTCCAAACCCTTAGCAATCAGTTCAAGCAGGAGTTCCATGGCCCCGTGAACGCCTGCGGAGGCAATCGCGACTTCTCGGGCGATTCCGAGTTTACGAGCGCCGAAACTGCCCGAAAATTGAAAGTTGCCGGGCTCGCGGCTCTGCCGGGCGGCTTCCTGAAGATCAACAGCGTGAATCAGGCGTTCATCGACAACGTTCATCGCATGGCCGTGGCGAAAGGCAACGCCGAAGCCTTCAGCAGGGCGAAGGAGATCCTGAAAGGCGCCACGTAAAGCTAGAGCCGAACGATCTTGTCCGACCGGAAGGCTTTCAGGGCGTTGCGGCTGTCGAAAATCAGTTTCGATTTCTCGATCAATGCCGCATAGTCGAACTTCTTGTGGTCGGTGATCACCACCACGGCGTCAGCGGCCGCGGCGCTCTCCAAAAGGTCGACGGATCGCAGGTCAATGCCCTCGTGCGACAGGTCCTGAATGAAGGGGTCGCTGAAAGAAACGTCCGCGCCACGCTTGCGCAGCAGGTGAATCACGTCGATCGCGGGAGATTCGCGCACGTCGTCGATGTCGCGCTTGTAGGCTACGCCCGCCACCAGAATCTTGGATCCCTTCAGCGGCTTCGAATGCTCGTTGAGCGCATTCTGAATGCGGTCCACCACGTACGGCGGCATGGAACCGTTGATATAGCCCGCCAGTTCGATGAACCGCGCCTCGATTCCCGCCTGCTTGGTTTTCCAGGAGAGGTAAAACGGGTCGATCGGAATGCAGTGCCCGCCGAGCCCCGGCCCCGGATAGAACGGCATGAATCCAAACGGCTTGGTGGCCGCGGCGTCGATCACTTCCCAAACGTTGATGCCCATGCGGTCGCACATTAACGCCATTTCGTTTACCAGTCCGATGTTGATCATGCGGAAGGTGTTCTCCAGCAGTTTCACCATCTCCGCGACGCGAGTTCCGTTCACGGGGACCACCGTATCGAGAGCCTGCGAATAAAAAGCAGCGCCCACCTCGGTACATGCGGGAGTAATGCCTCCCACCACCTTGGGGATGTTCTTGGTCTGGAACTTGGGGTTGCCGGGATCGACCCGCTCCGGCGAGAAACAGAGGAAGAAGTCGTCGCCGCACTTCAGGCCGCTCTTCTCGAATATGGGGAGCAGCAGTTCGTCCGTGGTGCCGGGGTAGGTGGTCGATTCCAGGATCACCAGCAGCCCCGGATGGAGGAACTTCGCGATCTCCTGCGTCGCCGAGACGACGTAGGTCATGTCCGGATCCTTGGTCTTACGAAGCGGCGTCGGCACCGCGATGTTAATGGTGTCCAGCAGGGAAACCGCCGCGAAATCCGTGGTGGCCTTCAGCTTGCCGGCTTTCACCAACGGTTCCAGGGTTGCCGTGGGCACGTCCTGCACATAGGACACGCCACGGTTGATGGATTCCACTTTGGACGGCACCACATCAATGCCGACCACGTCGAAGCCCGCGGCGGCGAACTCCACGGCTAGCGGCAGGCCCACATAGCCCAGCCCGACCACGCCTACTTTCGCTTGCCTGGTCGCGATCCGGTGTTTCAATTCGGTAAATGCTTTCGTTTCCGTCATCGTCGTCATTCTAGAGCTTAGCCGTAAAACTCGCCTTCCGCGATAATGCGCGCCGGGCCGGTCAGAAAAAGATCCCCACCCTCTTCCCACTCGATGAAGAGAGGCCCTGCCGGCGTGCGCACGGTCACCGGGCTCTTCACCAGTCCTCGCGCGATCGCGGCCGCCACCGCACCGGTAGACCCGGTACCGGAACTCTGCGTTTCGCCGGCGCCCCGTTCCCAGAAACGCACGTCGATCGTATGATCGTCCGAAACCCTCACAAACGATACATTCGTGCGGGCCGGAAACCTCGGGTGCCATTCGATCTCGCGCCCCAACTTCCTCCAGTCCAGGGCAAACTCGTTGACAAACAAGGCACACTGCGGGTTGCCCGCGTTCAGGGTCGTCACCTCACGGTCCCCGTCCGCGAGTGGCAGCAGCAACCTGGGTTCCTCGATCACCGGCCGGCCCATGTTCATGAGAAGCAGGAACGAATTGCTATCCCGCTCCATCAGGCTCAGGTGCTTCAGCCCGGCGCCGGTCCGGATGCGGATCTCGTCTCCCGCATGTCCCGCGGCGATCAGCAGCGCGGCGGCGCAACGGGTGCCGTTGCCGGAGATCTCGCTACGGCTGCCATCGGAATTCCACAACTCGATCGCGGGAAGGTCGCCCCAGGCATCGACCTGCATCCAGCCGTCGGCGCCAATCCCGAGGTTGCGGTGACAGATCGCCTTGGCGATCTCCGCCGGATCTACGCCGGGCGGCACGTCGCGAGTCCACGTAAGCAGAAAATCGTTCCCCGCGCCGTGCGCTTTTATGAACTTCATCCACCACGCCGGTAAATCTCCACCACCGGCCCTCCCTTCGGCTCGATCCGCTTCCAGCAGGAATACACCAGCCCCTTGCGCCGGGCTTTCTGAAGCGCGGTGGCCACTTTGTCGCCGGAAAACGCGATCACCCATTCCTGGCGCAGGAACAACTCCGGCCGCGCCAGCGTCGAATCGAACTCCGGACGGTTGCCTTCGTGCAGGGCCTCGCGCAAAGGGATGCCCGCTTCGCGCAGGATCCCGGTCAGATCTCCGAAAGGCATCCAGATCCCGGTCCCCAGCCGGTAATGCCCCTTCAGGAACCGCGCCGCTTCCCGGGTCCAGGCGCGCCGGACCTCGGAGTTCACCTGGGACTCCTTCCAGCATATCCAAGCGTCCGGCGCGGGGTTCAACAGCCAGGGGATCATCCCGGCCGCGGCAACCGTCGCGGCCGCGGCCGCTCTCCACCGCCGGGGCGCCGCCGAGACCAGAGCCGCGGTCAGGCCGGCGAGCAGGGGCAGAATCGCCAGCCCGTACCGGGTGTTGTAATACGAGTGCGGCCAAAGTTGCGGAACGAAGATCGGCGTTCCGCTCGAATAGATGCTCCAAACGTAGAAGAGGGAAGGGATCGCCAGCCAGGCGATGCTCCAGTGCCAGCGCCGCCAAAGGGCGAACAGCCCGGCGGTCGCCGAGACCAATACGCCCCACTCGGAGACGCTGCGCGCCGCTTCCCAGTAGTAGCGGGCGGCCACCGGCAGATTGTGATCGCCGGGATAGGGCTGCATGCCCGCGGCAAGCTGGCGGCTGTAAATCGCCATGGCCGACCACTCGCCGCGGTAAAACTCCAGCGGGTCTCGCCAGTACCACCAGTTGTGCGCGAGCCAGGAGGCGGGACCCAGACTCGCCAGGATGACGAAAGCCGCCGTCCGCCGCCCGCGCTGCCGCTCCGAACGGACCAGCAGGACCAGTGCCGCGAACGGAATCAGAAACCATCCCTCGTATCGCGTGAGCGACGCCAGCAGGGAGCCCGCGGCGGCGATCGCGAGCCCCGTCCAGCTCTGGTCCTGCTCGGTTACCACCAACCCGTACAGCAGGGCGGCGAACCCGGCCAGGAACACAGCCTCCGTCATCGGGGTAGCCTGCAAATAGACCAGATTCGGATTGAGCCCTGGCGCCAGAGCCGCGATCCAGCCCGCGGCCTCGGAGTCGAAAACCCGCCGGAACGTCAGATACAACAACCAGCAGCCGAGCACGAAGCAGGCCGATGCGAACAGCGACCCCGCCAGTCCGCTTTGCCATAAGCCGTCATGGATCACCAGGGGCTGCATCAGAGTATGCAGCGCTGGAAGCCAAACCGTGCCGAACTGCTCGCCGTTGGGAGTACGGGAGTCCAGCACCCGGCGGCCGATGTTGAGATGAGCTTCGGCGTCGCCGTAGTAGAGACGCCAGCCTTTCGCGCCGACGTAAACGTTGGCCGCGACACTGATCCCCGCCAGCAGCAACAACGCCGGAGCCGCCGCCAACCGTCTCTTCAAAGCTGTGTGAAGTCCTGGAACTCGGCGAACCGGGCATCGATCTCCGCTCGCGTTAACGCGCGGAACCGGTTCACACCGAACTGTTCGCAGCAGAAGCTGCCCATCACCGATCCGTAGATCACCGCCCGCGCCAATTCCTTGCGGTCGATATGCCCGTTGCCGAGATCCAGGCCGCGTTCCGCGAGGTAGCCGATGAAGCCGCCCGCGAAGCAGTCGCCCGCGCCCGTGGGATCGAACACCTGCTCCAGCAGATAGCCGGGAACGATGAAATAGCCGTCCTTGTTGAAGAGCATCGCGCCGTATTCGCCCCGTTTGATCACCAGGGTCTTCGGACCCAACGCCCGGATCTTGTCCGCGGCGCGCTTCAGATTGTGCTCGCCCGAGAGCATCCGGGCTTCGCTGTCGTTGATCAGCAGAAAGTCCCAATCGGCGATGGTCTTCAGCAACTCCTCGCGATGATCCACGATCCAGTAGTTCATCGTGTCGCCGCCGGTGAGCTTCACGCCGTTCATCTGCCGCCGGACCGCCCGCTGCAAACCGGGCTGGATGTTGCCCAGCATCAGGTAGCGATGGGACTTGTAGGAATCGGGCACCTTCGGATCGAAGTCGGCGAATACATTCAGATCCGTGGTCAGCGTGGTGCGGTCGTTCATGTCGTCGGAGTAGACCCCGCGCCAGAAGAACGTCTTGCCGCCCTGCACCGTTTCCAGGCCTTCCAGTCCGATGCCGTGCTGCTGAAGCAGGTCCGCGTCCTGTTTGTCGAAATCCTCGCCGACCACGGCGACAATCGACACGTTGGTGAAGTAGCTCGCCGCGAGCGAGATATAGGTGCATGCGCCCCCGAGCATTCGGTCCACCCGGCCATGCGGGGTTTCGACCCCGTCATAGGCGACGGAGCCAACAACTAAAAGAGACATTCCCTTATTCTAGTTGCGCGGCGGAGTTGGGATTCGCGGTAGGGTGTTTGTGGCAAACTGGATTACCATGCGGAACTGGGTTGCCCTCCTCCTTGTCTTCACCGGCTGCTTCGCGCAGACGAAAACCGAAACCGGCGACATCAACGGAGCCAAGTTCCGCATCGATGTCCCGGCGAACTGGAACGGCGGGCTGGTCATGTATTGTCACGGCTACAGCCCCGTCCCCGTTGCTTACGACCGGCCGGAACTCAGCCCGGTGCTGCAGGTGTTCCTCGACCAGGGCTACGCTCTCGCGCAATCCGGCTATGCCGCGGGAGGTTGGGCCATTCAGGAAGCCATTGTCGACACCGAGGGCCTTCGCCGCTACTTCGTGAGCAAATACGCCAAGCCGAAGGAAACCTATGTCACCGGACATTCCATGGGCGGCTTCCTCACCATGACCCTGATGGAACAGCACCCCGCCGTGTATGACGCGGGAATGCCGCTGTGCGGACCGCTGGCGCCTACGCTCTCCTTCATGGGCCGCGGCGCCTTCGACAGCCGAGTTCTGTTCGACTTCTACTTCCCCGGCGCGCTGCCCGACCCGAGTAAGGTCCCGGCGGCCTATCGCAACAACCGCGACGAGGTGGCTCGGATCAAGACGCTGCTGGACGCCGCGCCCGCCAAGGCCGAAGTCCTGCGCCGCCAGAACGGCATCAAGAATAACCAGGACGTCGCATCCACGCTGGTGTTCGTCACCGCGATGCTGGCCGAACTGCAGGCCCGCGCCGGCGGCAACCCCTTCGACAACCGCAACATCATTTACTCCAATACGGATGACGACAACGCGGTGAACACCGGCGTCAAGCGCTATGCCGCGGATCCGAAGGCCACCGAATACATGCGCACTTTTTATACGCCCACCGGCCGGATCTCCAAGCCGATGCTGGCCATCCACACCAGCTACGACGCGTTGGTCCCGGTTACCATCCCCAACACCTACCAGGGGCTGGTGGACGCAGCGGGAACCTCCAGCCTGTTTGTGCAGCAATACGTGAAGCGCGACGGCCACTGCGCGATTTCGCCCGAGGAAGTCGCTCGCGGTTTCTCGCTGTTGCGCGAGTGGAAATCGTCCGGCGTACGCCCGCCCGGAGGCGATCAGGCGCTCATCAACAGCGCCGGAGGCCGCTGAGCATGACCCGGCGGGAACTGCTGGCGGGCTTTACCGGAGCGCTCGCGCCGGCCTGGGGAGCGGTGCGCCCGGACCGCCTGCGCCAGCGGATCGAGAAGCTGAGCACCTTTGGCCGGATTGCCGGAGGGACCTTCTCCAACGGGGTCAGCCGTGTCGGCTTTTCCGACGCCGATGTCGCCGGCCGGGAGTATGTCCTCGGGCTGATGAAGCACGCCGGACTCCAGCCACGCATTGACCCCGCCGGAAACATCTGGGGCAGGCGCAACGGCCGGCAAGACGACCTGCCGCCAGTCCTCTTCGGGTCCCACATCGATTCGGTTCCCAATGGGGGTAACTTCGACGGCGACCTCGGCTCGCTGGGCGCAATCGAAGTCATCGAAGTCCTGAACGAAACCGGCGCGCGGACACGGCATCCGCTCGAAGTCGTGGTCTGGACGAACGAAGAGGGCGTGGCCTACAACAACGGCCTGTGCGGCAGCCGCGCTGCCGCCGGCAAGCTCGTTCCCGGAGAACTCGATCATGTCTGGAATGGCGTCCGCAAGGCGGATGCTTTTCGCAAAATCGGCGGCGACCCTGACCGAATCGCCGAAGCCAGAATCCGCCGCGACCTGAAGTGCTACCTGGAACTGCACATCGAACAGGGCGGGACGCTCGATCGCGAAGGGGTGGCGATCGGCGTGGTGGAGGGTATCGTCGCCATCGATCGCTTCGCCGTCGAAATCGCCGGTTTCGGCAACCATGCCGGAACCACGCGCATGGCGGATCGCCAGGACGCATTGCTCGCCGCTTCCCGGCTGGTCGTCGCGGTTAACGATATCGCCCGGACCATGCCGGGACGGCAGGTGGGCACCGTAGGTCACCTGGATGTCCATCCGAACGCTCCCAACGTCGTTCCCGGCCGGGTTCGAATGACCGTCGAGTTCCGCGACCTCTCCCAGGCCACGCTGCGAACCATGTTGGAGCGGCTGCGCAAGGCCGCTTCCGAAATCGGCGACGTTACCCGGACCACCGTGACTCTGAACCCAGCTTCCAGTCATGAGGCGGCGCTGGCTGATCCCGCGTTGCAGGATCTGGTGGAAAGCTCCGCCAAGAAGCTGGGCTTCAACAGCCGCCGCCTGCCCAGCGGGGCGGGCCACGACGCGCAGATGGCCGCCAGACTGTGCCCCATGGGAATGATTTTCGTTCCTTCCGTTGGAGGCATTAGCCATTCACCCAAGGAGTTCACTTCCTGGGAGGATTGCGCCCGTGGCGTTCAGGTGCTCCTCGAAAGCGTACAGCGGGCAGGCGCTTAGCGCGAATGCGCTGGATCTCCGGTTTCGCCCTGCTGAGCCTGCTGGCGCTTGCGCTGGTTCCACCCCTGCCACAGGATCAGAGCTACCACTCCTTTGCCGACCAGCGGCCTTGGATGGGTATTCCGTTCGCCCAGAACGTGTTATCGAATCTGGCCTTCGTGGTGGCGGGATTTTACGGCATCCGGGCGCTGCGTTTGGCCAGGTGGGCCGAGTCCGCGCACGCCGCGCCCTGGTGGACCGCCGCGATTGCCGCGCCGTTCATCGGGTTGGGCAGCGCTTATTACCACTGGAGCCCGGACGACTACTCCCTAGTATGGGATCGCCTGCCGATGACGGTAGGCTTCATGGCGATCTTCACGGTGGTTCTGGCCGAGCGGATCCGGCCGCGGGCGTCGCGTCTGCTGCCCCTCTTCGTGCTTGTGGGCATCGCCAGCATCGCTGTGTGGCGGATCTCGGGCGATTTGCGCCTATATGCATGGGTTCAATTCTTCCCGATGGCGGTGACGCTGGTGCTTCCCGCGATCACCCGAAGCCCGTATTCACGGGACCATGCGTTCGCCTGGCTGCTGGGACTTTACATCGTGGCGAAGCTCGCCGAGTTGTTCGACGCACGCATCTTCGCGCTATCCAGCGGGTGCACGGGTGGGCACGCATGGAAGCATTTGCTGGCAGGCGCGGCGCTGATGATGGCGTTCCGGGCAGTGGCCCGACGTTCGTCCGCATCTGGAGGTCAGGAATCGCATCCAGACTAGTGGGGACATCTTACGGTCACGTCCGGCGGCGGAAAGCTAAAGTGGGCGTTGGCGGCTGTCGATTCAATGGCTTAGGAAGAAACCTAGTACCGGATAAGTGCGTCTAACGATTGAAGAGTGCCGCTGTATCTGATACGATCTTAAGCGTCCGGAGGGGAGAATTAAGATGACCATGAAACTCGGTGGTGGCGGCGGCGGCGGTCATGTCAGCCTCTGGCAGCTACTCCTGTAATCGCCAATAAAGCGAGTATTTTGTACCTGGTAGCGGGAATGCCAGGTCGAAATTAATCTCCCGGAGATCCTTCTTCAGCGCGTCTCCCAGCCGATGGGTTTCCCGCGCAACCCAGTTATCCTGGATGGTTGCTTCCGCGCGAATTCCGGAGAATGATTTGCTCACCCCGTCCGCGAGTCGAACCGTCATCCGCAGCTTCTGGCATGCCGAACTAAGATTCGCGAAGTAGAACTCCTCGGGATCCGATGGGCTGAAGTTCATGCGAAAGGTGCCGGGCTCGGTTTCCACCTTGCACTCCGAGAACAAAGCCAAGGCTTCCCGATGATGAGTGGGGATTTGCAGTTGTCGCAACTCGTCGGGAACTTTCAGGAAAGTGGCGACCCGGAACCGTACATCGTTGCCGCTGATCTGGACCGTGGGTTGCCCGACCATCACGCGGCCACTGATGTTCTCAGTTTTCTCAAAGGGGTTGTTCTCGATGACCGCGTCCAGGCATTTCCGCAATTGGTCCAGGTTTTCGCCGGTGTCGGGCACGGCGTGAAGCCGCGCGTCGACCGCCGCTGTCTTGATCGGCTTGTCAAACTGAACGAGCCACTTGAATTCGTTGCGTTCCGATCCGGTCAAGACGTAGAGCAGCGAAGACCGGATCAGCTTGCAGCTTCCGTCGGGCTGGATCTCCAGGACGAAATGGAGATCGTAGTTCACCGATCCGTACCGGCGCAACGCCGCCTGAACGAATGCCCGATTACTCGGCGGAAGATTGCGTCCGTCGCGGAACCGCGGAAGCTGGTGTGTAAGCCAGGTCAATCCTCGAGACGGAAGGAACAGGCCCAGGATCTGCAGCAGGCGTCCGATGAGCTTGAGGATCGGCCAAGCCCAAAGCGCCACCCGGAAAAAGGCCTCGGAATTGCTGATTGCCAGACTCTTCGGTGGACCCTGGGCGATCCAGACGAACGGTACCGTCGTAAACACCAGGGAAAACAAGAGACACCAGGCTTTGTTCTCTGTCTCGATCGGAGCGGGCCACCACGGTATTACCAGCTTTTCGAAATGCGTTAGAAAAGTGGTGCCGACGATCAACACGATCACCAGGTATTCGCGGCTCTCCAGGAACATCTCCTGGTTCGCCTTCATATCCGCGAGCGTGCTCTGAAGCTCCGGCTTTACCTGATCCAGATCCTTGTCCCGAAGGTCAGCGAAGGCCATCTCCAGCCCCTCGGCTAGAAAGTAAAACAGGAGGATGGGAAACAACATCAATCCGAGCCACGATGATTTGTGATTCTCCGGAAGACTTCGAACCCAGGCGCAGAGGAGCACACCGAAGCCGATCCACCAACCGGCGCCCCGGAACCACGTCCAGGCTTCGATTCTCCATTCCCAAAGCTTTTCGATCCGTTGACCGATGTTCATTGCAAGCGAATGACATCGTAGCAAAAGGTTGTTACGCCGGTTGAAGTCAGCCACAAGTCCCAGTTTTTGGCCCCGCTTTACCCGGCACAGGATAAAATCCACCCGACCGCCGCGAAATCAAGCCTTGCCGCGCGGCAAAGTAGGCGGCTGGGCTAAAGTGATCCTCATGATTCGATACCTATCGCTGCTGGCGATCGCTTCTCTGATACTTTCGGCCCAGTCCAAGAAGGTGATTACCATCGGAATCTCCCCCGAGGACACGCGGGAACTCTCAGCGGCGGCGGGGAACCGGGCGCGGGTGGTCGCGGTCGCCGCCGACAAGGTCTTGACAGAAATCGCCGACGCCGATGCAGTGGTCAGCTTCCGCCTCACTCGCGAACAGGTTCAGGCCGCGAAAAAGCTGCAGTGGATTCAGAATCCCTTCGCCGGAGTGGAACAGCTTGTCGCGATCCCTGAAATTCGAGACTCCGCCATTACGCTGACCAACGCCAAGATCATTGCCGGGCCGAATATCGCCGATCATGCCTTCGCGATGCTCCTCGCGCTTACCCGGCAACTGGTTCGCACCATCCCGCTGCAAGGAAGACAGGATTGGAATGGCGCCCGCGCGATGCCGCGTATCGAGCTGAACGGCCGTACCGCCGTTGTGATCGGCGTGGGCGGCATCGGCATGCAGATCGCGCAGCGCGCTCATGCTTTCGGCATGCGCGTGATCGGAGTGGATCCTAAGGACATCCCCATGATCCTTTTTCTGGACCGGGTCGTGAAACCAGACCGGATCGAGGATGTGCTGCCTCTGGCCGACGTCGTGTTCATGGCCGCCCCGCACACCCCTCAGACCGGCAACCTTCTGGACAGCCGCCGTTTCCGGCTGATGAAGCAGGGCTCGTACTTCATTGCGGTGTCGCGCGGGCGAACCTACTCGGCCGAGGCGCTGGTCGAGGCTCTCGACTCCAAACGTCTGGCGGGCGCGGGGATCGACGTGGTGGATCCCGAGCCGCTGCCCGCCGATTCACCGCTGTGGAGATTCGAAAATGTCGTGATCACGCCGCATATCGCCACCCAGTCCGACAAGCTCGCGGCCAGAACCCTCGATTTAATGAAAGACAACCTGCGGCGATTCCTGAATGGGGAACCGCTGGTGAACGTCGTCGATAAACAACGCGGTTACTAGGAGCCCGCGGTTTTCTTGAGGAGCGGGTCCGATTCCTCACTGGCGGGGTCCAGTCCCACCAGGATTTTGCTCCGGCGGCCGTAAAACACGTCATAGATCCGGCCTTCGTCCAAAGCCTCGTAAAGCTCTTCGGTAACCTCAAACTTCTGCTCTTGCATCACGAACGTCCAGTGCCGTGGCCCGGGCATGCCACGCCGCAGTTGTTCGGTGCGTACGCGGGCGATTCGCCCTCGTTTCGACACCACTTCCCGCGCGCGGATATCCCACACCACGCGCAACGGCACCTGCATCGCCAGGAAGCAGATCAGCCAGAAAAGGGAGAATGCGGCCATGCTGAAGATCAAGGGCTCCCGGTTGGTTCCGGTCAATGTCAGCGGGTGGAACCACAGGTGTGGTCTGAAGAAGTAAGCGGCCACGCCGGCGAGAGCTTCCACGGCGCCCATGTTGCGGATTCCAATGCAGAACGACAGCCAGAAAGCCACCCAAACCACAAGTGCGAGTACGGCGGCAAACAGCGGTCCCGCGATCCGTGCCTTCAGTCGCACTGCCTGATCGTCCGCCAGCCTGCCCTTGCGATTCTCCGCGATCGCGCCGGGGCCGTGGCCCAGGGCCTTCGCCAACGCTTCGGCTAGGGGAAGTGAGGAGTCCGCCACCGGCGAGTAGTACGACATAGCCAATCGGAACATCGGGAGTTCTTGGCAAACACTTTATTGCGATACACTTCTCGCGTGAAACAACTCGCCTTCTACCTCCTGGCGCCGGCATTGTGGGCGCAATCCGGCCCGGATGTACTGCTGGTGAACGGCAAGATATGGACCGGTAATCGTGCCCAACCGGAGGTGCAAGCCGTTGCCATTCAAGGAGATCGAATCCTGGCGGCGGGCTCCTCGGCGGACTTGCGCAAGCTCGCCGCGGCGGCCACCCGGGTGGTGGATCTCGGCGGAAGCCGTGTCGTCCCCGGCTTCCATGATTCGCACGTTCACTTCTATGACGGCGGAACCCACCTGGCCAGCGTCCAGCTTCGCGATGCCCGCTCACCCGAAATGTTCCGCGACCGTATCGCCGAATTCGCCAAGAAAACCCCCGCGGGCCGCTGGATTCTGGGGGGCGATTGGGATCACGAGAACTGGACTCCCCCCAGCCTCCCCACGCGCCAGCTCATCGACGCGGTGACCGGCGAGATCCCGGTGTTCATCAACCGCCTGGACGGCCACATGGCGCTGGCCAACACCGCCGCGCTGAAGCGCGCCGGCCTCACGCGCGGGACGCGCGATCCGGACGGCGGAGCGATCGTGCGCGATGCCTCCGGCGAGCCCACCGGCATTTTGAAAGACTCCGCCATGGATCTGGTCTCGCGTGTGATTCCACAGCCTACCGAGGCCGAAATCGACGAAGCCCTGCGAGCCGCCATCCGGCACGCCAACGAACACGGCATCACCAGCGTCACCGATATGTCCGCCTCGCCGGACATCCTGCGAGGCTATCAACGGTTGCTGGCTAAGGGCGATCTGTCGGTGCGCGTGCACGGGCATCAGCCGCTCGCCGATTGGAAGAAGCTCGCCGATGCCGGCGTGCAGGCCGGCTTCGGCAACGCCTATCTGAGAATCGGCGGATTGAAGGGCTTCGCCGATGGCTCGCTCGGTTCCACCACCGCGCTGTTCTTTGACAACTACCTGGACGAACCTCGCACCGCGGGACTGGCCGCCGGGGACATGATCCCCGAGGAGAAGTTACTCAACAACATCCGTGGAGCGGACAAAGCCGGTCTGCAGGTGGCCGTGCACGCCATCGGAGATCGCGCCAACCGCCGCGTGCTGGACTTTTTCGAACAGGTAGCGAAGGACAACGGCCCGCGCGACCGCCGCTTTCGCATCGAACACGCGCAGCACGTGAAGTTCGAAGATATCCGCCGCTTCGCCAAGATCGGCGTCGTTGCGTCCATGCAGGCGTATCACGCGATCGACGACGGCCGCTGGGCGGAAAAGCGCATCGGGGCGGAGCGCGCGCGCTACACCTACGCATTCCGCGCGTTCCTCGATTCCGGCGCCGTGCTTGCCTTCGGATCGGACTGGTATGTGGCGCCGATCAGCCCCATGATGGCGATCTTCGGCGCGGTCACGCGCCGTACCCTGGACAACAAGAACCCAGGCGGGTGGGTCCCGGAGCAGAAGATCACCGTCGCCGAAGCTGTGAAGGCATACACGTGGGGCTCGGCTTACGCCGCTTTCGCCGATCAGGAAAAGGGCACCATCCAGCCCGGCAATCTCGCTGACCTGGCGGTGCTCTCCGAGGACATCTTCGCCATTGCGCCGTCCCGCATCGGCGACGTGAAAGTCCTCACCACCATCGTCGGCGGCAAGGTTGTCTTTAACCGCTCCCGTTGACCGTCACGGCAGGTATTGCTCGACGAAGTCGAGCGCCACCTGCGTATCCATCCGGAACTGGTAATCCACGCCGATGCAGGGCGTGAATCCGAAACTGACTACCGCCGTGATCATGTTCGTGTCGCCGTAGAACACCGGCCCGCCCGAATCACCGAAACACGTTCCGCCGTTCTGTCCGGGATTGTTCAGGAACTTCGCGCTTTGGCCGCCATTGAAGAAACTGGAGATCTCCGCCAGCTTGACCGTTCCCCGGTAGCGCGCCCAGGTGTCCTGGTAGAAGGGACGAATCACGCCCTGCATTCCGTATCCCACGGCGATGAACCGGTTGTCGCGCTGATTCCGCTTTCGCGCGATCCCCTCCAGGAACCCTTCGCTCGGTAGCGCGCCGAACACGCTGGTGTGCGTCGCCGGAGCTGCCAGGCGCACCAGGCCCACATCGTACGTGCGTGGAAACTGCGCGTAGTCATTGAATTGCGGATGGGGAATCACCTCCGAAGCCTTGATCCAGCCGTTGGCCGGATTATCCAGGAACGCGCGCAGCGCGGCTACGCTGCCCAGAGGGGGAAAGCTGATCGCCGGCGCGAAACTCACCCAGGTGTTCAAGTTCGTTTGCCCGCCGGCTTCCACGCAGTGGCCCGCGCTCAGCATCAGGGTTGGGTTCAGCAGCGTTCCGGTGCAGGAATAGAAACCGTCCGCCCGCTCATAAAGAAGCGTGCCCACATACGGATGCGCGTTGCCGTCGGGTTCGCCGAACGTGATGGCATAAAGAAGAACACTCGCGCCCAGAACGGCCAGGATCAGGAGAAGTCGAAGTGCGAATCGCATGCGGCAGATTGTATGTGATCCGGCGTCGGAAGGGAAGCTACCGGAGCAGCGCCGTCACCCAATCGGCGATTGCCTGCGCCAGACGCGGGTCGTCTTTCAGCAGCGGCGCGCCGTGGGACTCGCCCTTATAAAGCACGAAACGGCTCGCCGGATGGCGCGAGCGAATGAAGATCTCCCGCATCTGATCGGTCCACGGCTGATCTTTCTCGGCTCCGATCGCCAGAACCGGCAAATGGCTGATCTGATCGAACGGCGGATCGGGATTGGGGCGGCCAATCGAGCCGGCGAGGCAGACCATGGCCTTCACTTCGCTGGGATGTTCGGCCGCGAGCGCACCGGCGCGACGGCACCCGCAACTGGCGCCGACAACCGCGATGTTCTTAGCCCCGGATCGTTCCCGCAGATACTGATACGCCGCCGCGATGTCGCTGCCCCGGTGTTTCACGTCTTCTTCCTGGCTTTTACCCGTGATGCTCCCGCCGTATCCTCGATAGTCGAGAGTAAGCACGCTGATGCCGGCGGCGGCCAGAGCTGCCTCCACTGGCTCCAGGCCGGTCGCCATGCCTTCGCGGTCGCATTGGTGGAGGATCAGCACGGCCCCGGCCCCGGCTCGCCCGGAGGCGTAGGTGGCGCGCAGCGGAAATGCGTCCTGTGCGGGTATGCGAATATCTGCGCCAACGAACGTCAACATCCAGAGTAAGGCCGGATTCACTGCGTTTCAGACGGACTTGCGGCGGGATCGTTTTCCTGGGGGTCGCCCAAGACAATTTACGGCTTATGCATAAATAGTACTAGTACTCACAAACTAATTCATTCATTAGCCTTAGGGGTGGAACGGCGGTATACTGCCATGGCTGGAGTCCTGCGTTAAGACTTCCGCCTGTGTTGCCAGTTAGTTGTTACTTAGGAACGGAGTCAGTTATGCGCAACTTTCTTCTAAGCGCTTGCTTGGTCGCCTCGGCGATTTCACTGCAGGCCGGCATCATCTTCACCAGGGAAGCTCCGGGAGTGCAGCAAACTTCGGTTGTCGGCGCCGCGGTGGAAACCTTCGATTCGCTGACGCCCGGACCGTTAGGCGTGTACAACTCGCCGATCGGGACGTATTCGTCGGGGGGACAGATCGTCGTCGGCAACGCGTACGGGGGCTCGAACCAGAGCCTTTACGTAGCGGTAGGCGCGCAGTCAAACACGGTCGAGATGACCCTCACCTTCACCACCTTGAAAGCTTACTTCGGCTTCTACTGGCCGGCTGGGGACGCGCTGAACCGGTTGGATTTCTACCGGGAGGGCTTGCTGCTGGCGACCTTTTCGGTGGGCGATATCATCGCCGGCCTGCCCGCCGCGTACTTCGGAAATCCGAACACGGGTGTGAACACAACGGAACCGTATGTGTTCCTCAACTTCACCGCCTCGGACCTCAACTCGCGGTTCGACAAAGTGGTCTTCCGCAACATCAGCACGGTGACTGGATTCGAGACCGATAATCATAGCACCTTCGATCAGATTCCGGATGATACTTCTACCCCGGAGCCTTCCACCTACGCGATGATGGCGTCGGGCCTCGCGGGCCTGATTTTGTTCGCGCGCCGCCGCGCCTCGCGGTAGCGTCGCGGACCTCCGCCTGCGTTTTCGAAAGAGCCGCCCGAACCGGGCGGCTCTTTGTCCTCTGTGCCTGCTTGCGGCGATACAATAGCTGCAGCGGCGCGCCCGGGTGGCGAAATCGGCAGACGCAACGGACTTAAAATCCGTTATCCCGAAAGGGGTGTGCGGGTTCGACCCCCGCCCCGGGCACCAAGGAGAGCGGAAGCCGCGGCGTGTAGCCGGAGCCCGGACCAGGTTCTCTTCTCCTGGTTTCGAAGTTGCAGGTTCCTACGCTTCCGCTGGGACACTTAAACCGCCTTGCAAATCTAGATTAGCCATAGCGTTATACTTCCCCTAATGCCCAAGCAGCCCGAGCGCCTCGAGGAGCTGCTCGACCTCCTGTATCTGGCCGCCGCGGAGCCCTCCGCCTGGCCCGACTTCCTGACCTCACTAGCACGGGTGTTTGAGGCGCACGTGGCGGTATTCATAGCGCAACGGGCGGGCGACCTAAGGTATACGGTGGGCGCGTACACGGGGATATCGAGCGAAACTGTTCGCCGCTACGACGAATACTACAACCTGGTGGATCCCTGGTTTCTCGCGCTGAACAACGCGGAGAACAGACCCTCGGTTGCCCGCGGCAGCGACCTGTGCCCGCTGCCCCGGTTTCGACGCTCCGAGTTCTACAACGACTACTGGAAGCAGTCGGCTTCCCTATATCAAATCGGCATGTTCCAGGGCGATCCGGATTCGTCCGCTGTCCTATCGCTGCATCGCGCGCGCACTCAGCAAGACTTCACTGATGAAAATCTGCGGTTACTGCGGCGCCTGCTCCCGCACTTCCGCCGCGCGCTTGCGGTCCATCGGAAAGTGGTCGATCTCAACAGCTCTCTCGCTCATGTTGCCGGCGCTGTAAATGCTCTTGACGTTGCCTTGGTCGGCTTGGGCCCGCAACGCAGAATCCGTTTCAGGAACGGCGCGGCAGAGGCTCTTCTGCGCGCCGGCGACTTCCTCGTGGAGCGAAACGGCCGCCTTGTTCTGCGCGATTCACAAGCGGAGCTTCATCTCCACCGCTTGCTCGCCGCGGCGGCAACGCGCTCGCTATCCACGCTCCCCGGAGGCTTTTTGAACGTCTCCCATGCGGGGCGCAGCCTGCTATTGACGGTTCTTCCCGCTCATCGTTATGCCGCGGTCGGCGCGGACCCACTGGCCGCTCTGCTTTTGATCATCGATCCCGATGCCCGGCCGAAATCGCGCTCGCTTCTCTTATCCCAGCTTTTCCATCTCACTCCCGCCGAGAGCCGCGTGGTGATGTTACTGCTTGAGGGACTCGATCCCAATGCAATTGCCGCACGCACACACACAACCGCTGGCACTGTCCGTTTTCAGCTCAAGGCCGTCTATCGGAAACTGGGTGTGGCACGCCAGAGCCAGCTTATCCGGCTCGTCTCCCGGATCCCGGGTGTGCCCGACCCGGATTTTCTCAAGTGAGTCCCGACTTTACTCCCATATGGGAGATGCCTGCTTCTTGTGGTCTGGTTTACGATTCCGTCGTCCATGCCGAACAAGATGTCTTTGCCCGCATCATTTGGCCGATGCAGGAATGCTCCCGTTGTATTCCTCGGCCTGACTCGAGATCAGAGTAGCGCTCCAATGCTACGAGTTAAGAGAAGGTGCTACGAGTTAAGAGAAGGACCGAATGTTCAAACTCTTCAGCTTTCTGCTGACACTCTCCGTGCTCATTGTTCCAGCGATGGCCCAGCCGGCGATCCGTTCGACGCTGAACGCCAGTTCTTATCGCCCAACTATCGCGCGGGGCTCCTGGTTCGTCGTGTTCGGAAGCAACATGGGCCCGGCGAGCATTTCCATGGCGCCCGGCGCCCCGTTCCCCTTGGAGCTTTCCGGTACCCGGGTTACCTTCACGCTTGCCACCGGCGGTCCGGCGATCGAATGCCGGATCTGGTACACCCTTGCCACCCAGCTTGCCGCGCTTCTGCCTTCCGCGACCCCAGCGGGCCAGTACGACGTCCGGGTGACCTACAACAACCAGACGAGCGCGCCCTTCCGGCTGTCAGTCGTGCAGCGCAATCCGGGCGTCGCCACGATCGCAGAGAACGGCGTCGGGCCGATCCAGGCAACGAATGCGAGTTTGAACGGCGGCATCAGTCTGGTTCGATTCACTTCCGGGACTATCAGCTTCGGCGGCCGCGACTGGCAGCACCGTCCGGCGTATCCCGGCGAGACCCTGATCCTGTGGGGCACCGGACTCGGAGCGGACGAGATGTCAGACGTGAACGGCGGGTCCTCCGGCGACATGACGACGGCATTCAATCTCCGCGTCGCCATCGACGGTCTGGAAATCAGACCCGCCTACGCCGGACGTTCGAACGGCTCGCCGGGGCTCGATCAAATCAATTTCACTCTCCCCGCCAACGTAACGCTGGGATGCTTCGTCCGGGCCCAACTCCTGGGGGGCGCCGGAGCCACCTATGACCTGGGCACGCTGGCCATCGCGAGGCCCGGCTCGTCGCAGTGCCCCCATCCGGTGCTCACCGAATCGCTGTTGCAGCGGCTCGATCAGCGGGGCACGGTGACATTGGGCAACCTGGGACTCGCGAAGTTTCGAGTGAAGGTCGGAGCGACTGGACAGGGCTCCGGGGACTCCGATTTCGAGTCTTTCGGCGGCGAGTTCGCCCGATACGCGATCGACCGGATTGGTTGGTACTTCTCCTTGCACTTCCAGTCCGGAAGTTGCTATTCCTATGGTGTCCTGAACGGAGAGATCGGATTTGTGCTGGGGGGCATTCCTGCCGTTCGCCTCAATGCCGGCAGTCAACTAACTCTCAACGGCCCGAATGTCTCCAATAGAGCAGTCCCGTTTACGAGGGATGGTGTCTATGATGCAACGCTGTACGCGAGTGGCATGGGAACTCCGGTCCTGACGCCAGGCGTCTACACTGTCACGGGTCCAGGGGGTCCGGACGTGGGCCCGTTCACGGCCAGCACCAATTTCCCGGGGACCTTCACATGGACGAACGAGGCCAGTATCCCTGAAGCTATCCCTCGCAATCAGGATTTGCGGATTACATGGACCGGCGGAGGCGATGGCCTGGTCACGGTCCAGGGTTTCGCGGGCCAGGTGGTGAGCGGCCAGGGACTGGAGGGTAACTACAATGCTTCCGCGTTCGCCTGCGTCGCGCAAGCCTCCGCGGGTAGCCTGACCATACCGTCGGCCGTCCTCCGGCAGCTTCCGCAAGTAGCCGGGACCGCTGCCAGCCGCACGATCGGTGCGCTCCTGGTCGGTACGGGGCCCGATTATTCGCGCGGCCAGGGCGTGTTTACAGCACCTCTCACCGCCGGCGGCAACGTCGACGTCAGCTTCTTCAACCACGGGATAGCTACTCTGAAGCTGCTGGGGTACAACTAAATTTGTTTGGGGGGTGGGGGTTCCACCCCCCGGGCGAACTCCGCTGTCACCACCCAGACGCTGTCGGGGAACTGCTCGAAGATCTCCGTGAACACCCAGCGCGCGCGGGTCAATCTCGCGATATTCGCCGAAGAACGCCGCTTCGCCGCCCGGCACCCGCGTATTGTGGCATTCTCGAAGAACTCGCGCATGAGCCTCGCACGATTCCAGTTCCTTTTCCTTCCCTTTCTCCTAGCCGCGCAGCAGACCGCGCTCGACCGTTATGTCGCCGCGCCCGATCCCGCCTATCAGTGGAAAGTGGCTCGTACCTTCCGGCAGAAGGGCGTCGACATCACCGTCATCGATCTCACCTCGCAGCGCTGGCGAGCGGGCGAAGTGACCCCCGCCGAGTGGAAACACCGCCTGACCATCGCGAGCCCGCCCCAATGGAAACACCGTACCGCTTTCCTCTACATCGCTGAAGGGTCGAACGGCGAGCCGGACCCGAAGAAGGCCAACGTCGTGCTGCCGTACCTGGCCAAGTGGACCGGCACCGTCGTCGCCGAGCTGCGCATGGTTCCCAATCAACCCCTGCAATTCGCCGGCGAGAACGGCCGCCGCCGGACCGAAGACGAGATTGTCGCCTATACCTGGACGCAGTTCCTGAAGACCGGCGACGAAACCTGGCCCATCCGCCTGCCGATGACCAAAGCCGCCGTCCGGGCGATGGACACGGTGTCCGCCGTCATGAAGCCGCGGCTGGAGATCGACAATTTCGTCGTCGCCGGCGTGTCGAAGCGAGGCTGGACCACATGGCTCGCCGCCGCGGTGGACCCGCGAGTGGCGGCAATCATTCCCATCGTGATCGACGGGCTGAATCTGCTGCCGACGTTGAAGGAGCATTACCAGGCTTACGGGGCGTGGTCCGCCGCCATCCGCGACTATCATGAGACCGGCTTTCTCGATCAACTCGGCACACCCGCCTATTTTGAGCTGATGAAGATCGAGGAGCCGTATTCGTATCGCGCCCGCTACCGGATGCCGAAGTTCCTCATCAATGCCGCCGGAGATCAGTTCTTCCTCCCCGATTCGACCCGGTTCTACTTCGGGGACCTGCCCGGCGAGAAACACCTCCGCTACATCCCAAACGCGGACCACGGCCTGAGCGGCAAGACCTTCGATGCGCTGCGCAGCGTGGTTGCCTTCTATCAATCGATTCTCAACGGCGCTCCCCGCCCCGAGTTTGAAGAAGAGTTTCGCGATGGCACTCTGATGGTGCGGATGAGGCAGGGTTCGCCGGTGAAGGTGAAGTTGTGGCAGGCGGTGAACCCGCGGGATCGCGATTTCCGGCTACAGAGCATCGGCAAGGCGTACAAACCGCGCGAACTGAAGCCGGTGCGTCCCGGCGAGTACGAGGCGCGCATCAGCGTCCCGCCCGCCGGCTGGACCGCATTCTTCGCCGAACTCGAGTTCCCCAAGACCGGCCGCTATCCGCTCCGCTTCACCACGCAGGTGCGCGTGCTGCCCGAAAAGCTCCCGTTTGACGAGCCGCGGAACGGATCAACCAGGGTGGAGACGCCCGTGCGCTCACGCGTCGATGTCACTCCGCCTTTCGCTATCCTGAAGTTATGAGACCTGTTGCCGTTATTGGTATCGGCAAAACCAACTTTGGGGCCCTGGCCGATCAGGACATCCGCTCCATGGCCGTCGAGGCCGGGCAGAAAGCCCTGGCCGATGCCAAACTTGAGCCGAAGCAGATCGAAGCGTTCTACCTGGGCAATTTCGCCGGACCCTCGTTTGTGGGCCAGAATCACCTTGCCCCCTACATCGCGGGCGCGTTGGGCATGGCGGGCGTGCCGGCCACCCGGTTCGAGGCCGCCTGTGCGTCCTCGGGGTCGGCGTTCTTCCATGCAGTCAGCGCAGTAGGCGCGGGCATGTACGACCTGGTGATGGTCGGCGGCGTGGAGAAAATGACCTCACAGACCACCCCCAAGGTGACCGAAATCCTAGCCGGTGCGGGCGACCTTTGCGGCGAAGTAAAGGCCGGGGCGACCTTTCCCGCGCTCTTCGCGATGATCGCGCGCCGCCACATGCACCAATACGGCACCACTCGGGAGATGCTCGCCGCGGTAGCCGTCAAGAATCACGGCAACGGGGCGAAGAACCCGCAGGCGCACATGAAGAAAGTCATCACGATGGAGCAGGCGCTGAACGGCAAGCCGATCGCCGAGCCGCTGACCGTGTTTGACTGCTCGCTGGTGTCGGACGGCGCCGCCGCGGTGATTCTTGCCCCGCTCGACCGCGCGCATGAGTTCACCAGCCAGGGTTGCCGTGTTCTGGGCATCGCGCAAACCTCTGATCAAGTCGCGCTGGACCAGAAGGACGACATCACCGAGTTCCGCGCCGTGAAGGCCGCCGCGGAGAAGGCCTACCGGATGGCCGGCGTAGGACCCAAGGACATCGACCTCGCGGAACTCCACGACTGCTTCACCATCGCCGAAATCGTCGCCAGCGAAGACCTGGGCTTCACCAAGAAGGGCGAAGGCGGCCCGTACGCGCTCTCCGGCGCCACCTGCATCAACGGCGAAAAACCGATCAACACCTCGGGGGGCTTGAAGGCCAAGGGGCATCCGGTGGGCGCCACCGGCGTGGGCCAGATCTGTGACCTCGTGATCCAGTTGCGCGGGCAGGCCGGCGAGCGGCAGGTGAAGAAAGCGGACATCGGGCTGGCCCAGAATCTGGGTGGCTCCGGGGCCACGGCGGTGGTTACCATCCTCGGGAGGAACTGATGCGAAACCCTGGAAATGGAATCGTTTACACGGAAACCATCGTTCATTCGCCGCCCGAGCAGTTCGTCAATGACGTGCCCTACCAACTGGTGATCGTCACTCTCGACCAGGGCGGACGCCTCACCGGGCGCATCGCCGGCGACCGGGTTGCCGTCGGAGATCCCGTGGCTTTCCTGGAAGACCGCAACGGCATCCCGTACTTCCAGAAATCGTAAGGTGTCGAAACGGCGGTGTGTCCTTCGTTAGAAACAACAAAGGACACACCCCATGCCGAAACTCGCCCTTTCCCTGATCCTTGCCGTGGCCGCCGCCGCGGAATCGAACACCCTCAGCCGCAATCCCGCGGATCCGCCGCCCCAGGCGACGCTCGCCCAGGCCGCGTTCCTCACAGGGCACTGGACTGGAAACGGCATGAACGCCGACGCGGAGGAGGTCTGGCTGGCGCCGAAAGCGGGCGCGATGCTGTGCACCTTCCGCCTGGTGAAAGACGGCAAGCTGATCTTCTATGAACTGCTGACCATCGCCGAGGACGGCGGATCGCTGGCGTTGAACATCAAGCATTTTCATTCCGACCTGAAGGGGTGGGAGGAAAAGGACCGGGTGCTCCGCTTCCCGCTGGTGAAGGCGACCGCGAACGAGCTGTACTTCGACGGCATCACGTATCGCCTGAACGGCGATAAGCTGGAATGCTTCGTCCGCATCCGCAAACCTTCCGGCGACGTCGTCGAAGAGCGGTTCGTCTTTCAGCGAACGCGCACCTAGGCTCGCCGCGTAAGGCATAATGAGCCTTACTTCGGCGATGGACAGAATCCCAGCGGACATCGCGGCCATCGAACGGCCGGTAGAGCGGCTGTTCACCTACTACGTGCTGCGCGCGCTGGCGGGCACGGTCGCCTTCCCGGTGCTGATGCCCCTGCTGTATTTCCGCTATCACACCATGCGTTACCAGTTCACGGAGGAAGGCATCCGCATGAGCTGGGGCATCCTGTTCCGCAACGAGGTGGTGCTGAACTACGCGCGCATCCAGGACATCCACCTGCGCTCCAACGCGATCGAGCGGATTCTGGGGCTGGCGCGGATCGAGATCCAGACCGCCGCGGGATCCAGCAACGCGGAAATGACCCTGGAAGGCATCACCGATTCCGAGGGAATGCGCGACTTCCTGTACTCGCGGATGCGCGGCGTGCATCACCCGGCCAGAGTCGAGGTCACGCCGCTGGCGGCGATTCTCGAGCAGATCGCCACGGAGCTGCGCGAGATCCGCATCGCCCTGCAGGACGCCCGCCGTGGCTGAAGCGATCACCGGCAACATTCTGCGCTGGCTGCGAGTCCCGCCCCAGCCGTCGCCCCCGGAGGGCTCACCCGAGTCGATCCGCGTCTTCCGCGCCGGACGAAACTACTATCGCTACCGCTTGCTGGTGTGGGCGGTTTCGCAGCTCGGGCTGGCGGCGGCGCTTTTGGTGGGATTGCTGTTTTCGGCGGCGATTCTGCGCAAGCTTCCGGCTTGGGTCGCGGCGCTGTGGGCGTCCCTCGAAGTGCTGGCGATCCTTTCCTTCGCCGCCGGCCTCCTGTTTACATATCTCGTGCAACGGTTGAACTATGAGCTCCGCTGGTACATCGTCACCGATCGCAGCCTGCGCATCCGCAGCGGCATCTGGAGCGTGGAGGAGATCACCATGACCTTCGCCAACATCCAGGACCTGCGGGTGACCGCCGGTCCGGTGCAGGGCTGGCTGGGGATCGCGGACCTGCAGGTTCGCAGCGCCGGCGGAGGCGGCAAGAACGAAATGGGCGTCGATCCGCACGCGGCTTATTTCCACGGCGTGGAGAACGCCGAATCCATCCGCGACCTGATCATCGAGCGGCTGCGGCGCTACCGCGACGCCGGGCTCGGCGACCCGGATTCGCGGGAGAGACCCACCCCCGAGTCGAGCCCGGAGGCGGCCGCCGCTCGCGTGCTCTCCGAAGTCCGCGCCCTCCGCCAGGTCCTGGCCGGCCGCCCCTGAAAGTTGCAAATCGCACCGGCAGGGTTCTACAGTAACGGTGATACTTCGTTGAGCCTCGCGGAATGTTCGGGAAGGCGGTGCAATTCCGCCACTGCCCCGCAACTGTGAGCGGCATGAAGCAATCCGGCCGGGAATGCCACTGCTGGAAACGGCGGGAAGGCGGACCCAGAATCGAGCCGTGGCCGCAAGTCAGGAGACCGGTTTCGCGATTCATACGCCGGAGTACGTTTCGAAGGGGAACGTCGCGGATGCCTGTGAATTGCCTGTCCTCCCGCGCCGTGCGCTGACGCATGGCCGCCCGTCTGCTTGCCGCCGCTGCCGTGCTTTCGGCGATGCTGCACGCGCAGCCGCGCCGCATCGTGTCCGCCGCCCCCGCCATTACGGAGACGCTGTTCGCGCTCGGCCTCGGTGATCGCGTGGTGGCGGTAACCGACTACTGCCGCTATCCCGCGGAAGCAATCCGCAAGCCGAAGATCGGCGGATACACGCAACCGAACATCGAAGCCATCGCGGCGCTGCGCCCGGACCTGGTGATCATCGAACGCAATCCGATCCAGCTCGGGCCCAAGCTGCAGGCGATGAAGCTCAAGGTTCTCGAAATCCCAGCCCAGACCATCGCCGACATCCCGCGTATGATCACCGCCATCGCCGCGGAAACGGGAGCGGCGGCGGCGGGCGCGAAGCTGGCCCGGAACATCAACGGCGAGCTGGACGAGATCCGCCGCAAGACCGGATCCGCCCCCCGGCGCCGCGTACTCTTTATCGTGGGCCGGTCGGCGAATTCGCTCGAGGGCATGATGGCGGTGGGGGGATCGTCATACCTGAACGACCTGATCGCGGTGGCGGGCGGCGTCAACATTTTCGAACAAGCCGTCGCCGCCTATCCTCGGATCTCCCTGGAACAGGTGATCGGCGCCGCTCCCGACGTCATTCTGGACATGGGGGACATGGCGCAGACCGCGACCGTCACCGAGGATCACAAACGCCGCGCCGTGGCGCTTTGGAAACGGCACCCGGTGCTGAAAGCCCGGGTGTTCGCCATCGCGTCCGACGTGTACGTCGTCCCTGGACCCCGCATCGCGCAAGCGGCGCGGGAGTTCGCCCGCATGTTGCATCCGGAGGCGGGATTGTGAGCTTCACACTCCGCGCCTTGCGTGTCGCCTACGGTTCCGCGGAGGTAATCCGCGGCATCAACGCGGACTTCGGCGATTCCGGCCTGGTGGCGCTGGTGGGTCCCAACGGCGCGGGCAAGTCGACCCTTCTCGGCGCAATGGCCGGCCTTCGGGACTACGGCGGGGAGTGCCTGTTCGACGGGAAGCAGGTTCGCGCCTGGAGCCGCCGCGAACTGGCGAGCCGGGTTTCCTGGGTGCCGCAGAGCCTGCACCTGGATTTCCCGTTCACCGCGGCCGAGGTGGTGATGATGGGCCGCACGCCCTACGCCGCCGGCTTGTTCGAATCGCCGCACGACGCCGAGGCCGTCCGGCGCGCCTTGCGCATCACCGACGCGGAAACCTTCGCCGCGCGCGATTTCCGATCGCTGAGCGGAGGCGAGCGGCAGCGTGTGATCCTGGCGGCGGCGCTGGCGCAGGAGCCTCGCGTCCTGCTGCTGGACGAGCCCACCACGTTTCTGGACCTGCGGCATCAGGTGGCGATCTATTCGCTGCTGCAAAGCCTCACCCGGTCCAAGTTGCTGGCGATCGCCGCGACCCATGACCTGAACCTCGCGCTCACCTACGCGGATCGCGTGATGGCGCTGAAAGACGGGCGTGTCGCGGGCGATGGGCCCGCCCCCGGAGTCCTGAACCGCGAGCGCATTCAGGAAGTCTTCGGCATGACGGTGGAGATGCTGCACGGCCCGAGCGGCCGGCCCTGGATCACCTATGCGCCGTAGCCGGTTCTGGATCGCCGTTATGCTCTCACTGGCCTTGTTCCTGGCCGCCGCCGCCATCACCCCCTTGTTCGGCACGGCGGAGATCAGCTTCCGCCGGGCATTCGAAGGTCTTTCGCCCGACACCGAGATCTTCTTCCACGCCCGCCTGCCGCGCGTTTTGCTGTCGCTGATCGCGGGTGGAGCGCTCGCCTTGACCGGGCTCGTCTTTCAGGCCGTGCTGCGCGATCCCCTGGCTGAGCCGTACACGCTCGGCGTTTCCAGTGGCGCCGCGGTAGGCGCGGTGCTCGCCATCTGCCTTGGCTGGCGGGGAGTGGGAGGAATTTCGGGAATCTGGATCGCGGCTACGGTGGGCGCGCTCGCCGCGCTTTCCCTGGTGCTCGCGCTGGGGCTGGAAGGCCGCCGGCTTTCGTCCTTTACGCTGCTTCTGGCCGGCGTCACCGTGAACAGCATGTGCCTGGCGATGATCCTGTTCCTGCACAACGTGGCGACGTTCTCGCAGTCCTTCGCGATCACCCGCTGGCTGATGGGCGGCATCGATCCTGTCGCCTATCCGGTTCTCGCGGCGGCCGCCGCGCTGGTCCTCGCCCTCTCCGCGATCCTGTTCCGCTATGCGCGGCAGTGGAATCTGATCGCCATCGGCGAGGATTGGGCCAGCGCCCGCGGCGTCGCGGCATCGCGCACCGCGGTCATCGGATACGTCGCCGGCTCCCTGCTCACCGGTGCGATCACCGCCCTCACCGGACCCATCGGGTTCGTCGGCCTGATCATTCCGCACGCCTTGCGTTTACGATTCGGAGCGGACCACCGCATCCTGGCGCCCTGCTCCTTCCTGACCGGCGGAGCGTTCCTGGCATTCTGCGACACGCTGGCCCGAACGGTTCTCGCGCCCACCGAGATCCCGGTGGGCGTGGTGACTGCTTTGATCGGAGGGCCCGTTTTCATCGCGATCCTGAGGTCGCGGAGGCGAAGCCTGTGGGTGTGACGCTGATCGGCGGAGGCTCCCGCAGCGGCAAGAGCCGCTTCGCGCTGGAACTCGCGCGCGGCCTGCCGGGTCCGTGGACGTTCGTGGCCACCGCCGAGGCTCTCGACCTGGAAATGCGGGATCGCATCGCCAGGCACCAAGCCGGCCGCGATCCGGCATTCCGGCTGATCGAGGAGCCTCATGCACTTGCCGCGGTGGTGCGCGATGTCCAAGGCGTCGCCGTGGTGGACTGCCTGACCCTGTGGGTCAGCAATCGTCTGCTGGCGGAAGCGGACCTGAGCCGCGAATTCGCGGGGTTGCGCGAAGCCGCCGCGCGATCCACCGCGGAGCTTGTCTTTGTGACCAACGAGGTGGGCTGCGGGGTGGTGCCCGACAACGCGCTCGCCCGCCGTTTCCGCGATGAAGCCGGCCGGTTGAACCAGATGATCGCGGGCATCGCGACCCGGATCCATTGGATGGTGTTCGGACATCCAATGCGGGTGAAGTGATGCGCGGCTTGCGGAGCGCGGTGCAGCTTCTCACCGTGATTCCGGTCCGCGCGGGAGCTCCGCCTGGGAGCGCGGCGGCGTGGCTGCCCGCCGTGGGAGCGCTGATCGGCGTTGCCGGAGGCTTGGTTTATCTGGCTGCCGCGGCGCTGGCTCCGCCGCCCGTCGCTTCCGCGCTTGCGCTGGTGTGCTGGGCGCTGTTGACGGGTGCTCTGCATGAAGACGCACTGGCCGATGTCGCGGACGCGTTCCGCGCCGGCCGCGAGCCGGAACGCATTCTCGAGATCATGAAGGACAGCCGCATCGGCGTGTTCGGCGCGGTGGCGCTGCTGCTGGCGATGCTGCTGCGGTGGAGTTCGCTGCCGGCCATCGGCGGCGAGCCCGGCCGGTTTCTGCTGGCGCTCGCCGCCGCGCATGGCGCCGGTCGCGGCGCGATGGTGATGCTCGCGTGGATCGCCCCTCCGGCGGGGCAGGGCTTGGGCGCCGCGTTCCAGGCATCGCTCTCGTGGCGTGGCGCGCTGGCGGCGGCCGCCCAGACCGTCGCGCTCGCTCTGGCCTGCGGCTGGAGGCCGGCGCTGGTGATGTTGTCCGCCGCGGCGCTGATCACGCTCGCCGCCCGCGGCTACTTCATGCGCCGCATCCGCGGCGTGACCGGAGACTGCCTGGGCGCAACCGGATACGCGGTCGAGATCTTCATCCTGGGAATGTTCACATGCCGAAACTGTACCTGGTAAGGCATGCCGAGCCCGAACTCCGCGGCGTGGTCCTGGGGCACACCGACACGCCCCTCAGCGATGCCGGACGAATGTGCGCGAACGCCATCCGCGTCCCCGCGGCCCTTGTCTTCTGCAGCCCGCTGCTGCGCGCCCGCCAAACGGCAACGTGCTTGACCCCCGCGCCCGTGATCGTCGAGGAACTCCGCGAGATCTCCTACGGCGATTGGGACGGCCGCGCCTGGGCCGACATCGAACGAAGCCATCCTGAGCTCGCGCGCCGGAAGGCGGCCGACTGGCGCGGCGTCACACCCCCGGGCGGAGAACCCTGGCAGGAATTCGAAAAGCGGGTCCGGCGCGCGTTGCTCGCCATCCGTGGCTCGGGCGCGGAATGCACCGTCGTGGCGCACCTGGGCGTCAACAGCGTGATCCACGCTGCCTTGACCGGCATGGATGCGCTCGGTTTCCGGCAACGCTACTGCGAGGTGCTGGAGTATGAGCTTTAAGCAGATGGAAGATTGCATGGCCGCGATTCGTCCGGTGGATGATCCGGACCTGGAAGCGCGCGTTCGCTCGCGTCTCCATCGCCTTACCAAGCCGCCGGGGAGCCTGGGCAGACTGGAGTCCATCGCGCTTCGCTATGCCCTGATCCGGGGCGAGGAGCTGCCGCCGGTTCCCCGCAAGCTCATGGTGATCTTCTGCGCCGATCACGGCGTGGCGGCCGAGGGCGTCAGCGCCTATCCGCAGGCGGTCACCGCGCAAATGGCGGCGAACTTCGTGGCCGGCGGGGCGGCGATCTCCGTGCTGTGCCGCCAGTTCGGAATTGAACCTCTGATCGTGGACGCCGGAATCAACGGTCCTACCCCCGCCGGCGTCCGGGAGGCGAAGATTGCGCCGGGCACGGCCAACTTCGTCGATGGTCCGGCAATGACACGAGATCAGGCGGCGCAGTCCATTGCCCTGGGAATCCGAATCGCACGGGAACACCCGGGGGTCATGTTGGGGGCGGGCGAGATGGGCATCGGAAACACCACCGCGGCGGCCGCGCTGCTGAGCGTTCTCGCGGATCTCGATCCCCAAGCCAGCGCCGGCCTCGGCGCGGGCGCGACTCCCGCGATCCTGGAACGGAAAGTCGCCGTGATCCGCCGGGCGATCGCCCTGCGCCGGCCCGGCCCCTCCGATCCCCTCGGCGCTCTCGCGGCCGTCGGCGGGTTCGAAATCGGAGCCATTGCCGGCCTGATTCTCGGCGCCGCGGCGGCGCGCTCCGCGATCGTGGTGGACGGGTTCATCTCCGGGGCGGGCGCGATGATCGCGCGCGCCATCGCGCCTGCCGCCGGTGACTTCGTCTTCTACGCGCACCGGTCCGCCGAACGCGGTCACGCGGCGATGCTGCGGTTCCTGCAAGCCGACCCGCTCCTCGATCTTGGAATGCGGCTGGGCGAGGGAAGCGCCGCGGCCATTGCCATGACCATGATCGAGGCAAGCCTTCGTCTGTACCGCGAAATGGCGACCTTCGCCGAAGCCGGCGTCGCGGATGCTACTTGAACATCGCCATCAGCGTGCCGGCGTGACGCGCGGCCAGCAACTTCGCCTGCTCAAACGCCCGCAGCGCATCGTAGTAGGCGATCCATTTCTGGTTCTCCATCACCCGCGCTTCCTCAACCTTTACCAGCGGAATGCGGCCTTCCTCCAGTTGCGCCAGATAGACGCCAAGCTGCTCCCGGGTCAGGTCCAGATCCGCGCGAGCCAGGTCGCGCGCGGTGGCGGCCTTGTCCACCTCCAGCAGGCTCTTCCGGGTCTCGGCCGCGATCCGCGACCGTGCTTGCAGCAACTGCGTGCGCAGCTTCAGAATCTCGATCTCGGATTGCGCCGCGTAAGCCGACGCCGCCTTGCCGACGATTAACGGCACCGTTACCGCGCCGCCCAGTTGCCAGTTGTTCCGCTGGAATCGTCCGAAGAAATCCTTGTACGCGCGCTCCGCCAGCACCGCGTATTGCGCCACCAGGTTCACTGAGGGAAGCCAGCGCGACTTATAGCTCTTGAGCTCCAGTTGCTGCGCCTGGATGCTCGATTCCAGCCGCTGCAGCTCGCGGCTGGACCGCAGCGCCGCGGCGATCGCTTCTTCCTCGCTTTCGGGAGCCGCCAGCGGCGCGCGATCCTCCTCGGCGGCGCGCACCCGGTCGCCCGGTTCGTAACCGAGCGCCACCGAAAGATCGGATTCCGCGGCGATCTGCTCGGCGCGGAGATTGGCGGCGCGCTGCTCCGCGCGTTTCACGTCCAGCGCCGCGCGGCGTTGCTCGATCCCCAGTTCGCGGCCCTCCGCCACCCGCTGCCGCACCACTTCCAGCACGCGATTCTGGCTGGCGATCTGCTGCTCCGCCATCTTCGCGCCCCGCTGCGCCTGCTCCGAGGCCAGAAACAGCGTCGCCACCCGGTACACAACCTCTTCCTGCTTCATCATCACGCTGAGGTCCGCGCCGCGAACCTCCTCGTTGGCTTTCGCCAGATCGTAGCTGAGGGGCCGGTTGAACAGGGCCATCTGCGTCCGCATCTGCCAGATCGCCGGCGCCGCGCCTTCAATGCTCATCGGGAAGCCGCTCACATAAGCGGCGCCCGAGCCGCCGAATACCTTGGGCTGGAACGGATCGCGGGCGATCTTCACGCCCTCGGTCGCCTTCTGCCGGTCCAGCCGCGCCAGAACCATGTCGGGGTTTTGCCGGCTGGCCGCCTCCACCACCTGCTTCAGCGTCATCGTCCGGATCTCCGCCAGCCCTGCTGCGGCGGAAAGGAAAACAAGGCACCACGCGCGGTTCATCACTCGTAGCGTAACGCTTCCGTGGGACTCAAGCGCGCCGCCCGGTTCGCCGGCAGGATTCCGAACACCAGCCCCACGATCACCGAAACGAGAAACGCGATCAACGCCGACAACGCCGATACCGGAATGCGCGCCTCCGGCACGAAGTACCGGACGCCGAGCGGCACCGCCAGTCCCAGGCCGATCCCCAGCATCCCGCCCAGCACGCTGATCAGCACCGCCTCCGACAGGAACTGCGCCAGCACCGCCCGGCGGGACGCGCCCACCGCCATGCGCACCCCGATCTCGCGCGTGCGTTCCGTCACGGTCACCAGCATGATGTTCATGATGCCGATGCCGGAGATCAGCAGCGCGATGGAGCTCACCAGCATCAGCACCACGGTGAGAATCACCGAAACGTTCTCGGCGGCTTCCACGATCGCCGCCAGGTTCTGCACGTTGTACTTCGCGCCTGGCCGGTGGCGGCTCTCGATGATCGTCCGCAGCATGTGCGTCACCTCGGGCACTTCGGCCGCCGAATGCGCTTTCACGTACATCGGATCGATCCGTTCCACCGGCACGAAGTTCTTCAGCACGGTGATGGGGATCAGCACCATGTCACCGCGAATTTCGCTGAGCCCGTAGGTTTCCGTACGCTCCTTGAACGTGCCCACCACCGTGAACTGCAGCCCGAAAATCTTCATCGTCTGGCCGACAGCCAGGCTCTGCGACCCGTACAGCCGCCGCGCCAGTTTGTCCGTCAGCAGCGCGACCCTCTGCCGCAGTTGCGTATCGCTGGGATCCAGGAAGCGCCCGCTCAGCAACTGCAGATTGCGCACCACGGCGTAATTCTCGTCCGAGCCCAGGATCTGGACGTCCTGCTCGCGGCCGTTCACCCGCATCCGGTCCTGCGCCGTCATCACCCCGGTGACTGCCGCCACCCGCGCCCCCAGAATCTGCCGTACCGCGTCCATGTCCGCGATCTTCACGTAGTCGGCGACAACATCCCCTGCGTTGGGGTTGTTTCCCGCTTCGTAGCTCGCATAGATGAGATTGGAGCCGATCCGCTGGATCTGCTCCAGGATGTAGTCGCGCCCGGTCAGCGAAATCGTCACCACAAGAATTACCGCCGCGTTGCCGATCACCAGCCCCAACGCGGTCAGGAAGGTGCGCAGGCGGTTCGCGGAGAGGGCCTGAAAACTGAACCGGATTACTTCGCCGGCGGACGCGAGCAGGCTGCTGGAGCCCCGCCCCCCAGCCATGGTTTAGCTGCCGACCTGGCGCAAGAGCTGCTGCGCAAGCTCACGCGGTGGATCGTCCGGCGTCAGCGTGGATTTCAAGTAGAGCTCCAGCAAGGCCTTCGCTTCAGAGGGGTTGCGCTTCTCCCGCACCAGTTGCTCCGCCCGCGCGAACACCACCTGCGGATGATTGGGCGCCATTTTCAACGCCTGCGCCAGCACCGCGTCGCTTTCCTTAGACCGGCCCTGCTTCGACAGATACTTCGCCAGGTCGACAATCCGGCTCACCTGCTGCGGGGCGAGCTGCACCGCTCGGCGTAGATGCTCTTCCGCCTGCGCAAACTCCTTGCGGCGGTCGTAGATCTGCGCCTTCGCCCAGTTCCCGGTGGCGGCGTCGATCCTCACCAGCCGCTCGGCCGCCAGCGCGGCCTTGTCCAGCCCGCCGCCCAAAAATCCGGGGGCTTGCAGATAGTAGTCGAACAGATCCGTCAAGGCCTCGCGGTTGCCGCTGTCCAGCGCCACCGCGCGCTCGAAATACTGGCGCGTTTTGTTGGCGTAGCCGGGGGCGGTCAGCGGACTGGAAGTCTCCGCCCGGCGGCCCCAGGCGCGGCCCAGCCAGTGGTGATACCGGGAATTGGACGGCTCCAGTTGCGTCGCCTTTTCCAGCGCCTCGGTCGCCTTCTTATACTCCCCCAGTTGATACTGAGACTGCCCGATCCAGGCATAGACGGCCGCGTCCTTCGGCTCCACAGCCGCGAGTTCGCGCAGCGCTGCACGGTAATCCGTTCGATTGAAATGGTTTTGCGCCGTGCTCAGATCGGCCGCGGACAACCCCCCCGCCAGCCCGAGCAGCATCACGGCGGCTCTCACTCGTCTCATGTAGTATTACGCGAGAAATCCCTTCTGATAGTATACGGCAAACCTACTATTTGGATGTTCCGGGGATCTATCGCGGTTGCAGGAACTTAGAACTTCCGCCGTCGCGCGGCGCCGAGGACTGCCACCAACCCCGCCGCCATCAGGCCGAAAGTGGCCGGCTCCGGAACTACCGGACCCTGTCCGAACTCGTTGAAAGGACGAAGGAATTCCACCAGCCCCCCGTTGTTCCGGGCGAGCGTGAAGGTGTTGCGGATGGCGATCAGGTCGTAGTTTCCCGAGAAATTGATGGTGAGAGACGGCGGCAGCATGGCGCCCGCGAAGAACGCCGTGATCACCGTTCCCGACACCGTCTGCGCCGCCTCGACGTAGCCGTAATTCGCCGTGGCACAACCGATAACGCTGACCGCGCCGAGGCAGAACTCCGTCCGCGCTGTCACCGAGTCACCCGCGCCGTCGATGCCTTGTATGCCCTGGTAACCCAGGGTGACAGAGTTCAGGGACCACTGCATCCCCGGCGATGCGGGAGGGGTCGCGGGAGCGGCGCGGCTGTTGTCCACCCGGACAATGTAGCTTAGAACGCTAACCAGCGGCTGTCCGCCCACGTTTTGCGTGACGTACCAATTCCTCGAGTTATGTGGGTCGTAAAAGGTGGCCCGGATCGGGGTGATCGTGTTGCCGCTGACCGCGCCGCCGGTGATTCCCATGGTGATGTCGCTCACCCCTGGGAACGCGTTGGCCGTGCCCCCGCCGCCATTGATGCTTCCCACGGTGCTAAACCCGGAGAACTGCAGATCGATCGCCTGGCAGCCCGTTGGAGTGTTGGCGTTGATACCTTGCAAGCTTCCGGTGGGCAACGACGTGGACGGAGCGCCGGTCGGGCAGTTCGTGATTCCGGCTAACGCCAGAACCGAGCCTGCGAAAAACCCCGGAAATGCTTTGGATCGAATCATTTACGGTTCGACTTGGCGGAGCATAACCCGGAAGGGATACTCCCACCTGGACTAGCGTAACGGATTCCTCGGAACGGACCCATCGAGCGTTACACTGAGTTCCGCTAGGGGAAAGGTCAGGTGGTCTAATCTAGGACCTTAGAACGCCGGTTTGCCGCCGGGAAGCGGACGGGTAACGGTGACCCTCCGGCGCACGTCCGTGTAGTCGTCGTAGTATGATAAGCTTTTCGAGAAAATCCGGTCGAATTTGGGAGGGGGCAAAGCCCATGCTGTTGAATCCGCGTAGGTTGACACTGGTGATTCCGCTGATCCTGCTGTTTGCGGTCAGCGCTCTGGCGCAAACCGCGGCCCTGGAAGGCGACGTGAAGGGCGACGATGGAAAGCCGGTCAAGGACGCTGTCGTCAAGATCGAGCGAAAGGACATGAAGGGCAGCTACAAAACGAAGACGGACAAGAAGGGCCACTACTTCCACGGTGGTCTGCCCCCAGGGGCCATCTTCCGCGTTTCCGTGGAGATCGACGGCAAGGAGCGCGACTTCGCCGAGGGCGTGCGCCCGCGCCTGGGTGACCCCTTTGTAGTCGACTTCGACCTGCAGAAGATCGCCGCGCGGCAGGCCGCGCTGCAGAAAGCCGCCGAGACGGGGCAATTGACGCAGGAGCAGTCGCGCGAGCTCTCCGCCGAGGCGAAAGCGAATCTGGAGAAGCAGGCCAAGGAGCGCCAGGCGGCGCTGGCCAAGAACAAGGAACTGAACGACGCGTTCAATCAGGGCAAGGAGGCCATGACCGCGCAGAACTTCGATCTGGCCATCGAACAGTTCACCAAAGCGAGCACGCTCGACGCCGCGCAGCACGTGGTTTGGGGAAATCTCGCCGAAGCGTACGGAGCCAAGGCGGGAAAGGTGACCGGCGCCGAGAAGGACGAACTGTACCAGAAAGGGATCGCAGCCTTCCAAAAAGCGGTTGAGTTGAAGCCCGACGATGCGGCCTATCACAACAACTTCGGCCTCATGCTGGCGCGCGCCAAGAAGATCCCGGAGGCGCAGGCGGAGTTGACCAAGGCGGCGCAGGTGGATCCGGCCAGCGCCGGCAAGTATTACTACAACCTGGGCGCGGTGCTCGTGAACACGGGCCAGCAGGAGGCCGCCGGCGAGGCCTTCAAGAAGGCAATCGAGGTCGACCCGAACTACGCCGAGGCCCATTATCAGCTCGGCATCATCCTGGTGGGCAAGGCGACCACCGACGCGAGCGGCAAGATCACGCCTCCGCCCGGCACGGTGGAAGCCTTCCAGAAGTACCTGGAACTCGCGCCGGAAGGCCCCAACGCGGAAGGCGCCAAGGCCATGATCACATCCTTCGGACAGACCATCGAGACCAATTTTGTTAAGCCGGGGTCCCAGAAGAAGGCGCCGGCCGGCAAGAAGAAGCAGTAACCCGGTCGTTTTCTCCCGCGCGGAGGCCGGATGGAACCGGCCTCCTTTCCCCGCCACCTCCCGCCTTCGTCCGGCTCCCGGACGCTCCACTTCCGCCCAAAGCCCTTGTTCCCGGCCCTCCGGGACGATTCTTTGCGGGAAAACCCCTGAAAATGGCCTGTTTTCGCCAGTTGCCCCTTTACACGGACGCTGGTCTCCCGTATGATTTGAGGTGCTAAAGCAATTTCGGGTAGAAATGTTTCGGCGTTTCGCCTGTGGCTTCAGCCCTGAATTCCAGGGCAAGAACGATTTTGACCGGGATCCGGAAGTCTAGAGAAGTCTACAAAGGAGCATTCGAATGGCAGCAGCGAAGATGACGCAGTCGCAGTTCATCAAGGATCTGGGGGTCGCCTGCGGCGTGCCCACGAAGGTGGCCAAGCAGATGGTCACCACCTACGCCGAGATGGCGGTGAAGGAAACGAAGAAGAATGGCGTGGCGGTTCTGCCGGGCCTCGGACGTCTGGTTCGTCAGGAGCGCAAGGCTCGCATGGGCCGTAACCCGGCCACTGGCGAATCGATCAAGATCCCGGCCAAGAAGGTCGTCAAGTTCCGCGTGGCGAAGGTCGTCAAGGACGCCATCGTACCGCCGAAGAAGAAATAGCCGGTCTGAGTTTCAGGGGTCCAAAGTAAAACCCCGCGCGGGTGGGAGTCCGCGCGGGGTTCGCTTTTCCGGTTCGAGATGGCGGGCCCTCAGGCCTGCTTCTTCTCATTGGAAGGCGCGGCTTCGTCGCCCTTCAGGGAGTTCTTGAAGTTCCGGATGCCTTCGCCCAGGCCCTTCGCCACCTCGGGAATCTTCTTCCCGCCGAACAGCAGCACGGCGACGGCAAGGATGATCAGCAGTTCGGGCAATCCGATCGAACGGAGCATAAGCCCTCCTTCCAAGTACAGACACTTCAATTGTATGGACCGGCGTCCCGGAACGTCAACCACGGCCTTCCGAACCCCAACGCCGGAAGCTAAGATGAAAACATGGCGAAGCGCAAGGGTTTCGACCAGAAGAAGGAAGTCCGGAAGCTGGCGCGGGAACGCGTGGGCACGGTGAAAGCCGCGCGCCCGATTGTCTCCCCCAAGGACCGCGCCAAGCCTAAGCACAAGAAGCCGGTGACCGGGCTGAGCGACGAATAAGCGGAAAACGCTATCCTATTCTCCTAGATCATGGCTGACACGCCGACCGCGATACCCGTTCCGGAGCCTGCCCCCCCGAATCCCTCGTGGGAGCGGGTGCAGCTCGCCCGTCATGCCAAGCGGCCGCACACGCTCGATTACGTCCAACGCCTGTTTACCGGCTTCGCCGAGTTGCACGGCGACCGCTCCTTCGCCGACGACCCGGCCATCGTCGCCGGCATGGCCTGGTTCGAGGATCGTCCGGTCATGGTTATTGGACAGCAGAAGGGCCGTGACACCAAGCAGCGCGTTTATCGCAATTACGGAATGCCGAAGCCGGAGGGATACCGCAAGGCGCTGCGGGTAATGCGCATGGCCTCCAAGTTCGGCCGCCCGATCGTGACCTTTCTCGACACCCCGGGGGCCTATCCAGGCGTCGACGCCGAGGAGCGGGGACAGGCGGAAGCCATCGCGCTCAACCTGCGCGAGATGTCGCGGCTGCGCGTTCCGGTGGTGGTGGTGGTGATCGGAGAGGGCGGATCCGGGGGCGCGCTCGGGCTGGGCGTCGGAAACCGCGTGTACATGATGGAGAATTCCGTTTACAGCGTGATTTCGCCGGAGAGCTGCGCCGCGATCATCTATCGCGACTCGGCCAATGCCCCGAAAGCGGCGGCGGCGTTGAAGATGACCGCCGAGGATCTGCTGAAGCTGAATTTGGTGGACGGCATCGTTCCGGAGCCGGAAGGTGGAGCGCAGCAGGATCCGGACGCCGCCGCGGAATCCCTGCGCGGTGTCCTGCGCGCGGCGATCGGCGAATTGACAGTGCTTTCGCCCGAACAACTGATTGAGGACCGCTATCAGAAATTTCGCCGCATGGGCGCCTTCTTCACCGAATCCGCCGCGGCGCACTCCGTCACGCGATGAAGAGAAAACCCGTTTTGCTTGGAATCCTGTTCCTGCTGGTGGTGGTTGGAGTTCTTCTGTATTCCACCCTGTCGCTTTCCCAGCACCGCGTCGAGGTTTGCATCGAGTTCAAGGGCGCCAAGGCGTGCCGCACGGCCTCCGGCTCCACTCGTGAGTTCGCGCAGCGCACCGCGATCTCCAATGCCTGCGGCCTGCTCGCCAGCGGCGTCACCGACGTGATTGCCTGCGAGAGCACCGCGCCGGTGACGGTGAACTGGTTGAAATAACCCTACACTTGTGGAAAGCTTTTGCCGATGGGCTGAGTAAGCCTCGGGCTGTAGCTGGCATCCTCATGAAAGCGGATCACTTATGGGGCGGGAAAATATCCGCGCCAGGGTCCTGGGCAATCTGGTACGATAGCCGAGACGTCGCTGCGGAATCAGCGGGTCCGCAGGATCCGCCGGTTTGCAGCCTGGATTGCTTATATAGCCGCGCCGGAATGTCCGGCGTTTCGGAGAGTGAATGAGCCTGCTCTGGATGTTCCTGATTACTTTCTGCATTCTGCAGATGTCGGTTTTCGCCACTACTATCTACCTTCATCGCAGCCAGACGCATCGCGGCCTGGAACTGCACCCTGTTATCGCCAATCTGATGCATCTCCACCTGCTGCTGTTTACCGGGATCATCCCGCGCGAGTGGGTTGCGGTTCACCGCAAGCACCACCATTTCTCGGACAAGGAAGGAGATCCGCACAGCCCGCACGTGCTGGGGCTGTGGACAGTTTTGTTCGGCAACTTCTTCCTGTATCGCAAGGAAACCCATGATGCGCGGACGATCAACAAGTACACGCCGGACTACAAGCCGGACCTGGTGGACAAGCTGGGCAAGCTGCAGTCGTATGGCGTGCTGGGGGGCCTGGCGGTGTTCATGCTGATGTTCGGCTGGGCATGGGGTTTCGCGGCCTGGGGCTTTCATGTGGTCGCCTACATCCTGTTGAACTCCATGATCAACAGCCTGTGCCACTGGATCGGCTACCGCAATTATGAGAACATGGCGACGAATCTGCAAATGGTCGCGCTGCTGACCGCGGGCGAGGGTTTGCACAACAACCACCACGAATATCCCACCTCGGCGCGTTTCGCCCTGAAGAGAGGCGAGATCGACCTGGCGTGGCCGGTGATCCGGCTGCTGGAATCGTTTGGCCTGGCCAAGGTGGACCGGGTGCCGATCGCCAAGGCTGCCTGAGCCCTAGAGAAAAGAAAACCGCGCACCCGCGTGATCCGCTGGCGCGCGGTTTTCCTTTTCAGGCGGGAGATTGCAAAACCTTGCGCACTTTCTCGAGCAGCGTTGTTAAAGTGAACGGCTTCTGCAGGAACTCCGTCCCTTGGGGCAGCTCCGCGGAATACAGTGAGCGCTCATTGGTGTAACCGGAGATGAACAGGACCCGCAGATGGGGCATGGTTTCGCGCAACCGGTCGGCCAGTTCCCTGCCGTTCATCCCCGGCATCATGACATCGGTCAGCAGCAGGTCGATGCGGCCGATGTGGGAGAGCGCGGCGCGAATCGCTTCGTCTCCGCCGGACGCCTCCAGAACCTCATACCCCTGGCGTCTCAGGATTTTGCGAACCAGCGCGCGGATGCCGCCTTCGTCCTCCACCAGGAGCACGGTTTCGAGCTTCGCGTCCGGCACGGGCTCGGCGATTTCCGTGCGCGCGGGCGGCGTCTCGGCCATGGGCGGCGCCGGGCGCTCCGGCAGATACAGCAGGAATCGAGATCCCTTTGCCGGCAGGTTTTGAAACACCGCCTCGCCTCCCGCATCCCGAGCCATCAAGTAAGCGCGGGCGATGCCCGGCGCGGCACTGCGCTTCGGATCTTTCACGGCCAGGAACTCCTCAAACATCGCAGTCTGGCGGGAATCGGGCACGCCCGTCCCGTCATCATCCACCTGAATCGCGGCATATCGCCCCGACCCGAGCCGGGACGGAGGCTCCTGCACGTCACGCGCGAAGCACGACACGCGGAGTTGCGTGCGGCCCTCGGCGCCCTCCCGCGCCGGCGAAGCCAGCGCGAGAATCGCGTCGATCAGCAGATCGCGATCCGCCCGCGTCCAGACGCCGGACGGCGGCGCTTCCGTCAGGTCGACGGGGACGCCGGCCGCTTCCTGGATGCGGGGCGCAAGCTCATGCAGCAACGCCGCCACATCCAGGTCCACGGGCGCAGCGGGCGCCGAACGCGTGAACCCGGAGAGTTGATTCGTGATCCGGGCGATTCGCTCGGTTGCGAGGAGAATCTCCTCCAGTTCGCGCCGCAGACTGCTTTCGGGATGCGCGCTTTGATGCATCTCCTCGGCGTAACCGTTGATGAGCATCAAGGGATTGTTCAAGTCGTGCGCGAGCCTGCCGGCCAGCCGCTGCAAGGCATCCAGGCGCTCGGCTTGTATGCGGCGGTTCTCGAGTTGGGACTGCTCCGCCGGCAGTGCAGGGGGTACCGCGGATCGGCTCACTACCTCGGGAGCTTGCGGTTCGGGTTGGGGCTCCGCTTGCGGTTCCGGTTGACGTTCGGGCTCAGGTTGAGGTTCTGGCTCAGGTAGTGATTCGGGTTCGGGCTCAGGTTCCGGTTCCGGTTGGGGTGCGGGTTCCGGCTCCGGCTCAGGCGCCACTTCGATTTCCCGTACCGGCGGTTGGCTGGGGCCGATCTCCTGCACCACCACCAGGGCTTGGGCTTCCTCGCCATCCGCCAGACTGCGAACGGGCAAGATGGAAGCGTGCAGATTCCGGCCGGCCAAAGTCGTGGGCGCCGGCGTCTCACCGCTTTCGAGCGCCCGCCGCAGCGATTCCAGAAAAGCCTCTCCCGGCAGGAGTTGATAAATCGTAGTCCGCGCGATGTCGTCACCGCGAAGCTGAAAGAGGCGCCGGAAGGCGCGATTGACGGAGATCAGGCTCCCCCGCTCGCCCACCACCGCGAGCCCAACCGGCACCAGCGCGAGCAGGTTCTGGTAGAAACGCCGTTCCGTTTCCACCAGGGCGAGAAGCCGCCCCACATCCCGCGATCGCCAGTGCTCCAGGTCCGCTCTTTCCATACGCCTCGCGCTGAAACAGCAATACTCCGACTTCTACGATAAATGGCTGAGCATAAAGCTTCCAAGGTACTTTGCGCCTGAACGGTCATAGTACCGGACCGCCTACAATGGGAGCATATCCTTGCGCTTTCTTTGGGACCTTGGTTCTATCGGATTCGTGCTATTCCTGCTGACGGTGAACGTCTATCGGGCGGCATCGCAGTCCGTTACCATTGACGAAGCAACCACTTATCTCTGGTTCGCCGGCAAGTCCTGGTATCACGTTTTTCACGAGTACGACGCGAACCACCACATCCTGCACACCATCCTCGTGAAGCTGAGCACGGGCGCTTTCGGCCTTTCTTCCCTGGCCCTGCGCCTCCCCAGCCTCGCGGGTGGCGCTCTCTATCTGGCCGGATGCTTGACTTTGTCAAGGAATTGGTTCGGCCGCACCTGGCTGGGAGGGGCTGCCCTGCTCGCGCTCACCATCAACCCTTACATCCTCGATTTCCTGTCTTGCGCGCGCGGCTACGGGTTGGCGCTCGCATTTCTGTTGTGGGGACTGCGATTTGCCTCTCGCGGGGAGCCGGGAGACGGATGGCGAGCCGGAATCGCCTTCGGCCTGAGTCTCGGGTCCCACCTCTCGGTAGCGGCCCCGCTGGCGGGGATGCTGTTGTGGATCGCCGGGCGCGATCTTCATTCCGGCCGCTGCCGGGAACTGATCGGGCTTTCTCTCACCTTCGCGGTCACCTCCCTAAGCCTCTGGTTCGGACCCGCGGCGCAGGTTCGGCCGGAGCACTTTTATCTTGGAGTGCCGACGGCATGGGAGTCTTTCGAATCGATGTATCAAATCGTGATTACCGGGGATCAGGCCGCTCCGGCGTTGATTCCCTGGCTGCCCCACGGGCCGCTGGCAGCCGCGGCGGCGATAGGGGGCATTCTGCTGTCCGGACTTGTGCTGTTTCGGCGGGGCAAGCGCGATCCGCGGCTCGCCCTGGTGCTGTTCGGTCTGGCCGGCGCGATTGTGGTGATCGCCGGGATGCACTATGTTCGAGGCACACCCTGGCCCTGGGGCCGCGCGCTGTTGTTCTTTCTGGTTCTGATACCGCTGCTGTGGCTGCTGGTGGCCGAGCGCACCAGCCGCTGGCTGGCGGCGCCTCTGGCGTTGGTGCTGGTTCACTTCGCGCTGCAATTCCGGACGCATTTCTACATCGATTGGCCGGAACACGCTCCGATCTCGGAAATCGTTTCGCGCATGGAAGCCGCGCGCCCGCCAGGCATGGCCTCGGTGAGCGGCAACTGGGTGTTCGCGCAGGCACTCGAATACCACCGGCTGCAGCGGGGGCTGCCGTGGATGAAGCCGGTGGTGCGGGAACAGCCGCCGGTTCGCGGTCACCATTTCTATGTGTTCGCCAGGAGCGAGGATGAAGCGGCGGCGCAACTCGGGCTGCAAGTCTCGTATCGCGACCCGTTCTCGGGTACGTTTTTGGCGATTCCCAAGTAAGCCTACTTGGAAATCACCAGCAGCACATCTACTTGGGGCGAGTTCGCGGCGTCGCGGGCATAGATGCGGATGCGGGCGCGGTGCGACCCCGGCGGCAGATCGGCGGTATCGGGCGTCAGGGTGATCAGATCGCTGTTGACAGCGGCGCCGGTGGGCGGCAGATAGCCTCGCCGCGGCTCCACCTTCAGCCACGGCGGCGGCTTGGCGATCTCATACGGCAGGCGAGGCCAGGTACCGGAAACCTGCACCGTCCGCGGGGGCGGCGATTCTCCTTGCCCGGCTTGAAAGAAGACCTGAGCGGGCTCCACGCGCAGCAGCGGCGGCCCGGTGACCTCGATTTCGAGCAACTGCGCGGTCCACAAGCAGCCGTTGGCGACGCGCACCCGGACCGGGAACCGGCCCATGCGGCGGGGGGTGCCGGAAAATTCGCCATACGCCGACATCACGACGCCCGGAGGGAGGATGCCGCCCACCAAGGAGAAGCCGAGCGCGGCAACCGGGCAGCGGCCGCTGACCCGGACCGCGAGCGGCGGCGGCGTCCACGGGCGATCCACGATGGCCCACGGCAGCTCCCGGGTTAGGATTTCGATCTCCTGCCCTGCCGCGCCCCAGCCGCAAAGGAGGAACGCGGCAAGCACGCAAGGCTTCAGCACCTGACTAGTAGTGCGGCGGGAAGCCGGAAATTCTCACTGCCGGATCTGAAGCACCACCGTATTGCTGGGAACGCCGTTGCGGAAAACCACCAGATTGTAGTTGCCGGGGTTGATTCCCGCCGGAAGAACGACGTTGACCTGATTCAATCCCGGGAAGCCAGGCGCTGGACCGGCATAATCCACCCGGACGTCGTTGCCGTTCAAGGTCCCCCGAACCTGGTCGGCGACGTTACCGGAGGCCGCGTCGACCCCGAATCCGGTTCCATAAACGGAGATGATGTTGGGTTCGCCGCTGGCGCGGCGGGCGCGGAACGGCGCGGCGGAGAAGTCGAAGGCGTCCAGCGCGGCGGCGGGACCCGCGCCGGTGCGATCGACGGTAAAGAAGGACGGGACCGAGGGCGCTACCTGGATGGCCGCGGCGCGGATTCTCGCCCCGTTGCTAAAAACCTCGACGGTGGAGCTGCTGGAAGGTACGGATCCGGTGCTGGCGACCACCCCGCGGGGCATGACGAAGTTGATCTGGTCGGGCGAGGCGAGCAGCAGACCCGCGGCCAGGCCGTCCACCAGCACCTGCGTTCCAGCAAGAGTGGTGGGCAGGTTCGCGGAGGGCGTTTGCTCGGTCGCGCCGGCGGTAAGGCCCCGGCCGAAGATGGTGGCGATGCCGTTGGGAGCAACCGCCGGCGTGTAATTGCTGGCGGCCACGGCGGCGATCGCGCGCGGCGTTTGCATTTCGCGCAACCCGGTGTTGAGGGAGGCCAGGAAGTCAGTGGATTGCGCGAAGTAGCTTTCCCAGGCGAGGCGGAAGCGCTCGACTTTGTCCATGAAGCCGGCGGAGGGCTGCATCCCGTCGCGGACGATCACCAGCCAGGCGGCCCGGAAGTTCTTGGGGGCGTCGACCGCCGCCGGGTTGCGAATCCCGTTGGCGCTCACCAGGTCCTCGGTGCGAATGGTGCGCCGGGTGCCGCGCGCGGTGACATTGGGCGTGGGACCGGTAGACCGGCTGCGAGGTGGGAATCCAGTTACCGGATCTTCGATCACGAAGGAGTCGGCGACATCGCTGGCGGGGCGCAGGCCCATCAGGTATTGGTCCAGGCGGGAGAAGCCGTCAATCAGCCCGAGGCTTTGGAAGCTCCCGTCGCCGTTGTCGCGCCAGACGTTGCCCTCCATGGAGGAGGAGCGCGGCGCGGCGGGATGGCTGAGGGTGGATTCCGCGTTGTAGAAGAAGCTCCAGTGTGCGTCGTCGCGTCCCAGGATGGCGCGGCGGTTTCCGCCGGGCTCGCTGATGAACGCCAGCCAGCGATGCCCCTGCTCCTGGCCGAAGATCGAGAGCGCGTTGTTCGCTCCCAGAAAACGCGACGTGGGGGAGTTCGGATATCCATCGAGCAGATTGGAAAGATTGAGATAGCCTTCAAAGCGGCTGCCGCCGAACTGGCGGCCGCCGGGATCGGAATCGCCGATGGGGTGGCCGATGCCGGTGATGCGATTCCGTACCGGAGCGTAGTAAGCGAAAGCGTCCTCCAGGTCTACGTCGAAATCGGTGATCAGGTACAGGAAGTCGTACACGTCGCGGTTGGGGGCGGAGTCAAAGAAGGCGCGGATGGCGGCCACGTCATCCAGGCGGGCCACGGTGCTGAAGGTTTCCGCCAGGGGCACGGTTTGCGGCGCCGAGGGCGGGTTCGAGAAGTCGACCAATTGCGGGGTGGCCGTGGTGGTTCCGGGCGTTGCCGCCGTCATCGCCGAGGTGGTCAATTGAACTCGCTGATAGTAATAAGTGAACCGCCCATCGCGGAACAAGGTGATCTGAAACCGGTGGATGCCGGTGTCGCCGAAATCCGGAATGTTGTTATAGGTGATGACCACGCGATCCGCATCGCGGCGAACCCACACGCCGGCGTCGCCGGGGGTTTCCGCCGGACTGGCGTCGAGATCGGTCCAATACGCCGCCAGGCGCGGGGGGCCGCTCATCAGGCCATTCAGGCTCTGCACCGGTTCGGACGCCGCCGAATCGAAAATGGCATTGCTCATGCCCGGCGGCTTGAAGGTCACATTGCCGTTGGTGCCGATGGCCGCGGTGGTGTAATTCGCGCCGTATAAGGGAAACGTGAAGCCGAGATCCTGCGGGAAGTAACCATCGTCACCGGGATCCGCAATGGGGTTCGGGTTTACCGCCGGGGCGGCGCTCATATTGAGCTCGGCGCCGAGGTTCGCATCGAAGGTCCCGTTGGCCACGGTTACCACGTAACCGGCGCCTTGCGGGGTAAAGGTCACGGTCCGGCCTTCCAGATCGAACAGGTTCTGGCCGACCAGGACACGGCCATCGCCGTTCACGATGGCGACATCGTTGGTGTCGGTGACGGCGGTTCGCCTGGCAAAGCGGACGCCGCTCTTGGCCAGCCGCTCCTGGTTCGCCTGATTCCACACCAGGGCCTCGCGAACCCGCTGCTCCGGCGTGCGCTTCTTCTTCGGATGGCCGTCCACACCGTGACGGAACTTGGCGTTCTTGGGGATCTGCGCGCCGGCGTCGCCGGTGAACATCAGCAATGCAGCCAGCGACAGGATGGCCGGGAGTCGGACAGAGAACAAGCAAATACCTCCGGCGGGCCGGCTTCTTCCCCCGGCCCTGCAAAACTATTGAGACGTGTCCGTATCGATTCCAGGTTAGCAAGAGATTGGCGGGGAACAAGTAAAATGAAACCTTAGGTGCGCGAGTCTTTCCTGGTCAACACGCTGGGACATGCATCGGGCGTCCTGGTGTTCGGCATCTTCCTGTTTCTGCTGCTCCGGGAGCGCTCGGGCGCTCTGGAACGCAGCGCGGGCAAGCCGGCGCTGGCGGCCGCGCTGGCGCTTGCCTGGAACCTGGTTTCCCTGCTGGTGCTGTCGGAAGGCAGCACCGCCGGACCGCGCACCCAGGCGCTGGCCACCACGGGATTCAGCGTCCTGAGCCTGCTGCCCGCCGTGCTATTCGACCTCAGCGTCGCCGAGCGGTGGCGGAAACTGGTGGCGGCGGGATACGCGCTGAGCGCCGCGGCGATTGTCCTGCACGTGTGCGAGTGGATCCTGAATCGCGAAGGGCTGCACCGCTGGGGCTTGAACTCCATCACGCTGGGTTTCGGCGCGATCTCCGCGGTGGCCGCCGCCGCGGCGCTGCTGGGCGGAGAGCGCGACCGCCGGGCCGCCGCCAGCCGCACGATCGCCACCATGGCGCTGTTTCTGCTCGCCGTATCCTTCGTGCATTTCGACGCGGAGCACGCCGAGCAGCTCTGGAGCCGGGAGCTGTTTTTTCACCATGCGGGCATCCCGCTGGCCCTCATCGTGCTGCTGCAGGATTACCGCTTTGTCCTGCTGGACGCCTTTCTCCGCTTCCTGACGAATGTCGCGGTGGCGGGGGGCTTTCTGTTATTGGGCATCGTGGCCTGGAGCCGTATCCACTGGGAACACCGCACGCCCTTTGAACAGGCGCTGCTGATTATCGCCTCGGTGCTGCTGCTGATTCTCCACGCCTTGGTGCGAGGCCGGGCGCAGCGATTGCTGACACGGATCGCCTTCCGGCGTCCGGAGCGCGACCGCTGGGTCAGCGCCTTGCGCGACCTGGCGCTGTCTTCCACGGGCGAGAGAGAGTATCTGGACCGCGCCTCCGCCCTGGTGGCCGAATTCCTGGAGGCGGAGTGGATTCAGGCCGAGGCCGGAGAGTGCCAGGCCATGGACCTCCGCTCCCCCGTTCTGGCCTCGGATCTGGGGCGCGTGGACGCGTTATCGCGCGCCGGGGTACAGGTGGTGGTCCCTCTCTGGCTGGGTCCGGGCGAGCAGCGTTTCTTGCTGCTGGGGCGGCGCCGCGGCGGGCGGCGGTACCTGAGCGAGGATTTAGAGGCGCTGGCCCGCGCCGCCCAGGAAATCACGGGCCACGTGGAACGCTTCCGCGAAAGCGAAATGCGCCGCCTGGTGGCTCAGGCCGAACTGAAGGCCCTGCAGAGCCAGATTAACCCGCACTTCCTCTTCAACGCGCTGAACACGCTCTACGGAGTGATCCCGCGCGAGGCCAGGGGCGCGCGCGAAACGGTCCTCAACCTCGCCGATATTTTCCGTTACTTTCTGAACATCGACAAAACCTACCTGCCGCTGGGCAAGGAACTGAAGATCATACGCGCGTACCTGGACATCGAGCATCTGCGCCTGGGCGATCGCCTGGAATCCGAGATGGTGGCGCCGGCCAACCTGCTGGATACGCCCATTCCGGTGCTGTCCATTCAGCCGCTGGTGGAGAACGCGATCAAACACGGCGTGGCGCGCAAGCCTGGCGGAGGCAAGGTCCGGCTGGAGGTGGCGCGGGAGGGCGGCGTGATGCGGGTGCTGGTGTCGGACACCGGCGGCGGATTCGACCCGGCTTCGGAAACGCATGGGTCCGGCGTGGGATTATCCAACGTCGAACAGAGATTGAAGCTGTGCTATGGTCCGGAGTTCGGCCTTACCATCCGCTCCAGCGAAACGGGATCCGAGGTGTCCTTCGCGGTGCCGGTGCCGGAGCTCGCGGAGACGACCTAGATGAGAGCCTTGATTGTGGACGATGAGCCGGTGGCGCGCGCGATTCTGCGCGATTATCTGGACGAAATCCCAGATGTGGAAGTGATCGGCGAATGCGCCAGCGGCGAGGAAGCTCTGGCCCGCGTGCTGGATTCGCATCCCGACCTGCTGTTCCTGGACCAGGAAATGCCGGGACTCACCGGAGTCGCGCTGGCGAGATCGCTGAAGGAGCCCAGGCCGGTGGTGGTGTTCGTCACCGCCTACGAGCAGCATGCGCTGGAGGCGTTCGACGTGGGCGCCATCGACTACCTGTGCAAGCCGGTGCGCCGGGAGCGGCTGGAACAGGCGGTAGAGAAGGCTCGCAAGCTGATCACGGCGCGGCCCAGGCCGGAGCCGCTGACGCCCGCCGAGGCGAAGGTCCGCAAGATCGTGGGACGGCGCGGGGCGGACCTGTACCTGCTGGATCCCGCCGACATCATCGCCTTCGAAGCCGACGGCGAGACCGTCCACATCATCACCGCGCAGCAGAAGTTTTTGTGCGAGCATCCGCTGAAGGTGTTGGAACAGAAGCTCCCGCCCGGCCAGTTCCGCCGCGTGCACCGCAAGCGCATCATCAACACCGACCACATTCAGAAGATTTCACCGCTTTCGAGCAAGCGCTGGCTGCTGATTCTGTCGGGCGGCTATGAAGCGGTGGTGAGCAAGCGCCTGGCGGGCGCGATTCGCGAGCAGACGCGCTGGTGACGCGATTTAGAAGCTGTAGCGGATCGCCAGACTGGCGTTGGAATTGCGTTCATACTGGCCGATGAAGTCGCCGGGACGGCCGCGAATCCAGGCGAAACCGCCGGTAGCCCGCCAGTGCTGGCCGAAGGTGCGCGAGTACTCGAATCGGATCCAGCTTCCCCCGCCTCGAACCACGGCGTCAACGTTGAAGTTGCTGGTGGGGCCGATGGTGTAAGCGGCGCGCCCGATAAACGACCGCGCCACGCCGCGGTCCGGCAGGAAGGACAGCGGATTGGTATTGGGCGCGGCCAGGGCTTCGCCGGCGTAGCCACCGACGAACACCCACTCCCCCCAGGTCCGCTCCAGTTGGATGACGTACAGCAGGAAGCTGTCGAGCCCCGGCGTGGAGGAGGTGTAGTAGCCTGCCTCCGCCTTCACCGTGAACCACTTCAGCGGGACGGCGGCATCGCCGCCATAGAGGCGCAACTTGGGGTAGGTCCGCTCCAGACCCAGTGTAATCGCGCCGCGGGCGAAGACCGGCAGCAGTTGATTCAGGGGCGGACGCTCCCGGCGGATGGCGTCCAGGCCCGCGCCGAAGTCGAAGTCGAGTGACGGCTGGAACAACGGGTAGTAGTTGTTGCCGTCGAAATACGACAGCGAGAACTCGTAGCCGCGTCCGACATGGTTCCAGCGGATGCCGTACTGCGAGCCTCCCGGGTAACGCGAGCCCCGGTCCTGCACGCGGACCGCCTGCGTTGCCAGCGGCAGCACCAGCCAGCGCTGCAGCAACAGCGGTGTGCGCGAAGGCGTGAATCGCGGCTGCCAGATGGCGTCGATCGTATTTCCGCCGCGCTCCCAGGTGAGCCGCGCCGCGTTCACCGCGAGAAAATCGGCGTCGAACACATTCAGGAAGTCGCGGGGCGCGAAGCGATCGGTGGGGTTGAGGATGTCGGCCTTGCCCCAGCGGATGAACTGGCGGCCGATCTCGAAGGTCCATTCCTTACGGTTGAAAATCGCGCTGAAGCGGCGGAATGAGAACGGCGGCCGCTGGATTTGCCGGCCATCCCAGTCGAAGGTCCAGGCCCGCTCCACCTGACGATGCGTGTCGATCCGGGTGTCGAAGCTGGTGTTGAACTTAAGCCACGGCCGGGCCTGCCAGGCGGCTTCGTAACGCAAAAGCATTTCGCCGACGGCCTGCCCGGAGTCATTGAAACCTGTTCGCGGGAAGAAATAGTCGCGGCTCTCGAAGAAGCCGCGCTGGGTGAAACTCTGACCCGCCAGCGGAGCGGCAAGGGCGATCGCCAGCAGCGCGGCTGCTCTCATCTACGACTTCCGGCGCAGAGCTTGCAAGGTGAAGTTGTCTTCGCCCAGCGGGACGTTGTACTCCAGCTTGTCCACGCGCATGGTGGTGCGGCTGTCGCGCGTGACGTCGTGCACTTCCGTCTTGCGCGCCGTCCAGATGTTCGCCACCTTCTCATAATCGCTATACACGATTCGCCGCACCAGGCCCTTCTTGTTGAAGCTCTCCACTTTCAGCACGGTGTAGTTGTCCTTGCGGATCCACAGGTGGGAGTGGGTATACTGCGACGCCTTACGCGGCTTGGATTCCAGCTTCCACGCCGCCGCGCCGTCGATCGTGTCCTGGTCCAGCAGCTTGTAGTCGAACTGGTCCACGTCGCGCTCTTCCAGGTCCTCATAGCTGAAGTCGGTTCCGAAGAACCGCGTGGAGCGGTCCTGCAGCGCGATCCGCTGGTCGCGTTCGATCGCGGGACGCCACATCCACTGGTCCGAGGCCCGTTCCGGATGATTGTGGATGAGCAGCGCGATGCCCTTAACCTCGGGCGGCTCCGTGAATCGGAGCAGGCTCTTGGATTCGCCGAAAGAACCCAGCCGCTCGAAGATCCATTGCTTGGTGGCAACTTTCTTGCGCGCGTCCGAAACTTCGAGCGTGCCCTGATAGCGCTGTGACTTGGATACCGAGCGCTTCTGCACTTCCTGAATGATGGCGCGGGGATCCTGCGCGAGCGCAGCCGCCGCGAGCGCCAGAAAACCGAACATCCTACTCATATTCCAAAGCCTCCACAAGCGATCCGCGCACGGCCGATTCCGCCGGGCCAAGGGCGGCCAGAAACGCCGCGCTCAGGATAACGGGAAGAAGCGCCAGGGCCATCCCGACGGGATACTCGTAGTTCAGACGCAGCCCGGCGAGGTCGCGCTCCGCGATTTCCAGCGTGTAGTACAACTGCGCGGCGCCCAACGCCAGCCCCAGAATCAAGCCAAGCACCCCGATCGCCGCGGCTTCCATCCAGATGGTGTGGCGGATCTGCTTGCGCAACCCGCCGACGGCCTGGATCACGCCCAGTTCTCGGCGCCGGTCGGTGATGGATACCGTCAGTGAGTTTACGATTCCCAGGATCGCCACCAGAACCGCCACGGCGATCTGAACATACGTCAGTCCGAACCACTGATCGGTGAGCTTCAGCACGTAGTCCCGCAGTTCGCGATTGGTGAACACGAATAACCGCCGCTCGCTTCCGAACCGGTCCAGGATGGCCTGGCGGACGGCGGTGTCGCTCGCGCCGGGCTTCAGATAGATGCGGAACACATTGACGGAACTGTCGTTCCATTTCTCGCTGAACAGGCGGCGCGACATCAGAATCGAACCCTGCTGGTCGGAGTAGTCGATCACGATGCCGGTCACCGGAAGGCGAAGCACGCCGCTGGGGCTGGGAATCTCGATTCCATCGCCCAGGCGATAGCCGTGCAGCAGCGCGAAGTTGTCAGACACCACAACGCCGTTGCCCGCGCCGGCGACCTGGTACATGGTGTTGGCGTCCCCGGCGATCACCGGCAGGCGCGCGCGCTCCGCGATGCGATCGATATCGGCGCCCACCAGCATCACGGGCACGCTCCCTCCGCCTTTCCGCGACGGAACGAGAACGCGCACGCTGCGAACCATCTGCACCACGTCGATCCCGTCCAGCTTCTTGAGATCGTCTCCGATTTCCGCCGGAAACACGAAGCTGCGGGCGGTGATCGACTCCGAGGTGGAAACGAACAGGTCGGGATTCAGGGCGATGTTCATCCACTGCGTGATGGAGCCGTAGCTGGCGCGGGCAAGGCCCGAGAGGGAGACGACCAGAGCCAGGGAAAGCATCAGCGCGGCGACCGTTCCGGAGGTCCGGCGCGGCGCCTGGATGAGCGAGTCGGCCGCCAGCGTTCCCTCCACCGGCCGGAAGGCTTTCAGGAACGGCCGGAACAACTTGGAGATCCACAACGAAAACGTGGGCGTCATCAGCAGCGCGGCGATCACGGCGAGCATATAACCGGCGTAGAACAGGATCCGGTGCTGGCTGAACCAAAGGCATAGAATGGCGCCGGTAATGGAAATCAAGGCGGCCAACCGCCGCATGCGGTTTTCACGTTCGGTGATCAACTCCGCGCCGCCCTTGTGCAGCGCCTTCACCGGATCGGTGGCGGCGGCGGTTCGCGCGGGCAGCAGCGCCGCCGCCACGCTGGTCAGCGCGCCGATCAGCATCGCGAAACCGAGCAGGCGCGGGTTCAGCGACAACTCCCCGGCGCGCTGCGCGATTCCGTATACTTCGCCCAGCAGATTGCCGATATAGCCCGCCATCACCCGCGCGATCCCGATTCCGGCCAGCACGCCCGCCGCCGAGCCGAGCAGCCCCAGCACGGCGCTTTCGCCCAGGAACAGCGTGCGGATCTGGCCTCGCGTCGCGCCAAGCGCCCGCAGAATGCCGATTTCTCCCCGGCGCTGCGTCACCGCGATGGCGAACGTGTTGTAAATGATGAACATCCCGATGAACAAGGCGAACAGGCTGGTGATCGCGGAGGCGAGCGTGTAGATCTGGGCGGTGTTTTCAAACTGCTGTCCGCGGGAAGACGGCGGCTCCACCGCGAAGCCCTCGCCGAGCGCTTTCTCGATGCGGGCCTGGACTTCGGGAACCGATTCCGCTTCCTGAACTCCCACATCCACGCGGTCAAACTTGCGCCCACGCCCGAACATCTTCTGCGCCGCGTAAATATCCATGATGGCCAGGTTGCCGCCGAAGGCGCTCGCCAGGCCGGAATCCTTCATGATGCCGCGGACCGTGAACCGCACCCTGCCCGCCATGGTGTCCATGGGGATGCTGGAGTTGATACGCAGGTTGTTGGCTTCCGCGAACCGCCGGGTGACGATCAGCGAGTCCGGTTGCGCCAGGAAGATCAGCGGATCGTCGATGACGTCGTCGTCGGCGCCCTCCAGGTCATAAGACCGGAGGCTGCGGTCGCCGGTCATGTCCACGCCGAGCACAAGCAAATTACCCTGGCCGGGCAGGTTCGTTGCCGCGGTGGCCTCGATCACCGGAACGGCGACGCGCACGCCGGGCACGCCCTGCACTTTCTCCAGAATTTCTTCGTCGAATCCCGGCTCTCCCGCGGTGATCTGGATCTGGGTCGCGCCGGCGATCTGGTTGATGGTCTGGTTGAAGGCGAACAGGACGCTCTGGTTCGCGGTGTGCATGCCCACGAACACCGCGACGCCGATCACGATACCGGCCACGGTAAGCGCCGTCCGCAGCAGGTGCTTGCGCACGTACTGCCAGGAAATCAGCTTCAGCAGGATCACCGCCGAAGCGCCTCCCGGCGGACGTCGGCCTGAATGCGTCCGTCGCGAATGGTGATGTTGCGCTCGCAGCTTGCCGCGACGTTCGGATCGTGCGTGACAATGAGAACCGTGGCGCCCAGGCGGCCGTGCAGATCGTGGATCAAATTCAGGATCTCGACTCCGGTCTTCGAGTCCAGGTTGCCGGTCGGCTCGTCGGCCAGCAGCACGGGCGGATAGACGCTGAGCGCGCGGGCGATCGCCACCCGCTGCCGCTCGCCGCCCGAAAGCTCGTCGGGCTGATGCTCCAGGCGGTGCGACAAGCCCACCAGATCCAGCAGTTCCCTGGCCCGCGCGTCAATCTGCTTGCGCGGCCAGCCGCGAAGATGCAGCGGCAGGGAGACGTTTTCCAGACTGGTGAGCGTGGGCAACAGGTTGAAGAACTGAAAGATGAAGCCGATCTTGTCACGCCGCAGGCGGGTAAGTTCGTCGTCCGGAAGGCTGCCCAGGGCCACCCCCTCGATGCGGATCTCGCCCGAACTCGGCCGGTCCAGGCCGCCGATCAGGTTCAGCATCGTGGACTTGCCCGAGCCCGAGGCCCCGACGATGGAGACCATCTCGCCCTTGGCGATGCTCAGATCCACCGTGTCCAGGGCAACGACGCGGCGTTTGCCTTCGAACTCCTTGCGAACCTGGGAAAGATCAATCACCTGGTTCTATGATGCCCAGATCCGGGCACGCGCCGCAGGACTTTGGCCGGATCAGTGGCCTTCGGCTTCCAGGAAGCGCTCGGCTTCAATCGCCGCCATGCATCCCGCGCCCGCGGCGGTGATGGCCTGCCGGTACACGCGATCCTGCACGTCGCCCGCGTGGAATACGCCGGCGATGTTGGTGCGGGCGCCGCCGTGTGAAACGATGTAACCGTCCGGATCCAGGTCCAACTGGCCCACGAACGGCTTGGTATTCGGAATATGCCCGATGGCGACGAAGAATCCATCCACGTCGCGAACCCAGGTCTCGCCGGTTTGCACGTTGCGCAGCTTCACCGCGGTCACGAAGCCTTTTGAAACGTCGTATACGTCGTCGACAACGGTGTTGACCACGAAATTGATCTTGGGATTGCGCTTGGCGCGGTCCACCATGATCCTGGAGGCGCGGAAGGAATCGCGGCGGTGGACCAGCGAGACTTCCGAGCCGAAGCGCGTCAGGAAGATCGCCTCCTCCATGGCCGTGTCGCCACCGCCGACGACCATGATCTTCTTGTCGCGATAGAAGAACCCGTCGCAAGTGGCGCAGGAGCTCACTCCGTGTCCGATCAGCTTTTGCTCGTTCTCCAGGCCGATCCAGCGCGCCGATGCGCCGGAAGCCACGATCAGAGTCCGCGACTCATACCACTCGCCGTCCACCTTGATGCGGAACGGACGCATGGAGAGGTCGGCCTCTTCCACCTTGCCCGGTAGATACTCGGCTCCAAACCGCTCCGCCTGCTTCTTCATGTTCTCCACCAGGTCCGGACCCAGAATTCCTTCAGGAAATCCGGGGTAATTTTCCACTTCGCTGGTGATGGAAAGCTGTCCGCCCGGCTCGTGTCCGATGAAGACGAGCGGCTTCAGGCTGGCTCGAGCGGTATAGACGGCCGCGGTATTTCCGGCGCAGCCGGACCCGATGATGATGACGTTGCGCATGTTCTTCGTGGGAAAAAGCCCTTCGGGGGACCTCAGGTTGTTTCTATAGATGCTATCACGCGCATTCGCGATTCTAGCTGAGAACGGTGTAGGTGATCCACGCACCGGCATACGCCCACGCGGTCATGTAGGCGAACTGCGCGGCGGCCCACCGCCAACCTCCCGCTTCCCGCCTCACGATGGCCACCGTGGACATACACTGCATGGCGAAAGCGAAGAAAACCAGCAGCGCCATTGCCCCGGCGAAGGACAGGTCCTGCTGCAGCGCTTTCTGCAAACCCTCTGACTGGGCGGTTCCCTCCATGCCGTAGATGGTCCCCAGCGTCCCCACGATCACTTCTCGCGCGGCCAGCGACGTGATCAGGCCGATTCCGATCTTCCAGTTGAAACCCAGTGGCTGAATCACCGGTTCGATGGCGTGACCGATCTGCCCGATTACGCTGTCGGCGATCGCCGGCGGCCTGCCGCCGGTCATTGGAACCGAAGCCAGCACCCAGAGCAGCACCGAGACCGCCAGGATGACCGTTCCGGCCCGCTTTAGGAACACTTTGGCGCGGTCCAGCAGCCGGAAAGCAAGCGATCGCGCGGTGGGCCAGCGGTAGGGCGGCATCTCCAGCAGGAAGGTGGAGGGGCCGCTCCTCAACACGGTTGATTTCAGCAACTTCGCCGTGATCACCGCAGCCAGGAACCCAACCCCGTACAGGCTTAACATCGCCGCCGCCCGCGTCCCCAGGAAGCTGCCGAGAAGCGGGCGATCGGGGATGAACGCGGCAATCAGCAGGGTATACACCGGCAAACGCGCGGAGCAGGTCATGAACGGCGCGATCAGAACCGTCGCCAGGCGATCCCTTTTGTTTTCAATAGTGCGCGCCGCCATGATCGCCGGAACGGCGCAGGCGTACGCGGACAAGAGCGGGATGAAGCTCTTTCCCTGCAATCCCACGCGCGCCATGGTGCGGTCCGCGATCACCGCCGCGCGCGCCAGATAGCCGGAGTCCTCCAGCACCCCCAGAAACAGGAACAGCATCAGAATCTGAGGCAGGAAGACGACCACGCTCCCCACCCCGCTCCAGATGCCATCCGTTAGCAGGGAGCGGAACAATCCCTCGGGAAGCTGCGCCCCCATCCAGGCGCCGGAATCGACAATCGCCTGCTCGATCCAGTCCATTGCCGGCTGCGCCCAGGTGAAAATCGACTGGAAGACCAGAATCACGACAAGGCCGAAAATCACTGGTCCCAGCCAGGGATGCAGAAACACGCGGTCCAGCTTGCGGCTCCATTCCGGAGGCGCCGGGGAGCGGTAGCCCGCCTTTTGAGTCACCTCCGCCGACCACTTCCGGCAGGCCGGGACGCTGGTAAGCGCGGGTTGCAACACCGGGGGAAGCCTGGGGATCTCGGCGGTACGGGAATGCTGCGCCAGGAACTCCCGCACCGGCTCGATTCCCACTCCGCGGGATGCGCTGGCAAGCACAACCGGCGCACCCAGTTCCCGCGACAGCGCTCCAATATCGACCTTGCCGCCGCGCGCTTCCAGATCGTCCGCCATGTTCAGGATCACCAGCGTGGGCAGTTCCAGCGCAAGCACTTGCGCCGCCAGCACCAGGTGCCGTCCCAGGTTGGTGGAGTCCAGAATCAGGAGGACCGCTTCCGGCTTGTCCAGTCCGGGCTGCCCGCCTTGCAGGACATCGAGAGCTACCCGCTCATCCTCGGTGCGGGCGTTGAAACTGTACACCCCTGGCAAGTCCACCAGCAGCACTTCGCGCCGCCCGCCGAGCTTCGCCTTGCCGATGTGATGCTCGACGGTAACTCCAGGAAAATTAGCGACTTTCTGACGCAATCCGGTGAGTTGGTTGAACAGGGTGGACTTGCCGCTGTTGGGTGGTCCGATCAGCGCCACCAGGTGCGATCGCGCGGACGCCGTCTCCGGCGCGAGGGCAACGGTTCCGCCGGGGTGACAATCGCTCATCGGTTGGCTCTCACCGGGTGAAGCGGATGCGGCGGCAGAGATCACCTCGAAGCGCCACCTGGGAGCCGTCCACACAGAAGATCACGGGATCGCCGCCGGGCGCCGAGGCAGATCGCTCCACGGCGTGGCCCGGCAGGAAGCCGAGCTCCATCAGGCGCTGGGCGAGCTCCTCGGGAAGGTCGAGGCTGGCAATGATCCCGCACTCCCCGGGAGCCAATTCGGCCAGGGGCGCCGTTTGGACGGTCTCGGCCTTCTTGAAACTGACTTGCATCTGAACTCTTAGTATGCGCCGCCAGAGAAGCAGCGTCAAGCGATGTTCCGCGGCCGGAAGAACGCCTCCAGCCACTTGATCCCGAACCGCACCAGGTCCGGACCGTTGAAAAGCACCGCGGTCGCGTTTCCGACTACACTCGAGCGTCCGCGCCCGCAAGCGAGGAAAGCCTCGGCGATCTGCTAGAAGCAGTTCTCCGGCAGGGCGGAATTCACCGGATCTCCCGTATCAAATTCCTCGAAGTCCATCCACTCCGGTCCGTTCGAACCGGGCATCAGCCGCCGGTAACGGAACATCCGCTTGTCCGGAATGTCGGCAGCGTATTCGGCGTAGTGCAGCAGCGTGATCCGGTCCAGCGGCGAGCCCAGAGTCAGCACCTGGACGCCGGCATGCAACGCCTTCTCGAACGGTGAGCCACGCCCGTAGCCCTGCTGGAAGGGGTGATCCCGCGTGAGCCATCCGGCTTGCGGCCCGATCGCGACCACGCCCGCGTCGGGGTGATCGCTGCGCAAGGCTCCCGGCCAGGTGCGCAACGTCTCCGGCAGAACTCCGTAATCGCGAGCGGCGCGCGCGATCCGTTTGTCAAAGACGGGGATCTCCACTTCGTCGGAGTCCTCGTAGAACGGTTCGAAGTCCACGTAGGCCATCAAGGTCCCGCCGGGACCAATGACGTCCTGCAGCGCCTGCACCAGGACGTTCACGCCGCCGGTGATGGGACCCACCGAGCGGACTGACGCATGCACCATCACCAGCGCTCCAGGGGCGAGGCCCAGGCTAATCAGATCCCCATGAAGGGAAGAACGGGTGGACACTTTCTGCATGTGAGCGGGTGGGACTAGACGCCGGCGCCTTCGGGGAATTCGATGTCCTGGTACAGCCGGCGCAGCGGAAGCTCGATTTCGAGGCTCGCCAGCTTCGCTGTGGAGTCCAGCCCTTCGTGTTCCCGAAGCGCCCAACTTTCATCCTCTTGCCTTCGAAATACCTCGATGCGCGGGTCCGACTGAGACACCAGGACGTACTCGCGGAGCGACTCGATGCGGCGGTAGCGTGCGAATTTGAGTCCGCGGTCGTAACGCTCGGTGGAGTCGGAGAGGATCTCGACGACCACGATCGGGTTCAGCAGGACATCGGAAGCTTCCAGCATCGGCTTGCCGCACACCACGGATACATCCGGATAGAGGAAGCTAAAAGGCGTAGCGCGGACTCGGGCGTCCGAGGTTGTGACACGGCAGTTTCTTCCCGCGAGGGCGATGTTCAACTCGGTTACTACGCGACCAGCCAAGGTCGCGTGCACGAAAGTACCGCCGGACATCGCATACATATCCCCGTCAACGTACTCGCTCTTGAATTCCGCCGCCCGGTCCAGGGCGAGGTACTCTTCCGGGGTAAGCCGCGCGACCGACTTGGCCGACATGAATCTATTGTACCCGCGCTAAACGATCCGCCCGTCGCGCATCCGCACGATGCGGTGCGCGTATTCCGCCGCTTCCGGGTTGTGGGTGATCATGAGAATCGTCTGCCCCAGCCGGTCATTCAGATCGCGCAGAATGCCGAGCACCAGATTGGAATTCTCGGTATCCAGGTTGCCGGTGGGTTCATCGGCAAGCAGAATCGCCGGATGATTGACAATCGCGCGGGCAATGGCCACGCGCTGCTGCTCTCCGCCCGAGAGAGCCCGGGGCTTGTGGTGCAGCCGGTCCGAAAGCCCCAGCAGCTTCAGCACGTCCTGAAACCAGGGGTCCGGCGCCTGACCGGATTTGCCAGAGATGTGGCGCGCCATCTCGATGTTATCCGCGGCGGAAAGCGTCGGCAGAAGGTTGTACTTCTGGAACACAAAGCCGACGCTGTCGCGCCGCATGGCGGTTCGACCAGCTTCCGTCATTTGCATGACGTCCCGGCCGTTGATGTGGATGGTACCCGACGTAGGCGGGGTCAATCCGCCCAGAATGTGAAACAGCGTCGATTTGCCGGAGCCGGAGGGGCCGACAATGGCGAGAAACTCGCCTCGGCCCACGTCCAGGTCGATGCCGCGCAGCGCCTGCACGTCCACCTCGCCCGCCCGGTACACCTTCTTCAACCCCCGGATCTCGATGATCGGGGCCTCAGTCATAGGACAAGGCCTCGATGGCGTCCTGGCGCGCGGCTTTCAAGCCCGGATACACCGCGCCGATCATTGCTCCCACGATCGCGATCACGGTGGCGATGGGCCACCAGTCGGGCACGATCACCTGGGTCATGTTGGGCACCAGCGTGGTGATCAGCAGCCGCGTTCCGTACGTGAACAGGATGCCGATGGCGGATCCTACCAGCGCAAGCAGCGCGGTTTCCCGCAAGAGAATGCCGACGATGAATCCGGGCGAGGCGCCCAACGCCTTCAGGATTCCGATCTCGCGCGTCCGCTCCAGCACCGCCGTGTACATGGACAGGAAGACCACGAGGAAGCCGATCAGCAGTCCCAGCCCGATGATCACGCTGATAAACTGCCGCAGCATGGGGATGTTGTCCACGCTGAACAGGGAGGAGAACTCGTCGATGGAATAGATGCGGTAGTCGGTGAGACGATCCTTCAGCGCGGCAATCACGGGCTCCAGGTGCGCCTTGTCGTCCAGCTTCACGTAAATCGCGGTGAGCTTCCCGGTATTGGCCGACAGGTCCTGCAGGAGGGAGAGAGGCGCGAACACGCGCGAGAGCTTACCCGCCTCCACCACTCCGGCTACCCGCCAGTTGGTGTTCAGCAGATTCTGGGTGTCGCCGGCTTTGATCTTCTTGGTCTTGGCCCAGACCTCGTCCACCACGATTTCCTGGGTGCCGGTCCAGGGCGCGCCTTCCAGGTACCGGAATCCGCCGCTCATGGCGCTGAAACGATCCAGATCGATCCCCGTGATCGAGTCGATGCCCCCGATGGGCTGCACCAGCACCCCGGTGGCCAGATCCACGTGATCCATTTTCTGGACCACTGGCAGGACGTTGGCCGAGAAGTTCGTGCTGAAGCCGATGATCGCGCTGCCCGGGGCGCGGATGATGATGTCCGCGCCACCGCCCCGGGTGCGATTCGCCATGTCGGTCAGCATCCCCCGGCTGACGCCGACCAGGGTTAAGATCATGCACACCTGGACTCCGATCGCGGCGGAGCTGAGCAGGGTTCGCACCGGGCGGTGCTTCAGGTTTTCCACAACAAGGCGATTGGTCAAACTATCAATGATACCAGCCTGGTACGAAGCCCGACCTATAGTACTAAGGCGTCTCACCCGATCAGTTCATTGCGCCGGCTCCACCCATTGTGGTGAAGTGGAGGAGGATTGCTTGTAGCAAAGATATCACTATGAAACGCTTGGGTTTTGCACTTTGCCTGCCTCTCTTTCTCCTGATGGTTTCCTGCTCCCGGGATCCCAGGGAGCAAGCGCAGAATTACGTCGAGAAGGGCAAGTCCATGTACGAGAAGGGTAAGTACAAGGAAGCCTCGATCATGTACCGGCAGGCGCTGAAAAAGGACGCGCGGTTCGGCGAAGCCTATTATCAACTCGGCTTGACCGAATTGAAGCTGCAGCGATTCACCGATGCCGTGCGGGCGCTCCGCCGCGCCGTGGACTTGCAGCCGAACAATGAGGACGCCCACGTGAAATTGGGCGACATCTTCCTGCTGGCCTATTCCAATGATCCCAAGCGGCCCAAGGAGTACGTCGAAGAGATCCGCGACCTGTCGGAAAAACTGCTGAAGAGAAATCCGAACCACTACGACGGACTGCGCATGAAGGGCTATGTCGCGCAGGCGAACAAGGACGTGGCGGGCGCCCTGCAGGCCTTTGAAGCCGCCAATCGCGCCAAGCCGCTGCAGCCCGAGGTGACCTCGGTTCTGTTCCAGACGCTGGTGGCCAGCGACCGCTTTCCGGAAGCGGAAAAGCTGGGACTGGAGTTGATCGAGAAGAATAAGACCTACCCCCTGATGTACGACCTTCTGTACATCCAGTACGCCGGCCGGAAGCGGCTGGAGGATGCCGAGAAAATGCTGCAGAAGAAGGTGGAGAACAACCCCAAGCAGCCCACTTTCCTGACGCAACTGGCATCGCATTACCTGGCCCTTCAGCGGAAGCCGGAAATGGAGAGCACGGTGCAGAAGCTGGTGCAGCCGGGCGCTTTCCAGCTCGGACACCTGCTGGCAGGCGACTTCTTCCTGCTGCGGGCGCGCGACTTGAATCGCGCGCGCCAGCTCTACGAGGCGGGTATCCAGGCCTCACCCGGCGAGAAAGCGGTGTATCAGAAGCGAATCGTGGAACTGCTGGTGCTCGAGAACAAGAGCGGAGAAGCCGCGAAGCTTGTCGACGAGGTCCTGAAGGCCAATCCGAAAGACGATGACGCGATCGCGATGCGCGCGTCCATTCAGATCCAGAGCGGGAACAAGGATCAGATTCAGACCGCCGCCACGGACTTTCAGACGCTGGTGGGGAAGAACCCGAAGAACGCGCTGCTGCGCTATAACCTCGCCCGCGCGCTGCTGGCCAAGGGCGAGGTGGAACAGAGCCGGGCGGAGCTGGAGGAAGCGATCAAGATCCGCGGTGACTTCATTGCCGCGCGCGAGGCGTTGGCCCGCCTGTACCTGACTCGCGCCCAGCCTGGGAACGCCATCAAGGAAGCGGACGAAATCCTGAAGCTCAACCCGAACTACCTTTCCGCCAAGCTGATTCGTTCCAGCGCGCTGCTGGGACTGGGCGAGCGGGAGCAGGCTCGCGGCGAGCTGGAGGAAATCTCCAAGCGGAATCCGGAAAACGTCGAAGCCCGGTATCAGATCGCGTACCTGGCCTTCGTGGACAAGAAGTACAAGGAGTCAGAGGAGATCTTCCGGAAGATCAACCAGGCGAATCCCAACGATCTGCGCAGCACCGTGGGCGTCGTGGAGGCTCTTTCGGCGCAGAACCGCCACGCCGACGCCATCGATCTGGTCAAACAGCAGTTAACGCGCAATCCGGACCGCGACGAGGCCAAGGTGATTCTCGCCGGCCTGTACGTGCGCAGCGAACAGTACGACAACGCGATTCAGATCTATAACGAGCTGTTGAAAAAGAACCCCAAGTCGTCCAGTGTCATGTTCCGGATGGGGGAAACGTATCGCCGCAAGGGCGATCTGAACGCGTCCATCGACTGGCTGCGCAGGGCGAGCAGCACCAACCCGAACGACCCCGGCGTGCTTCTGCAGCTTGGACTGCTGCTCGAGGGGACGGGCAAGCGCGATCAGGCCCGCCCGCTGTACGAACAGGTTCTGAAGATCGTGCCGGATGAACCCACCGCGCTCAACAACCTGGCGTTCATCAAGGCGGAGGACGGCGAGGATCTGGACACGGCGTTGACCATGGCCCAGAAGGCGCGGCAGAAACGCCCGCAGGACACCAATATCGCCGATACGCTGGGCTGGGTGTACGTGAAGAAGAACCTGAACGAGGACGCCATCCGCATCTACAGCGACATCGTGAAGCAGGAACCCCGCAACGCCAGCTTCCGCTATCATTACGGGGTCGCGCTGCTGCAAAAGGGCGACAAGAACCGCGCCAGACAGGAGCTGGAAGTCGCGCGGCAGAACAACCCGCCGCGCGGCGAGGCGGAACGAATCAAAGACTTGCTAGCCCGGAATTAACGGATGTTGCGGCATCCGGCGGTACCCTACGTTCTTCCATTCGCCGTCTTCATGGGGTTCCTGGCGATCCGCCAGTACCTGCCGGTTTCCGACCGCGCCGATCTGGCCATCCGGGTGGTGGTCCTGTCCGCGATTCTGCTCCTCGTTTCCCGGCCGGTACTCGACTTCCGGGTGCGTAACTGGCTGGGAACCATCGGGATCGGGATCGGGGTGTTTCTGATCTGGATCGGCCCGGACGTCCTGATCCCGGGCTACCGCAACCACTGGCTGTTTCAGAACTCGTTCCTGGGAACGCTTAAGACCTCGCTTTCGGCGGATGCGCTGGGCGACTCCGTGTCCTTGTTCCTGCGGACCTTTCGAGCGATCATCCTGGTCCCGATCCTGGAAGAGTTGTTCTGGCGGGGCTGGCTGATGCGCTGGCTGATCAATCCGGCGTTCGAAAAAGTCCCGCTTGGCGCCTATGGCGCGCAGTCGTTCTGGATTGTGGCGATCCTCTTCGCAAGCGAGCACGGGCCTTATTGGGACGTTGGCCTCTTGGCCGGCATCGCCTACAATTGGTGGATGATACGCACCCGCAGCCTGGGGGACTGCATCCTGGCGCACGCGATCACCAACGCCTGTCTTTGCTCCTATGTTCTGGCGACAGGGAAGTGGGAGTACTGGCTCTAGTTCTGTAAGCTCCCGTACATTTCAGGCGCCTGTCTAGTACTTTTGCGTGGTTCGGCCTATACACAACCGTTGACATCAGACCTCCGGAGATTCCATCCTGTGGACTGGCTGCAAAGACAGCCCATTCAGGAGGTAAACCAGTGCGTCGTTTCAACCTTTCGATCGGAGTTACGCTGCTGGCTCTCAGCGGAACCGCAAGAGCAGCCACTTTCACGTTCGACACCCCTCCCTTCGCGGGATCCACGGCTCTCACCACGCCCGGCAGGCAGGTGGTTGGTGGTGAGCCCTTTATAACGTTCAACATCGCCTCTGATGTCTTCGTGATCAATCAGGACATCTTCGGCGTGGGAAACCAGGAGCTGTTCGCGAACGGTCTGATCGCGAGTATTCCCGCCAGCGGCGTGAACATCGTTGTGTTGCGGACCTTTGACGATGACAACAACACGGCGACCGCATTTGGCGCGGGCAGCGCGGCAAACCTGATTGCCGCACAGATCACGGCGCCCGGACCCGGATTTTTCATCTACTTCAACAGCGGACTGGACCTTCCGCGGTTGGTATTCTCCACCGATTTGAACGACAACACCGCGGATCTGAAGATTGTGGCTCGCCTGACGAACTTGGGGGGCCAGCAGGGGCGGGACGCGATGGCGAACTTCACGGCAGCCAACTTCGATTTCGCCGTGCCGGAACCGTCCACCTTCGGAATGATGGCGGCGGCGGGCGTCCTTTGGGCGGGAATGGCGCTGCGGCGCCGCGCTCGCGGCTAATCTAAAGTTTTTTGAAGCGCGGTTCTTGGCTCGGACTTAACGGTCCGGGCCGCTTTTTTTGTGAGGGCCGGCTATCGTTTCTTGGCCAGCAGTTTCTTGGCGAAGTTCTGGACGCGCTGCTGCACGGCCTCGCCGGCCGCCTCCGGACCCTGCACCCGGAAATCGAGCACGACGCCGCCCTTCAGGGCGACCAGGCCGCCGCGATCCGCGTCCAGGGTGCGGAATGCACCTTCGGCCAGCTTGACCTCGCGCCCGCCGCGGTCCTTCTTCATGCGGTCGAATTCGGCCATTGCCGCGGGTTCGGAGCCGAACAGGTTGAGGCGAGCCGTCAGTGTCCGGGAGGGCCCGGCGTACACGCAGTGCGTCGCGCGGGTCTGGTCCGAGCTGGCGCGAAGCACCGCTTCCTCACCCAGGATCGCGGAGGCTTCCGCGGGTGTGAGCAGCGGGCAGCCAAAGGAAGCCGCGGCCGAAAGCATGACCAGCAGAAAAGCTCGCATACTTCCAGCGTATAGCATCCGGCCTAATATGGCCGGGCCAGGCCGTCCTTCAGCGCGCGGTCGATCAGCTTGCGCATGGCCTCGGCGGCCTCGCCGGACCGGCGCTCCATCCGCTCGGCGAGGCGCTCATGCTCATCGGAGATCCGGCTCATTTCGACCTCCAGCTTGCGCATCGCTTCTTCCCAACTCCGGTTGGTTTCGCTGAGCTTCAAGTCCCGCGCCCGGTTCAACTCCTCCATCGCCATGGCCAGCTTTTCCTGCATCTCTTCCACCTGCCCTGTGGACAGAGTGCGGGCGCGGTCCAGTTCGGCTTTCACCTGCGCCATCAACTGGCTGAGATTACCCACCGGGATGCGGATGTTCTCCCGCTGCTGTTCCAGCACAGCCAGATCCGCTTCCATCTTCTCCCGCTGCCGCTCCACTTCCCGCTGCACGCGGAGCACGTTTTCATCCTCACGCCAGAGCTTCGCGAACTCCGCGATGGCGGCCGGGTCGGTTACGACGTAGCTCTTGCCATCGCGCCGGAACCACAGCAGGTCTTTCTTCAAGGTCTCGCGCAGCCGGTGCGCGAGTTCGGAATCGAGCTCGGAGCCGCTCATTACCGTCCGCGAGCCGTCGAGGAGCACGAAGTTCTCCTCGGCGGGGGGCGCGTGGCCGGGACGCGGCGGCGGCAGAGCCTCTCGTGACGGAGGAGGCAATGGAGCCGGACGGGCCGGCGGCGCCACAGGGGGAGGCGCCGGAGGCCGCGCCGGCTGTGCCGCCGCCGTCCACAGCAGCAGCGGAAGCGCAAGAATCACCAGGACCAGCGTCGCGCGGGGCGTAACGGGGCGCGAGAGCTGCCGCCCCGCCTGAAGAATGCGATCCACGCGGCGCTCGGTCCTTAGGCCCCGGGCCATCGCCACGCCCTCAAAACGCGGACGGCGGGCGCGGACGAAGCTCAGCAGGTATTGGGCGTACTCGGTGCGATCCGCCACCCGCAGAGCCGAATCATCGCACGCCTGCTCGGCAAGATCCGAGAGATGGGCTTTCAACCACCAGGCCAGCGGATTGAACCAGAAGATCGCGCGGTGGAAGGCAGCCGCGGCGTGGATGTAGAAATCGCCGCGACGGACATGCTCGCGCTCGTGCGCCAGAACCGCGTCCAGCTTCGCGGGCGGCCACTCGGTCCAGCGGGCGGGAAGCAGCACAATGCCGCCGATCGCGGCGGGGACGGCTAGCACGTCGGATTCGCGGACGCCGTCCAATCCCTCCGCGGGCCGGCTTTTCCGCACGAGCCGCAGCGCTGCCCACAGCCCCGCGGCAAAACGCAGGAGCAATCCCAGGGCGACTCCCATCCAGATGGCGGAAAGGGCGTTCGGCCAGATCGATTTCTCCCTGTTCTCCAGCGGCGAGGCGGCCTGCCGCGGCGATGGCGCGATCGGGGGCGCCATCTTCCCAGCAATGGCGGCGGGCTGCACCACGCGAATCGCGGCGACCGCCGGCGCCGCCGCGCTCTCCGGCAGCTCGATCGGCAGTGGCGGCAAAACCGCCATTAGCCCGGGCATCAACATCGCGGCCGCCAGAATCATGCTCCAGCCGGCATGCTTCACGGAGGCGTCCTGCACACGAAACGCGCGAAGGACCGCACCCGCCAGCAAAATCAGCACCGCCGAACGCACGGCCGATTCCCAGATCAACGTCATCGCCCTTCTCCCTTCTCCTTCTCACGCGCGATCTTGTCCGCCAGCCGCTTCAACTGCGCCTCATCCAGCACATCGTTGTCGACCAGGCCCACCAGCAACTGCTCCACCGACCCACGGCAAAAGCGATCGATGATCTGCCGGACTGCTTGCGCCGCGAGCTGTTCGGGGGCGTCCACCGCCTTGTAGTAATACGTGCGAGCATCCACGCGGTGTTGCACATATCCCTTCTCCTCCAGCCTCCGGAGCACGGTCCGGACGGTAGAGTCCTTGAGCGGCCGGGGGAGCGAAACGCGGAGGGTGTCGGCCGTGACTTCGCCTTTTCGCCAGATCAGGTCGAGGAGCGTTTTCTCGAGTTCGGAAAGTTCGCGACGCATCGTAACGTTACACAGTGTAACGGATGCAGGGAGAAAGGTCAAGGGAAAAAAATCCGGCCGCTTACATCACCAGCAAAGCCGCCATCAACTCGATGCCGTCCCACAGGTTCTGCAGCCGGATATTCTCGTTGAAGCTGTGCTGATTATTGTCATGATTGGCGATAGGAACGCTGATGGTTTTCGTTCCCAACACTTCGCTGATCATGTAGATGGGAACACTGCCGCCGGAAGTCGGCAGCTTGATCACGGGCGCGCCGCGGACGCTTTCCGTGGTGGCGATCACCAGCCTGGAAATGGGGAGGTCCATGGAGGTACGCTCCGCGCGATATCCGCCTTCGCGCACCTGCACCCAGGCGACTTTCGGATGCGCCATGCGGACCGCGGCGTCAGGCTCCTTGTCACTCACGAAATAGCCCTGCTGCTTCATATGCTGGATTACGCGGGCGGTCGCCTGCTCTGGCGAGATGCCCTTCACCAGGCGCATGTCGATGGTGGCGGTCGCGGTGGCGGGAACCACGTTGGAGGCGCCCGAACCGACGCGGGCGCTGGCCATGCCGCGGACATTCAGGGACGGGACGTTGTAGAGCTCGATGAGACGCTTGCCTCCGCCCTCGCTCCGGCCGAGCCACAGTTCCTTGCGAATCTCGGCGTCATACTCCGGCGCTTCCGCGATAGCCCGCAGCTCGGTGGCGGAAAGCGGCTCGATTCCTTTGTAGAAGTCCTCCACCAGCACGCGGCCGTCGTCATCCTTCATGCTCGCCAGCAGCCGCGCGAGCATCATTGCCGGATTCGGGGCCCAATTGCCGTAGTGTCCGCTGTGCAGCTCGCGCTTCGGGCCGTAGACGGTCACGTCCACGGTGGCGACCCCGCGCGCGCCGAACACCAGTTGCTGCTTGCGGCTCTGATGCACGGGACCATCGCAGATCAGCCAGACATCGGCCATCAGCAGGTTCTTGTGCAGTTCCAGAATTCGCTTCAGGTTGGTGGATCCCGCCTCTTCCTCCCCCTCGAAGAAGAACTTGATATTGGACTGAAACGCGAGCTTGGCATCGCGGATGGCGTCCAGGGCTGACGTAATCGTGATCACCGGCGCCTTGTCGTCGCCGGTGGAGCGGGCGTAAAGCCGCCATTCGGGGTCGAACTTGCCGTCGGCGGGGAACGGGATGATCTTCCCGCCCTGATCCACGGGCTTGTCCCGTAAAACCGGCTGAAACGGCGGCGACGTCCATTCCTTGGGGTCGAGCGGCTGCCCGTCATAATGCGCGTAGAAGACGATGGTCCGCTGCGCGCCCGGCTTCAGGATCTCGCCGTACACTGCCGGGTTCGCACCCGGCGCCTCCAGCAGCCGCGCCGCCACGCCTCGCTTCTCCAGCATGCTCTTGATCAGATCCGCGTTCTTGCGGATGTTGTCGCGATCGCTGGCGACGTTGGGGATGGACAGGAGCTCCACGTACTCGCGGAGGATCCGCGCCTCGCGGCCCTGCCTCCAATCGCGCGCGGCTTTCGCCGCGGGGTTGGACTGCGCGGCGCACAGCACGGCTATCGACAGCAGGGACAAAATGCGAAGCATAACGAACTATGTTACTGCCGGGATGGCGAAGCGGGCCACCCGGTCAACCACGTAACTGTGGCGGGCGCTTTCGTCAGCCGTGTTTCGCCCGCTTCCCAGCGATAGGCCGGGAACTCCGCGGTCATGGCCAGCAGCTCCGGGATGGTATAGGCCCGGCAGTGCGACACCAGGCCGTCCCAGAAAATCAGCAGCGGAATTACCGGGATCAGGTAGGTGAGCAACAACCATTCCCATCGGACGGGCCGCACCCGGAACATGGTCAGCAGAACGATCGGGACGATCAGGGGCGAAGTGAGGATCGTGAGCGCGGACCGCCGGGACAGCTCGAAGATCGCCACCGGCTGCCCGTTTCGCACGGCGCAATCGAGAATCCGGCGCGCCGCGTCCGGCCGAAAATGGTGAAAGCCGTTCACCAGCGTGCGAAGCCCCGTGAGTTCCGGCGGCACGTCGAGCGCGTTCACCGGTTTCCAGTAGAAGTCCGGAGACCTCACGTGGGGCGGGAACAGATCCGTCAACAGGATCCGCACATTCAGCTTTCGTGCGACGGAGAGCATGGGACCGCCCGCTCCGGACGCAAGGTCGACAATGCAATCCGCTCCGGAACCCCGCAGCGCATCCCTGACCGGGGGCACGATCGTGTCCTCAACGGCGAGGTCGTCTGAAACTTTCCGCAGGTACGCGCGGAGCGCATCCCGGAGCGCGTCCGGCAGCCACGGCTGATCGTTGAACTCAAACAGGTGCGCGCGCGCCACGGCGGGGCTACTTCGCCACGGGCCAAACGGTCACTTTACGGTAAAAGACCTTCTCGTGATCACCCTGCAGCATGATGGGTCCCGGCGCGGCTTCGTCGGCGTCCAGGGCGCCGCCGGTGATTCCGTCGATCGCCTGGTTGTCGTGCACCTTCTTACCGTTCAGGAACACCGTGACACGGTTACCCACGATGGTGGCTTCCATGGTCTGCCATTCGCCGATCGGTTTGGAAGCGTTTATCGAGGGGGCGACGCGGCTATAAATGCCCATGTGCCCGGTGGGGACCGCGGGCTTGCCGAAATCGTCGAGCACCTGCAGCTCGTAACGCCCGCGCAGATAGATGCCGGAGTTCGAGTCCTTCTCCAGCTTGTACTCGCAGCGGATCTTGAAGTCGGAGAACTTCTGCTTGGACACCAGGTTGTTGGCGTGCGGATCGTTGGTCATCACCCCGTTTTCCACCTTCCAGCCGCTGGGCTTGGCGGGGTCCTGCGTATTCCAGGTGGCATCGATGCTCTTGCCGTCGAACAACTCCACCGGAGCGCTGAACTTGAGCTTCGCGCTGGAGTTGAGGTTCGCGGGCCACCGCGGAGGGCGCACGCCGGTCCAATGGACGGCGCCGCCGTCGCTAGCCGTGCGAACGCCCATCAGCTTGCCGCCTTCCACCTTGGCGCGATGCACAACCTTGCCGCTCTGCCCGTGGGCCGGCGCAAAGATCAGTTGGTCTCCTTGAATGGCGATTTCGGGTAACGGCGTGACACTGCCCCCGCGATTCAGGAAGCTCCCGGTGATCCTGCCGCCTTCATCCTTCACCTCCAGCCAGTAGACCCAGCCGTTGGCCGCGGTGATGTCCCACTTGCCCAGGAAGGGATTCTGCGCCGCCGCGGCGGCGATCATCGTCAACATCAGCCCAAGGGTGCGCCGGATCATAACTCCATAAGCTAACACAAGCGTTCCAGGCGGCTGCGATAAAATGGAGCTTAGCCCGCGAGAATCGCCGGCGGACCCAAACGATGTTCGAAATCTCCGTACAACAAACCTTCTCCGCCGGCCACGCCCTGCGCGAATACAAGGGCAAGTGCGAAAACGTGCACGGCCACAACTACCGGGTAGAGGTGACCGTGGCGGGCGAGGCGCTGAACCGCATCGGGCTGCTGGTGGACTTCACTGACCTGAAGCGCGAGATGAAGGCAATCATCGACCGGCTGGATCATCAGTTTGTCAACGATCTGGAGCCGTTCACGAAGCTGAATCCCTCCGCCGAGAATATCGCGCGCTACTTCTACGACGAACTGCAGGGATCCCTGCGCGCCAACGAAGTTCCCGTGGCGGTCACGCAGGTGCGTTTGTGGGAAACCGACGGACAAAGCGCGACCTTCCGGCCTTAGCGACAAACCGCTTGCACCGCGGCGACCAGCGGAGTAGAATCTTTGGAACTTGGTTTTGGAAGATGGTGCTCCGTGCGGGGTTTGTTGTTGGGGAAAGGGTTCCGCACGGAGCCTAGCTGCTTTGATTAACTAGACGGACGAGCCCCACCGAAGTTTTGTTCCACCTGGAAATTTTTTTCTTTGCGCCGAGGCTGTCCGCGACCGGACACTCCCTGGTAAAAAAGAACCCCGCGCTTGCGAAATCGAAGCGCGGGGCCAAGGTAAAGCTAAGCTGAGGACTACCAGATCACACGAAGGTTCAACGTAATGTTACGAGCCACCGTGTTGGTCTGGTTGTAGTATCCGAAGCGCGTGGGCGCGGCGATATCGCGGCCGGCTCCGGTGAACGAGGTGTTGTTGAACACATTGAACACCTGCGCCTGGAACATCGTCTTGACGCGCTCCGTGATCGGAATCGTCTTGCCGAACGTCCAGTCGAAGTTGGTCAAGCCGTTTTCTCTAACCACGTTGCGTCCCAAGGTTCCGAAGTTGCCCAGCAAGGGCTGCGCCAGTCCGGAGTTGGTGATCAGGTTGGGGTTGTTGCGGCCCGCTCCCGGATCCGGCTGAAACGCGACGTTCAGCGGACCCACCAGGTCCGGACGCTGCGATCCGCCGCCGCCGAGAAGCGTGCCGTCCACGATCCCGAGACGCGCGCCCGCCAGCAGCAGTTGCGGCAAACCGGACTGTACCTGGAAGATGCCCGAGAATTGCCAGCCGCCCAGCGTATGGCGCAGCAGCCTGTTGTCGCTCTTGTTGAACCACGGCAGATCCCACACGTGGCTCAGCACGAAGCGGTGCGGCACGTCGAAGGCGGAAACGGCGCGGTTGTCGCGATTGTTGAAGGGGTTCTGCTGTCCGGCGGAATCCGCCTGCAGCACGCCCAGCACGTCGGACACATCGTCGATCGACTTCGACCAGGTGTAGGCGGCGTTGAACATCAGGCCTTTCGAGAAGCGCTTTTGCAGGCTCGCCTGGAAGGAGTGGAAGTTGGAGTTGGCGGAGGATTCCACCAGCGTGACGCCCGCGAAACGGGGGTCAATGCGGTTGGTCTGCGCGGTGGGCGCGGCGCCCAGGCCGGCGTTCAGCGCGCGGAACTCGGCCAGGCGCGCCTGCTCGTCAGCCGGAGAGGTCGCCGGGCGAAGCAGCGCCGGGCTGATCGTGTTGATCGGGCGCGAGCGCTGCAGGAAGTTGCCCTTGGTTCCGACATAGCCCACGCGAGCTACCATGCCCAAGCCCACTTCCCGTTCAACGGTCAGATTCCACTGGTGAGTCTGAGGATTGCGGAGCGCGAAATCCACCGGGCTGAGCCCGCCGAAGCTGCGGACGAAGTTGGGGAAGGTTCCCACGGCGGCCGCGCCGTCCCGCTGGAACTGGGAGGACCCGTTGAAAACGTTGGCGTAGCTGTCCGCGCCGGTGAAATTCAGCAGCGTGAACAGGTACATGAACGGCGGGGCGAAGCGCAGGTTCGTGATCGGATTCAGGAACAGGAAGTCATAGGCGATGCCGTAACCGCCACGAATGGCGGTTCTGCCATTGCCCGGGTTCCAGGCGAAGCCGACACGCGGCGCCCAGTTGTGCTGGGTGTTGGAAGCGCGTTCCACGGGCCGCACCGCGCCCAGGGGACCCGTTCCTCCCCCGCCCATCGGCGCCCGCAGCGCCAGATCGAGATTGGAGAGCAGCCCGTTCACTTCCGTCGCTCCCAGCGCGGCTTCGTACCGAAGGCCGAGGTTCACGGTCAACGTGCGGCTCACGCGCCAGTCATCCTGCAGGAAGAAGAAGTGATTCCACACGCGGTTGCCGCGCACGGAGTTGCCGAAGCGCTGCTGATACTGCAGAGGACGGCCGGCCTGGAAGTCCGCGAAAGTCGGGAAGGTCCAGGTGCCGCGCACCACCGCATCGAAGTAGCTGTTGGCCTGAACACGATTCAGCTCGTAGCCGCCCTTCAACGTGTGCTTGCCGGTGGTGTAGGTGGTGGTGGCGAGGTACTGATACGTATTCTGGGTGCGGCCCTGCGGCAGCCCGTTCCATACGCCGAGGCCGGCGGTGCCATCGCCGAACGCCACGAACGTGTTGACGTTGGAAGCGGTAGGCGCGAAATCCGGCCGGCTGCGCCCGAACGACCCCAGGAAGTTGAAGGTCATTCTCGGCGAGAGGATGCTCGTGTAATTGATGGTCGCGTTCGTGTCGCGATTCACGAGCTGCGCTCCGTTGCCGGGCAGGAAGGAACTGATGAACGCCAGCCCAAAGCTCTGGCTGGTGATGTCGGCAACGCCCACGCGGCCCCACAGGATGTTGCGATCGTTGATGTTCCAGTTCATCTTGCCGGAGAAAGCCCGCTGGTCCGTGAGGTTCGGACCCTGAACGGTGATGCTGCCGCTGGGCGATGTGACGCCGCCCAGGTTCTGGAACAGAGAGCGGGAAGTGGGGTCCGTAATGCCCGCGACCTGCGCCGGGGTGGGAACAATGGCCGTCGCCGTGCCGCCGGCGCCGCGAACCTTGTTCTCCTCATAGGTTCCGAAGTAGAACAGCTTGTCCTTGATGATGCGGCCCCCGCCGGTGACCCACCAGCGGTTGTCGCGCAACGGAGTCGCGCGGCCCGTACGGTCGAAGTAGTCGCGAGCGTTCAGCGCCGCGTTGCGGAAAAACCACGCGGCGGTGCCGTGGAATTCATTGGTGCCGCTCTTGGTCAGAATCTGGTATTGAGAAGATGAGTTGCGTCCGAACTCGGCCGAGAAGTTGTTGGTAATGAAGTTGACTTCCTGAACCGCGTCGAGCGGCACGGTTCCCAGCCCGGCGCCGCCGGTGGTGGAGACGTCGGTCGCCGTGGCATTATCCACGGTGATATTGTTTCCCCGGCCACGGCCGCCGTTGGCATTGTAATTTCCGTACCCCAGGAAGCCGTTGTTGTCCTGGGGCGTCATCGGGATTACGCCCGGCGCGGTGGCGGCGAAGGTGAGCACGCCCGCCGTCGAGGTGTTTACCGGCAGGCTCATCACCTCGCGATTGTCGGTGGTGGTCTGCAGTTGCGCGCTGACCGTGTTAATGGCCACCGTGCTGTCGCTGACAACCACTTCCTGCCGCGTCTGCGAAACCTCCAGCGTGTACTTCAGCTCCTGGATAGCGCCGGAGTTGACAGCCGCGTCGCTTTTCGCGCTGGCGAAGCCCGGCGCGGTTACTGTGACTTCATATCGCCCGACAGCCAGCAGCGTAAAACGTGCGGCGCCGTCGGTCGCGGTTTGGAGCGTCCGGGAGGCGCCCGTCTCCACGCTCTTCACCACAACGGTTGCGTTCGGGATTACCGCGCCGGTCTTGTCCGACACGGATACAAAGATGTCGCCCGTGATTTGGGCGGATGCGAGACCAGCCATGCATAGAAGCATGGCCGAAACGAGCAGAGTTTTGTTTATCATTGTCGAGTTACAGGTTCGTGCTCGGCCGGTTGGCCGAGGTCGGTTCTCAAGTTTCGTCCCCGGGAGGGAACAACAGACTTCTTCTGGCACATACTTAGCATTTTGGTAGCCGGAACCCGTGAATTCGATAAATCATGAACTTACGCTGCCGAAAGATGAAGATTCTATTAAGTTTGGAAGGCGCTCTACGTAGGCCCATAGCAGTCGGGTCCTGTTACGACCAGCCGCGCCGGTTGTCTTAATGTTTCTTAACAACCTGTAACTGAAGATCCTACTGCAAGTTAACGAAGGGACTTGTCACTCCTCGGGCGAGTGTGCTAATAATACTTCTGGGCAGGCTGCGACAACCCTCGCTTGAGCGGGTGCCGCCAGAACCCACGGGCCTCAAGGATATCGGATCTCTTTGCCCGGGTCGGCCTGCAAAAACGACGGAACACTTCAGAGAACTCAGAATTGGAGGCATACATGAACATTCGGCCGCTCTATGACCGGATCGTAGTCAAGCGCGTGGAAGACGAAGGCGAAACCAAGGTGGGTGGGTTGTTCATCCCGGATTCCGCCAAGGAAAAGCCGCAGCGCGCCAAGGTGGTTGCCGTGGGTAAGGGCAAGCGCCTGGAAGACGGAAAGCTGATCGCACTCGATGTTCAGGTGGGCGATGAGATCCTGTTCGGGAAGTACTCCGGCAGCGAGATCAAGATGGATGGCGAGGAGCTCTTGATCATGCGCGAGGACGAAGTTCTCGGCATCATCGACACCACTCAGAAGTTGGCGAAGAAGTCGGCGTAAGCAGGGAGGACAGGAAATCATGGCTGCAAAACAAATTGTCTATAGCGAGAACAGCCGGCAGGCGATCCTGCGCGGCGTGAATCAGTTGGCCGATGCGGTCAAGGTGACCCTCGGTCCCAAGGGCCGCAATGTCGTGCTGGAGAAGAAGTTCGGCGGGCCGACGATCACCAAGGACGGCGTCACGGTCGCCAAGGAAATCGAGCTGAAGGATCCGCTGGAGAACATGGGCGCGCAGATGGTCCGCGAAGTTGCCTCCAAGACCTCCGATGTCGCCGGCGACGGCACCACCACGGCCACCATCCTGGCGCAGGCCATCTTCCGCGAGGGCGTGAAGAGCGTGGCCGCCGGGGCGAACCCGATGGCGCTGAAGCGCGGCATCGAGAAGGCAGTGGAGTTGGTGGTGGAAGGCGTCAAGAAGTTGTCGAAGCCGGTGTCGGGCGAGATGATCGCCCAGGTTGGCACGATTTCGGCGAATGGCGACGCGACCATCGGCAACATCATCGCCGACGCGATGAAGAAGGTGGGCAAGGACGGCGTGATCACGGTGGAAGAGTCCAAGACGATGTCCACCGAACTGCAGACCGTCGACGGCATGCAGTTTGACCGCGGGTACCTGTCGCCGTACTTCATCTCCGATCCGGACCGCATGGAGTGCGTGCTGGAAGATCCGTACATCCTGATTCATGAGAAGAAGATCTCGAACATGAAGGATCTGCTGCCGGTGCTGGAGCAGATTGCGCGTTCGGGCAAGCCGCTGCTGGTGATCGCCGAGGAAGTGGAAGGCGAAGCGCTCGCCACCCTGGTGGTGAACAAGCTGCGGGGCACGTTGAACGCGTGCGCGGTGAAGGCGCCGGGCTTCGGAGACCGCCGCAAGGCGATGCTCGATGACATCGCGACCCTGACCGGCGGCAAGTCGATCATGGAAGAGACCGGCATCAAGCTGGAAGGCGTCCGCCTGGATGACCTGGGCCGCGCCAAGCGCGTCACCGTGGACAAGGACAACACCACCATCGTGGACGGCAGCGGCCAGCAGAAGAACATCGAAGCCCGCATCAAGCAGTTGCGCGCGCAGGTGGAAGAGACCACTTCCGACTACGATCGCGAGAAATTGCAGGAGCGGCTGGCGAAGCTCGCGGGCGGCGTGGCGGTGATCAAGGTCGGCGCCGCGACCGAGACCGAGATGAAGGAAAAGAAGGCTCGCGTCGAGGATGCCCTGCATGCCACGCGCGCGGCCGTCGAAGAGGGCATTGTTCCTGGCGGCGGCGTGGCCCTGCTGCGCGCGGCGAAGGAACTGGACGGCATGAAGGCCGAGCACGACGAGAAGATCGGCTACGACATCATCAAGCGGTGCTGTGAAGAGCCGGTTCGCCAGATCGTGGGCAACGCCGGTCTCGAGGGCGCCATCATCATCGAGAAGATCCGCGAAAACAAAGACGCGAATTTCGGCTTCAATGCCGCCACCGAGACCTACGAGGACCTGGTGAAGTCGGGCGTCATCGATCCGACCAAGGTAACCCGTTCGGCTCTGCAGAACGCCGCCTCCATCGCGGCGCTGATGCTGACCACCGAAGCGATGATCGCCGAGATTCCGGAGAAGAAGTCCGCGGCCCCGATGCCCGGCGGTCACGGTCCGGAAATGGACTACTAAGAAGCAGGCTCGACTGCTTTCACTTGGAGCCCGGTTTCCCCCACGGGGAGCCGGGCTTTTTTTCGTCTTACCTGGATCCGGCCTGCTTCGCGGTCACCGCGAGCATGGCGTCCAGCTTCTCGCGATCCAACAAGCGGCCCCGCGCCACCACCGCGTGAATCCTGGCCGTTTGCGAGATGTCCTGCAGCGGGTTCCCATGCAGCAGCACCAGGTCCGCCGCTACGCCTTTCCGGATGTCGCCGGAAACTCCCCGCACACCCATCCACGCCGCCGGCGCAACGGTTGCGCTGCGCAGCGCTTCCGCCGGCGTAAGCCCCGCCTGCACCAGCAGCCGCAATTCGTCGTGAATCGAGAATCCGGGAAAGATGTCCCGCAATCCAAGGTCGGTACCCGCCAGGATGGTGACGCCCTCGCGCTGCATCAGGGCCACCAGTTGGTAGAACCGCCGCAGCAGGAGCTGCCGCGCCGCCGTCGGCTTGCGCTGGAACGCCTCACTCCAGTACCGAACCAGGCTGGCGGGAACGTACTGCCGCCGCGGGTCCGATTCCAGTTCCGCGCTGCCCCGGTTAGTGATCGCGTACTCAGCGGTCAGATTCGGGGTCATCGCGACGCGGTTCGCGGCCATGCCCCGAAACAGCCTCACCGCGGCGGCGTCATCCAGCCGCTCCAGTGCGGCCACGGGCGATTCGTTACGGCGCGTGGCGGCGGCCAAGGCGTTCTCCACCAATGTCGCCATGTGCTCCAGCGATGCCTGGCCCGCGCTCGCGGCTTCCTCCGGCGTCATGTCCAGGGGCACGTGCCCGGCAAAGCGGATGCCCGCGCGCCGAGCCTCCTCGGCCAGCGCGAAATACGCCTCGCGCGGCACTGCATTGTGGATCTTGATGAAATCCACGCCCCGCTTTTGCAGGGACCGCACGGCCGCGCGAGCCTCCGCCGCGGTGCGGATGACCAGGCGGTCCGGCGCGTCCTTTGGACCGTCCACGTATGGACCAGCACGATAAATGGTGGGTCCGTCGATCTCGCCCGCGCGAATGCGCCGGCGCCACTCGTCCACCCGGGTCAAGTCGCCGCCCATGTCCCGCACACTGGTGACTCCGTTGGCGAGCAGGGCGGGAAACGCGATCTCGGTTCCCAGCACCAGGTGCACGTGTGCGTCCCACAAGCCGGGGATCAGGAACTTGCCCCCCGCGTCGATCTCCCGCGCTCCGCGGGGAACGCGAACCTCCGTCCCGGTGGCGGCGATCCGGCCGCCGCGGATCAGAACGGTTTGTCCTTCTTTTACGGCGCCCCGCGCTGGATCGACGACGGTAACGTTGCGCAACGCGAGCGGCGGGTCCGCCGCCGCGCAGGATGCGGCGAACAACAACGGAAACAGGGGGAATCTCGGCACGGCAACAGGCTAGCATCGGCCCGCGGCTCCATATAGGATCAGCTTTGCCGATGGGATCGCGTTAACATCGCCCGGCGATATTCCGCCGGAGTCGCGCCGGCGAACTCACGGAAAGCGCATGTGAAGTGGCTCTGATCGTAAAAGCCCGCATCGGCCGCGATCGCCGACAGCGCTGACTGCCCGGCCGCCAGTTCCCGCGCGGCGAACTCCAGCCTCTTGCGGCGCAGGAAAGCTCCCGCGCTGCATCCCAGGTAGCGGCGGAATGCACGGGCCAGGCTGGCGGGATGAACGCCGGCGGCGGCGGCGATGCCCGCAAGAGTCAGCGCCTGCCCAAACTCCGCCTCGATATAACTCACTGCGTAGCGCAGCCAGCGGGGCGCGCCGGACCGCGACTCGCCGCCCCCTTCCCGTACGATTTCCGCAAGCATCTCCAGCGCCAGGCTCTCCAGCGCGATCTCCGACGCGCTGTCGTGGTGCGCCCATTCGCGTTGAAAACGGAACGCGAGATCGCGAAACGGGCCGCGATCCAGGTGCGCGGCCCGCGACAGCACCGCGGCGAACGGCTGAAGCGAGGTCGCTCGCGCGCTTTCCACAAGCACCACCAGGCTTCTGGCGCCCGTCCGCCCGTACCGGTTGGCATGAATCTCCCCGGCTGGTTTCACCAGGATGCTGTAACGGGAGCATTCGTACTCTCGCCGGGAAAGCTTCTCCTGAAAACCGCCGCCGGTGACGACGCTGATCGCGAACTCCTCGTGATAATGGCTGCCCAGGGCTTCCAGGGGCTGGTGACGCGCCTCAATGATGCGGAATCCGTCGAGATTCACCACACGGAGCTCCTGCCCGAACGTGACCCGCGGCCTGGAAGCCGCGGTTTGCTGGTTCACTTCCCGCATCGCCTTCATCGTAGCCTGAGCGTAACTGTTTATTCCCGCTAGACAAGCTGCCTTTGCTTGGGCGGCGAGTGATACCGTTCTCAAAACACTGCGGGAGGTCTGTATGTCGAAACGGTTGATCGTGGTCTTACTGGCGGCTGGCTTCGTCGCCGTCCCAGCATACTCACAAGTTGTCTCCGGCGCCATCACCGGGCGCGTCACGGACCGCAGCGGCGCGGCGGTGCCGGGCGCGAAAGTCGTGGTCACGAACCAGGAGACCGGAGCCATCCGCGAAACGGAGTCCGGCAGCGAAGGCTTGTACCAGGTGCCTACCCTGCCTCCGGGGACCTACCGCCTGGAGGCGACGCAGCCCGGCTTCAAGGCCGCCACGGTGACCAACCTGCAATTGCTCATCGACCAGACCGCGCGCGTGGACCTGACGCTCGAAGTCGGCGAGGTCAGCGAGCGGGTGACCGTGGAAGCCGCCGCGACGCAACTCAAGACCGACACGCCGACCATCGGACAGGTAATCGAAGGCCGCCCAGTCGTGGAACTGCCGCTGAACGGGCGCAACTTCCTCCAACTTGCCACGCTCACCGCGGGGGTCGCGCCCGCCACGCTGGCCAGTTCCGAATCGGCGCGGCTGGGCCGCTCGCAACTTACCGCGCACGTCGCCGGCGGACGCGGCAGCTTCAACAGCTTCCTGATCGACGGCCAGGAGTCGCGCGGCGCCCGTTTCGGCGAGTCTTCGATTCTCCCCCCGCCCGATGTTGTGCGTGAGTTCAAGATCCAGCGCAATTTCTACTCCGCCGAGTACGGCTCCAGTCCCGGCGTGATCAGCGTGGCCATCAAGAACGGAACCAACCAGTTTCACGGCTCCGTGTACGAGTTCCTGCGGAATGACGTGTTCGACAGCCCCGGCTTCTTCGACGGAGGCAACAAGCCCCCGTTCCGCATGAACCAGTTCGGCGCGACTTTCGGCGGTCCCATCATCCGCGACAAGACGTTCTTTTTCGGCGGCTGGGAAAGCCGCCGCCAGCGGCGCGCCAACCAGCAGTTTGCCCGCGTCCCCGAGCAGCGCTGGCTGACCGGTGATTTCTCGAACGTCGCCACCCCCATCCGCGATCCGCTGAACAATAACCAGCCCTTCCCCGGCAACCGCATCCCGGCGGATCGCCTGTCGCAGGTGGCGCGCAACTTCGCCGCCGCCGGCATCCCCGAGCCCAACACGAATCAGGCGGCCGGGAATTACACCGCCGCTCCATCGAATCTCGACGATTTCGACCAGTACCACATCCGCGTGGATCATTCCTTTTCACAGAAAGATACGATCTTCGCCCGCTACTCGAACTCCGTCTGGGACGTCATCAACCCCGGCCTGACGCCGTTCCGCGGCACCAGCTTTCCGTTGAACGGGCGCAATGCCGTGGTTCAGGAGACTCACGTCTTCTCGCCGACGCTCGTCAACACGCTGAAGCTCGGTTTCACGCGCAACTTCATGGCCACCAGCTTCGCCGAAGTCGCCGATCAGAACCTGGCGGCGCAACTGGGGCTGAGGAACACGGAAACTCTGCCGCAGGATTTTGCGCTGCCGCGGATGCAGATCGCCGGTTTCGGCGCGCCCGGCGCGCCCGTCTCCTTCGGGCACTGGACCAATACTTTCCGCCAGTGGACCAACACCTACGCCATCTCCGACACCCTGGCTTGGGTGAAGGGCAAGCACAACATCAACATGGGTGTCGACATCCGGCACAACCGCGCGCCGCAATTGATCACCAACCAGACCGTGCCGCGCTTCCAGTTCACCGGACAGTTCACCGGCAACGCCGTGGCCGATTTTGTGCTGGGCTACTACCAGTTCGCTGAGACCGGCTACACCCGGCAGGTGGGCGATTTCCGCATGACGCAATACGCCGGTTTTATCCAGGACGACATCAAGCTGCTGCCCAACTTCACGCTGAACCTGGGTCTGCGCTACGAGCACCAGTCGCCGTGGCGTGAGCTCGGCGGCTCCGAGGGCTACTTTGACTTCAATACCGGGTCGAATGTCCTGCGCCGCCCGCCCAGCGATTACGGATTCAACATCACCTCTCCCTTCATTCGCGTCTCCGGCGAGCCGCACGCCTTCCTCGGCGATTACCAGGATTGGGCTCCGCGAGTGGGCTTCGCCTGGAGTGTCACGCGCAAGACCGTAATTCGCGGCGGCGCGGGAATGTTTTATGCCCTGAACCAGCTAAACGACGTGCTGGCCATCGGCAGCAACCCCGGCGCCCGTGTGGTGATCCAGTCCGCGCTTGCCGCCAATCAGCGTCCCCGATCCATGGACACGCTTTTCGATCCCCCGGCCCAGGCGGCGGTCTCCGCCGGCGGCGTTATCAACGTCACCGATCGCGAGCGCAAATCGCCGTACATGGCGCAGTGGAACTTCAACGTCCAGCGCGAGCTTCCGGGCCAGATGGTGCTGGAGGTCGGCTATGTCGGCAGCATCGGGCGGCAACTGGTCGGACGGTTGGACTGGAATCAGGCGCCGCTGCTCCAACCGGGCGACAACCGCACGCTGCAGCAGCGGCGCCCCTACCCGCAGTGGGGTTCCATCTGGCAATTCATGGGCGGCGAGAACTCCAACTATCACGCGGGAACCGCTTCCCTCGAACGCCGCTTCAGCAAGGGCTTCAGCTTCATGGCCAACTACACGTGGGCGAAGTCGATGGACACGTACTCGTCTTCCATCGACGATGGCAGCACGCCGCACCAGATCTATAACGCGCGGTTCCTGGAGTACGGGCCTTCCGCCTTCGACATCACCCATCGCCTGGCGATCAACGGCATCTGGGAGTTGCCGTTCGGGAAAGGCAAGCAGTACCTGAACGCCCTCCCCACCGCGGCAAACTGGATCATCGGGGGCTGGCAGGTGAACGGGATTTTCCAGACCCAAACCGGCAATCCCTTCACTGTAACCGTGGTGGGAGACCAGTCCAACACGGGCACGCTGGCCACGCACCGTCCCAACCGGATCGGCGACGGCCGCCTGGACAACCCGACTCCCGCGCGCTGGTTCGACACCAACGCGTTCGTGCTGAACCCCCGCAACACCTTCGGCAACAGCGGCCGCGGCATTCTGCGGCAGGACGGCGCGGCCAGCCTGGACATGTCGTTCTTTAAGAACAACTTTTTCCTGGAGCGCCGCTTCAACCTGCAGTTCCGGGCGGAGATCTTCAACATCACCGATATCGTGAACTTCGGGCGTCCGGGGGCTGCGGTGAACGGCGCGAACTTCGGCGTGGTCACCGCGGCAGGACCGGCGCGCGAGGTACAGTTCGCGCTCCGGCTGGTGTTCTAAGTGACAAGCCTCATCCTCCTAGCGCTGACGACCTTCGCGGCGGCCGCCGCGCCGCCGGATTTCCGTTCGCTCGACGCGTTTCTCGACGAGGCGTGCGCCAAGGTCAAGAGCCCCACGCCCGCGCCGGCGGGGGCAATCCCCCCGTCCGGAATCGCCGCCGATGCCGCGAAACCGCGCACCGGCTGCGCCGTGATCCTGGTTCGCGGCGGCAAGGTGGTCTACCGCCGCGCCGTCGCCGGATTCTCGCTGACCGAAGCCTACACCATCGCTTCCGCTTCCAAGTGGCTGAGCGCCGCGCTGCTGATGAAGCTGGTGGAAGAAGGCAAGGTTTCGCTGGAGGAGAAAGCCGGGAAGTACTTCGCCGCCGCCTCTGGACCCGCCGCGGACATGACCATCCGGCAGATGTTCTCGCACACCGCGGGACTTCCCGGTTCGCTCGAGAACCATCCCTGCATGGTCAGGGGCGAAGGTCCGGACTGCGTGATGCAGCTTCTGAACATGAAGCGGGTCGGCGATCCCGGCACGGCTTTCGCCTACGGCGCGAACTCGATGAATGTGGCGGGCCGCATGGTGGAACGCGCGGCCGGCAAACCCCTCTCAGACCTCTTCGACGACCGCATTGGCCGTCCGTTGGGCATGAAGTCGACGGAGTTGAAGTACCCCAGCCGGCAGCAACCGCAGGTGGGCGCCGGCTTCGTCTCGAGCGCGGAGGATTACGCGAAGTTCGTCGCGATGATCCTGAATCGCGGCAAGGCCGGCGGCAAGCGGGTCTTGAGCGCGGAGTCGATCGCCGAAATGGAACGCGACCAGACGGGTGGCGTGAAGATCGTCTTCAGCCCGTACACGCGCCTGGCGAACGTCAGCCCCGCTCTGCCCGGCACGCGCTACGGACTCGGCGTGTGGCTGGAGGAGATGGATGCGAGCGGGCGGGGCGTGGTGATCGGATCGCAGGGGGCCTGGGGGTTCAGCCCCTGGGTGGACCGCGAAGCAGGCATCGCCGGCGTGTTCGCGACCGTCAGCCGCTATGCGGAGATCATGCCGCAGTACCTGGAGCTGAAGAAGCGCGTTCGGGAGATCGCGCGCAATCCGGGGCGGTGAGGCGTTCGCGGCGTTCGCGTTCGAGGTCGGCGGAGACGGCTTTGAGGAAGGCGGCGAAGGCGTCAGGGAAGGGTTTCAAGGTGTTTTCGGTGAGCTCGACGAGACTGAGCCATTCGGGGTTGTCGTGGGCGGAGGGGCGTGGGGGGAGTTCGATTGGCAGGGCGATGGTGGGCTCGGGAAGATCGGGGTCAGGCGAGGGCTGGACGTGTGCAAGAGCCGGAGGCTTTTTCGTATTCGCGGTTGACGCGGGACAAGCCGAAGGCGCCTTCGGCTCCGGCGTTGGCATGGAGGGCGCGGGTCTGGCGGAGGTATTGCGGGTGGACGTTGGCGTCGGGCGGAGGGGCGGCGTCCTTGAGGATGGCGAGGGCGTGGAGGGCGGCGAAGATGGAGTGGAGGCGGTCGCGCTGCCAGCGAGCCCAGGCGATTTGTTCAGTGAGGTCGCGTTCGATGAGGTTGGCGGGGCGGAGGCAGGCGGTATAAGAGTCGAGCAGTTGGCCCCAGGCTTCGGGGTTTTCGTTGGGGAGGAGCCATGGGTGTTTGGAGGTGAGGCCGTGGCGGATGGCGTTGCGGGAGGCGATGGCTTTGCCTTGTTCGGAGCGAGGTCCGGTGGAGGGGTTTTGGAGTTCCATGCGGCGAGGGTCGCATGAGGGGTTGGGGGTGGCGGGGAGTTGATGGCGTAAGTTGCTGATCGGAGTGCAGTTACATTGGGGCGTGGGCGTGTGACTCGGGAAAGCGGGCGAAGCGGTTCCGAAGGAACAGCCGGAACTGGCACAGGACCTGGAAGTGGTGTTTACGGCTGTTCCGGATTTTGTCGGCGGGTACGTGGAATCAGGGGCTTACAGGGGTTCGGTTGGCCTCGATCCTTATCCCGTTTCTGACCGCTTCCGGGCTCCGGCTGAACGTTCGGATGGCGCAAGGCCTTTCGAATCAGAGCGGCATATCCCAACGGACTACTCCTCCTTACCACCGGGTTATTTTGGAGTCGGAGCAGGTGGAACAGGCACCGGCCTTCTAACTGGCCTTACGGCTGTTCCAAGTTTCGGTGGCTGGCACGTGGAATCAGGGGGTTACGGGGGCTCAGTTGGCGTCGATCCTTATCCCTTTTCTGGCCGCTTCGAGACGCTGGCTGATCCTTCGCATCGCGCAAGGCCTTTGGAATCATGGCGGCATCCCCCGGCGGGCTATTCCTCCTTACCACCGGGTTATTTTGGAGTCGGAGCAGGTGGAACAGGCACCGAACACCCCGTTTACTTTCACCAGCGAGCTTACCGCCGCTGGAGAGAGGCCCGCCCGCTCATCCTATCTGTCCCCAGACCCCGTGAAGGGCAAAAAGTCTACCGCCAAGCTCGCCCCTGGCGTCGCGTCGCGCCAAGTCAAATCGCTGCCGCAACTCTACGCCGAGGAAGGCTTGCCCGCCCTCACCGCCCCCAACCCCGCCGAACTGCGCATGCTCGCCGAGCACGGCTCCGCCCACTTCGCCGCCTCCGTGCTGTCGCCGGGACGCAAACGGAAAGCAACTCCTCCAAAGGCGTAAGGCGGGCCCGGTCCGGCGTCAAGGCCAAGCCGCCTTCGGCGGTGCTGCGCAGCCTTGACCCCGCCCCAGGCCCGCCTGCGATTCCAAAGATGAGGTGCTTTCCTACTCTTCTTTCAACTTTTTGGTTGACAGAATCATAGATACCCATAACTGTACTGCGGTCCGAGCGGCACGGCAACGGAGGCTTCACTGCGTTGGGTTCAGGCACCGACAGCCCTCAAATGACTGTGCCCACTTCGCTCAAAGAGGCTCAATCGCCTCCCATTGGACTGTTGCGTCCGCCTTCACACTAAGGTGTCCGTCGTTGGCCGTCGCGCCTCCCCCACCAGCGAAAAGCAGCATCCACGACATTTGTGTGCTGGACGTGGGCATCACAGCCAGGCGGCAGTTCGACGAGAAGGCCAGTTGGAAGCCCGCAAATTGATCAGCCTCTACTGATTCCACTTTCAATGAGCCCGAGTTACGGATCATTTGACGCATTCTCTCCTCGACCGTTAGGGCAGCGTCAAGGTCATCAGAGCCAGCGAAGACATGGTCGTTATGTTCGAAGCGCCAGGGACACTCAATCTGAAGCCTGTGCTCGCCCTTCTGTCCATGCGACGGGCGGAAGATGAACTCCACGGTACCGAGGGTTTGGTCGAACGACGCTACTGAAGATCCAATTAGGCGGCCCAAGACATCAATGAGGCGCTTTGAATCCATTATCTTGTCCCTCGGCACAGAATGTCTCGCCAAATCTCTAAAAGCTCCTCATAGGACAGAGTTTCGCCTTTAGACTTGTGTCGACGCATTTCCTGCTCAGCTCGTTCGTAATCCCTCGGAGTGGGGCTGCGGCAACCGGGCTCCTTACTTACCTGCCTAGCAGCATCCCGGTTCTGCTTTATGTCCTCCTTAAGATAGGTCCACGCTGAGTAGATCACGTAAGCCGTCGCCACTGTCACCCCGGCGGCAATGATTACTGGGCCGGTTGTACTAAACACTACCGTCCAGCCAATCGTTTCGGCGCCTATTATGACAGCGCCTGCACCGGCACCAACCGCAGCGGGCTGAAATCCTGCTGCGTTCATTAAGGCGTACCAGGTGTCCGCGGGGATCCCGATCCCGAAGTTCGGAGTTGGGCCGCTCTGCGTACATGTGCCGATCGACGTCCAAAAGGCCCCGAGGGCATTAGCTAGTGTCTGTGCAATCGCGGGAACAGTACAAATCGGCCCGGGGTCACTTGGTCCAGGATCGGGCCAGTAATCTGGGTCGATGATAAACGGGTCATCGATGTCCGTTCCAGACGGCGGTTTGGTCGTGTAGAGACCCTCCGGATCGGTGTTGTTCACCGGGTCCCCACCCACATACGCATACCGATTCCAACTCCCTGGGTCGGCGGGACCGCCGCTCGCCTGGTAGGGGTCGGGCGTTGCGAAGCGAC
>JAIEPW010000018.1 GCA_019748195.1 Bryobacteraceae bacterium
GTGGATTTCTACGAGATCGCGGCGAAGAAAGACGGGACGATTCTGGGATTGAAGGTGAAGATCATCCAGGATCTGGGCGCGTATCACCAGTTGCTGACGCCGGCGATTCCAACGCTGAGCGTGATCATGCTGCCGGGGCTTTACCGTTTCGGCAACGTGAGCGCGGACATCGTGGGCGCGTTCACGAACTGCACGCCGACGGACGCGTATCGCGGGGCGGGGCGTCCGGAGGCGACGCACGGGATCGAGCGGATCATGGACATGCTGGCGGCGGAGCTGAAGATGGATCCGGCGGAGCTGCGCGTGAAGAACTTCGTGCAGAACGAGGAGTTTCCGTTCCTGACGGCGACGGGGTTGACCTACGATTCGGGCGATTACTCGGCGCCACTGAAGAAGGCTCTGGAGCTGGTGGATTACAACAAGTTCCGTGAGGAGCAGAAGGCGGCGCGCGCGAACGGGAAGCTGCTGGGGCTGGGGATGGCGACGTACGGCGAGATCTGCGCGCTGGGGCCGTCGCCGGCGACGCCGGCGGGAGGCTGGGAATCGGCGACGGTGAAGGTGGAGCCGAGCGGGAAGGTGACGGTGCTTACGGGATCGTCGCCGCACGGGCAGGGCGAGGAGACGACATTCGCGCAGATTGTCGCCGATGAACTGGGCGTGGACATCGACGACATTCTGGTGGTGCACGGGGATACGGCGATCGTGCAGTACGGGATCGGGACCTTCGGATCGCGCAACACGGCGGTGGGGGGCACGGCGTTGTATTTTGCCTGCCAGGATCTGAAGAACAAGATCAAGCGCTACGGGGCGATGCTGCTGGAGACGGATGATGTGAGTTTTTCGAGCGGCTATTGCACCGACAACAAGAGCGGGAAGAGCGTCACGCTGGCGGAGATCGCGGGGGCGTCCTACAGGGCGATGAAGCTGCCGCCGAACACGGAGCCCGGGCTGGTGTCGACGCACTTCTGGGAGCCCCCGAACTTCACGTTCCCATTCGGGGCGCACATCTGCATCACGGAAGTGGATCGCGAGACGGGGCACGTGGAACTGAAGCGCTATATCGCGGTGGACGATTGCGGCAATATCATCAACCCGCTGCTGGTGGCGGGGCAGGTGCATGGGGGCGTCGCGCAGGGGCTGGGTCAGGCGCTGTGGGAACACGCTGTTTACGATGATTCCGGTCAACTGATCTCGGGCGAGCTGATGGATTACGCGGTCCCGAAGGCGTCGATGATGCCGTGGATCGAGTCCTCGCACACGGTGACGCCGTCGCCGGTGAATCCGCTAGGGGTGAAGGGCGTGGGCGAGGCGGGTACGATCGGCTGCTCGCCCGCGGTGGTGAATTCGGTGGTGGACGCGCTGAGCCCGCTGGGGGTAAAGCATCTGGATATGCCGCTGACGCCGGAGAAGCTGTGGCGGGAGATCCGCAAAGGAGCGAATGCATGATCCCGGTGAATTTCGATTACGTATCGCCCTCCACGCTGGATGACGCGCTGGGGATGCTGGCGGACGGCAGCGCGAAGGCGCTGGCCGGGGGGATGAGCCTGATCCCGTCGATGAAGCTGCGCCTGTCGGCGCCGGAGAAGATCATCGACCTGGGCCGGATTACCGGCTTGAACTCGATCACGGAGGCGGAAGGCGGCATCCGGATCGGGGCGATGGCGACGCATCACGAGGTGGAATCCTCGCGGTTGCTGCGGGAGAAGTGCCCGCTGCTGGCGGAGGCGGCGTCGAACATCGGCGACGTGCAGGTGCGCAACATGGGGACCATCGGCGGCAGCGCGGCGCACGCGGATCCGGCGGCGGATTATCCGGCGTCGCTGCTCGCGCTGGAGGTGAAATTGCGGATTCGCAGCGCATCGGGCGAACGGGTGGTGGACGCGGCCGATTTCTTCGTGGACACGTTCACAACGGCGCTGGAGCCGGGCGAGTTGATCACCGAGATCCACGCGCCGGTGGAAGAGCCGGGCACCGGCGTGAACTACCAGAAGATGGTGCAGCCGGCGTCCGGATACGCGATGGTCGGCGTGGCGGTGCGCATCCGGCGGGCCGGTGGCAAGATTACGTTCGCGCGCGTGGGAGTGACCGGGTTGTCGGGCAAGGCGTACCGCGCCGTGCATGTAGAGAATGCGATCACCGGGCGCGCGGGGAATCCGGCGGAGATCCAGGCAGCGGCGGCGCTGGTGGGCCAGGATGTGGAGAGCAACTCCGATATCTTCGCGTCGGCGGAGTATCGCATGGAGATGGCGCGGATCTACACGGCACGGGCGATCGCGACCGCGCTGGCGAGGACTGCTTGAAGATCGCGGGAACCTACACACTCCCGTTCGAGCAGGAGAAGGCGTATCGTTCGCTGCAGGATCCGGCGCTGCTGGCCAAGTGCATGCCCGGAGTCGAGTCGCTGGAGCAGGTGGGCGACGCGCAGTACGCGATGAAGATGAAGATGGTGATGGCCACCGTGTCGGGCTCTTTCGACGGCAAGGTGACGGTGGCCGATCCGCATCCGTTCACTGAGTTCCGGCTGATCGTCGAGGGCAGCGGCAAGATCGGCTTCATGAAGGGCGACGGGCGGCTGCATTTGAAGCCGGCGGCGGACGGAACGGAGGTCGCCTATGAGGGCGACGTGAATGTCGGGGGCACGATCGCGGCGGTGGGGCAGAGGCTGATCGACACCACCGCGAAGATGATTATCAAGAAGTTTTTCGAGAAGCTGGTGAAGGAAGTGCGGGCGGCCTAGTCGAGCTTCAGCTTCCTGGGCTTGGGAGTGCGCTGCTTCCAGTAATCCTGGTCGAGCTTTTTGGCAATTTCGTTGCCCCAGAAACCAGCGCCTCGGAACATTTTGCGATACTCCTCTTCGAACCGCAGGTAGGATCGCTCTTCCATGCCCTCGGGCAGCTGGAAGTACTTGGGGTCGGGCTCGCCTTCCACCAGGGATTCGACGATGTACTCGGTCCTCGCTCCCCCACGAACGAGTGGAAACCCTCTGTACGGGGAAGCAGGCAAGCTCGCGGATTACCCAGTCTTCGCTTCGGATCTCAGGCTGACCCCTCGGGTGGACAACCTCACGCCGGACCATAAGCGTGCGAGCCTGAATCGCCGGGAAGGCAACCCACGGGTGATTGGGGAGCGGCTCGCCGGTTTTTTCTTCACCCGTGCATTTCTCGACATCGAGATGAAGGAACGGCTCGTCAGTTTCCTGGCTGCTGCGGTAGAAGCGCACAACCGACTTCGTTCCCATTTCGATAAAGGATGAACTCGTTGCGCGCAGTATCGGTGATTTCCATGGTCATCTGCGACACTCGATCCGGACCTGTTCCGAAGATTGTCCGTGAAAAGGACCGGTCAGACCGGCGCGCGTACACTTCTCTTGAAATGGTGGCGACTTTGTCGTCCGGAGAGCTGAACATCCGGCAGGTAAGATGAGCGACGAAAGGAACGCCGCGCCACTGCCTGTCGGTCTGGGGCTGCTGCGAATGAAGGGCAGTTCCTATCCAGCACACGAGGGCTGCGAACACGAATCGCAGCCATCTGGATCTTATAGCGCTTCCGCTCATTTCAGTTCGCCGCTTAACTGGAAAATAGCTTAGAAAGCGGCGGTGAGCAAGGTCTAGTCCTTCTCGGCGACCGCTTTTTGCCCCGGGTCCGGCAGCCAGAAGCTGGCGATGATCCCGATCACGTACACGGCGGTGCCCACGACCGCGGCGGCCATTGCCAGCCGCGCCGGGCCGGTGCCGGTAAACGTTTCCGCCAGGCTGGTAGTCACCAGCGCCGCGGCGGTGCCGATCATGCGTCCGCCGATGTTCGCCGCGAAGCTTTCACCAGTGCCGCGCAAGTGCAAGGGGTAAACCAGCGGCAGGTAGTTGCCCCAGAAGCTGAACTGAGCGACGGTGACGAATCCGGCAATTGCCGCGCCCCACTTGAGCATGTCGACGGATTGAGTGGCCGCGTAGGCAAACACGAAGGGCATGACGATCAGGCCGGGGATCTGGAAAATGCGCAGCAATTTCACGCGACTTACGATGCGAATGGCCAGAAATGCGAGCATCAGGCGTCCGAGCAGTCCGCCGACTTCCTGGAAGGTCTGCACCAGGGAGATCGATTGCTGCACCTGCCGCTGCGCGTCGCGCTGTTGCTGCGTCGGTTTCGGTTTGGCGGGGGCGGGCGTGCCGGGGGCGGACTGCTGCGCCGGTATGGGAGCTGGAGCGGGCTCCGCCGCGCGGGTGATGGCGACCATATCCGGCAGGCCGGGAACGATGCCGGGCAACTGCTGGATGGCGCCGAAGGCGGCGGCGTAACTTGCGGCGAACATGACGGTGGTGACGATGGTGGTGCGCCGGAATTCGGGGGCGAAGAGCTCGCCGAGGCTGGGGCGTTTCAGTGTGCCGGCTTCCTTGCGCTCGCGCCACTGCGGCGATTCCGGAAGGAACGGGCGGATCACGATCAGCGGGATCGCCGGGATCACGCCGGACATCACGGTGTAGCGCCAGGCTTCGTGGCCGCCGTAGATGGCGGGGAAGCTGTCGGCGTAGCGCACGGCCAGGGCGTAAGCGCCGGTGACCATCAGCCCGCCGATGGAGGAGAAGGCCTGCGTGTAGCCGATCACGGCCTCACGCTGTCTAGGCTCGGGGAACAGCTCGGCGAGCCAGGCCACGGCGGCCACGAACTCCACACAGACACCGATGAACACCAGGCAGCGGAAGAAGAGAAGCTGTTCGAGGGAAGTGGAATAGCCGGCCGCGAGCGCGGCGAAGGCGTACAGCAGGATGCTCCAGACCAGGACGCGACGGCGCCCGTAGCGGTCGGTGAGATACCCGCCGAGCAAGCCGAAGAGGCCGCCGGCCATGGCGGGGATGTAGAACAGGCGTCCGCGCCAGGCGAGGGCGAAGCTGGTGAACTCAGGCGAATCGGGACGAACGCCGCCGAGTTCGGTGATCGCCGGCTGCGCGATGAGCGGGAGCACCAGAAGTTCGTAGATGTCGAAGGCGAATCCGATGGCGGCAACGATGCAGACGGCCCATTGGACGGGTGTGAGTCGGCTGGAGGTGCTCATGGGGCAATGAGAATGATAGCACCGGGTTCTGGTTCGCCCCGCGGGGAGCGATGGTTCGTGGCGAGCCTGATAACCGGGGTAGGGATCACGGGGCTAACGAAGGTGCGAGTTTCCTAAGGTCGAAGTCCATGTGATGGATCACGCCGCGCTGGGTGAACAAGAGGTACTTGCCGTCGGGGGAGAGACATGGCGTCAAGGCCCACTCCGGCAGGTCGAGAGCGGGCACGGCCACGGGCTGGGACCATGCATCGCGCTGTTTGCGGCTGATGAAGACGCGAATTTTGCGGGTATCGTCGTAGTAGCGATTCAGGATCATCAAGCGGTCCTTCGGATCCACCCAGACATCGTTTTCCTGATCCGCACTGCTGACTTCGGCACGAGCACGGGCTTGGTATAGCGGCCGTTCTTCCAGGTTGAGCGGTAGATGTCGTTGCGGCCCATGCCTCCCGGACGCTCGGAGCTGAAATAGAGGTTGCCGTTGGACGCGGGGGCGGCGTAGCCGTCAAACACCGGAGAGTTCAGCTCGGCCGCGTACACCGGCGGTCCCCAACCATCGCCCTTGCGATCCGCGTACCAAAGATTCTGGCGGACCTCTTCCGTTGTTCCAGGAAGGGGCCGGGTGGAATTGAAGAGCAGGCGCTTGCCATCGGGGGAGAGCACGGGCTGGTAGTCGGTGTACTGGCTGCCGAAAGAAGGGGTGGAGGGCCGCGACCAGCCGTCTCCCCGGCGGCGCAGTTCAAAGATCCGCAGGCGGCGGCGCCCTGCGGGGTCGCGATCCTCAACCCACCTGGCGACGTAAAGGACGCCGCCATCGCGGGAGAAGGCGATCCCATTGACGGTACGCATGGATTCGCCGCCGAGGGGCACGGGATCAGGGACCGGGATGGAAGAGGCCCACGGAGGCACGGCCGCCGCCGCCAGAAGGGTTGCGAACGCGAGCGGGATGAGTCTCATGAGCGGGTTGGACGGAGTACCAAGGGAAGAGTAACGGGGAGCGGGCCGGCGGCAACAGCGGGGGATCCGTCCTGAACAGATCGTCCCGCCGAGATCTAGCCGACGAACAGGAACATTTTCACGTCCGATTCCCTGCCGCCGATCGCGCGGTAAAAGTCGACAGCATCCGTGTCCTCGGGTTCCACCGGGATCAAAGCCGTTCGGATCTCCTCGGCTCGGGCGGCGTGAACAAGGCTGGTGACGAGGGCGCGGCCGATGCCCTTCCGCCGGAGGTCGGCACGAACGGCGAGATCGTAGATGAACAGCTCACTTTCCTGGGATCGGGTCATTGGAAGGGTATGGGCGGTGATGCCGCCGGCGATCTGGTCGCCGGCAAGAGCCGCCAACACCCACAGGTCGTCGCGCCGCAACAGTCCTGCCACGTACTCCGGCGGCAGCTCTTCATGGTCCGTCTCGAAGACGTCGGCAAAGACCTGGAACAGCTTCCGCGCGAGTTCTTCTTCTCCGGCACGCAGCCGGCGAATCTCAAGGCCGTGCATGGTCCAGTGTACCCGCACCTTCGCGGGGCTGTAACGCGTTGTTTCGGCGATATCCCATTGACAACCACTTACAAAGCCCGTAAGATTGCCGGAACTTGGGGCTTCGGCCCTTTTCAGGAGGCGGTTCATGTTTCGCTGGTTAGTTTGCGTTCTTGGTTTGCTCTTTTTCAGTCTTCCTGTGTATTCACAATCCGCGACCCTCCGGGGCACGGTTACCGATCAATCCGGCGCGGTGATCGCACAAGCGAAGGTGACACTGCGCAGCGTGGCGAAGGGCTGGATCCGCACGGTGACCACGAACGACCAGGGCGACTACGTGCTGACGCAAATTCCGCCCGATACCTACAACCTGGCGGTGGAGTCCGCCGGATTCGTCGGCGAGGAGCGGCAAGGCCTGCTCATGCAAGTGAATCAGGAAACGCGCATGGACCTGTCGCTGAAAGTGGGCGCGACGCAGGAGAAGGTGGTGGTGCAGGCGGAGGCGCCGCTTGTCCAATCGGAGAACGCCACCACCGGGGCTGTGGTTGAGGAGCAGAAGATCAAGGAGCTACCGCTGAACGGCCGCGAGTTCTGGCAACTGGCGCAGCTCTCGCCGATGGTGATGACCCCCACGCAGAATTCGAGCCTCGGCTTCCGGGGCGGGTTCAACGTGGCGGGATCGGCCGAGCTGAACAACGCGTTCATCATGGACGGTGTCGACAACAACGACCAGACCACCGGCCAGCCGACGCACCGTCCGAGCGTGGACGGCATCCAGGAATTCAAGGTTCTGACGGGCATCTACCCGGCCGAATTCGGACGCCAGTCCGGCGGGCAGATCGTGATCACGACCAAGTCCGGATCGAACAGCCTCCACGGCACGGCGTACTACTTTCATCGCAACGACAATCTGGACGCGCGCAACTTTTTCAATCCGGGCGCGCTGCCGGAACTGAAGCGGCATCAGTACGGCGGGTCAGTGGGCGGCCCGATATTCAAGAACCGGACGTTCTACTTCGGGACTTATGAGGCGCTGCGGCTGGGCGAAGGCGTGGCGCAACTGCGCACGGTACCGACGGATCGCATGTGGACGGGCGACCTTTCCGAACTGAACAAGGTAATCCGCGATCCGCGGGGCGGCAACTTCCCGAACGCGCGCATCCCGTCGGACCGGCTGGATGCGACCAGCTTGAGGTTCCGCCCGTTCTGGCCGAAGCCGAACCTTCCCGGCGTTCTGAACAACTACGCGTTTGTGGGAACGCGGACTTCGGACGTGGATCAGTTCTCGGGCCGCGTGGACCATCGCTTTTCCGAACGGGATTCTCTATACGGGAGCTACCAGTTCAGCCAGCGCGAGAACGTGGAGCCGTCGAACGCCTTGTGCAGCAATCGCGGCCTGCCGTTGTTTTCCTGCACGGAGCCGGAGCGGACGCAGATCCTGTCCCTGGTGCACATTCACTCGTTCACGCCGGGCCTGCTGAACGAGTTTCGCGCGGGATTCAATCGCATCCGGACGAACCGGTTTCAGGATGACCGGGAACTGGGGGATATTGTGCGGCAGATCGGCCTGCCGGGGCTGCCCAGTACAGACTTCGAAAACGGCGGCGTGCCGCAGGTGTCGGTAACCGGGTTCGCCACCATCGGCGGGCCGACCAACCTGCCGCAGGGCCGCCACGTGACCAATTACAACATCGTCAACGGGACCACGTGGGTAAAGGGACGCCACACGATGAAGGGCGGCTTCGACTACAAGAAGTATTTGTTCAACAGCTTTTTCACGCAGTTCGGACGCGGGGCGTTCTCCTTCAACGGGCAGTTCACGGGCGATGGGCTGGCCGATTTCCTGATCGGCGGGTTGCGGCAGACGCAGCGCCAGCCGGGAGAGCCGTTCAACAACATCTACAACTTCTCACTGGGCGCGTACTTTCAGGACGACTGGCAGGTGTCGCGCAAGCTGACCTTGAACCTGGGGCTCCGCTACGACTACAACCAGCCGATTCTGGAGCGCGTGGACAAGAATGCGAGCTACGATCCGGCGACGGGGAACATCGTGGTCGCGGACGGGCGGCTGATAAACACCAGCGGCGCACAGTTGACGACGGTTGGCCGGTCGTCGCTGGGGCGGCAGATGTGGCGTCCGGATCGCAACAATTTGGCGCCGAGATTCGGCATCGCATACCGGCCGTTCGGAGACAACAACACGGTGATCCGCGCCGGTTACGGCTGGTTCTACAACCTGATCGTCTCGGCAAACGGTTTATCGACGATGTATCGCGGGCTTCCGTTCCGGCGCGCGGAAACGTTCATCAACACCACCACGAACGTGATCGCGACGTGGGCCAATCCGTTTCCGGCGAACGTGTCGGGAGGGGGCCTGAATCCGCAGGGGATGAACGCCGACTTCAAGGATGCCTACGTGCAGCAGTGGACGTTCGGCGTGCAGCGGCAGATCACCCGGGACATGGTGCTTGAGGTGACCTATTTCGGCTCCAAGGGTACGCGGCTGCCCTTGAACTTCGACATCAACCAGCCGGAGCCGGGGCCGGGCTCGATCGCGGCGCGGCGGCCGTTCCCACAGTGGGGCGCGGTGAACTGGCGCGAGTCTGTGGGAAATTCCAGCTTCAATGCCCTGACGACGCGGCTGGAGCATCGCTTCTCCCGCGGGCTGACTTTCCTGGCGAGCTACACGTATTCGCACTCGATCGATTTCGGCAACCAGCCCGCCGGTTCGGGAGACGGCGAATCGGGCATTTTGAATCCGCGCAATTTGCGCGCCGAGCGCGGCCACTCCGAGTTCGACACGCGCCACCGGATGATCACATCGTTCGTGTATGACCTTCCGATGGGCAAAGGCCGCGGCCTGTTCGGCAATGCCTCCGGCCTGCTTCAGCAACTGCTGGGCGGGTGGCAGACCACCGGCATATTCCTGGCGCAAACGGGGCGGCCGTTCACGATCATTACCGCGAATGACATTTCCAACACCGGCAACACCGCCAACCGGCCGTTCCTGGTGGGCGATCCCAATGAAGGCGATCCCAGACCCGAGCGGTGGTTCAATACGCAGGCGTTCAGCGATCGCCTTCCGGCCGGCGTGTTCCGCTTCGGCGATGTCGGGACGAATACGATGTTCTCCGATGGAGTCGTGAACGTGGATGCGACTCTGTTTAAGAACTTCACGGCTTTCAACGAGCGGCTGCGCATGCAGTTCCGGAGCGAGTTCTTCAACATCTTCAATCACGCCAACTTCGGGATTCCGGATCGCAATCTGGCGTCGGGAACGTTCGGGCGTGTGTCGCAGACCTCGACGTTGAATCGGCAGATTCAGTTCGGGATGAAATTTATCTGGTAGATCGCGCGCTGGGTTACGCGGCGAAGTCCCGGGGGCCGCTTCGGCGCCCCCATGCGCCGCATGTCACGCGGGCGGGCTGTTAACGGGAGCGCAGAATGCGCCCGCCGAGGCGGTCCGTCAGCTTGCCTTGATCGACGGTAACGACGCCGTTCACCAGAACGAAGTCAAACCCCTCGCTGAACTGGTGCGGCTGCTGGAAAGTGCCTGTGTCCGCGACGCGGGCGGGGTCGAGCACGAGGAGGTCGGCGGCCATGCCCTCGCGGATGAGCCCGCGGTCGCGCAATCCGAAGGTGCGCGCGGGAAGCGAGGTCATGCGGCGGATGGCGTCTTCCAGGGTGAGGACGCCGCGATTGCGGACGTATTCGCCGAGCACGCGGGCGTTGGTTCCGTAGCTGCGGGGATGGGGCACGCCTACGCCGAACTCCTGGATGCCGCCGTCGCTGGCGATGGCGGTCCAGGGGTAGCGCATGATGCGCTCCACGTCCTGCCCGCCCATGGAGTGGTAGATCATCTGCGCGCGGCCCATTTGCATCATGTCGAGGATGGTTTCAGCCTCGTTGTCGACGGTTTTGTCGCGGCCCATCAGCAGGTTAATTTCGGAAATGGTCTTACCTTCGAACTCCGGGCGAGGGCGGAAGCGGCCGACCAGGCAGAAAGAATAGTCGGGCTGCCCGAGGTCGGCGAGGAGCTTGAGCATGCCTTGCTTGATTTCGCTTCGCGTCTGCCTGTCGGCAAGGCGGGCGCGCACCTTGTCGTCGCCGTCGGCGAGGGCCCAACTGGGCAGGCGAATGCCGAGATTGGTGCTGGAGCGGTCATAGGGATACTGGTCGATCACTACGTCGACTCCCTCGCGGCGGTACTTCTCGATCAGGGCGAGCGATTGGTCGGAGGCGCCCCAGAGCCGGCGGTTGTCGATCTTGAAATGGGATAACTGGACGCGCATGCCGGCTTCCCTGCCCACGCGCACGGCCTCGTTGATCGCGTCCGTGATCTTTTCGCCCTCGTCGCGCATGTGGCTGGCGTAGACGCCGCCGTGCGCGGAAGCAGCCTTGGCCAGCGCCACAACTTCATCGGGGTTGGAGTAAGTGCCGGGAATGTAGATCAGGCCGGTGGAGAATCCCACGGCGCCTTCGTTCATCGCTTTGTCCACCAGCGCCTGCATCCTGGCGATTTCATCCGGGGTCGCCAGGCGATTGGCGCGTCCCACCACTTCGGCGCGCAGGGTGTTGTGGCCGATGAGCGACGCGATGTTGAGGCCGATGCCGGCTTTCTCCAACCGCTGGAACCAGGCTGCGAGGTTGAGTTCCGAACTGCCGCAGTTGCCGGTGATCACGGTGGTGACCCCGTCCATCAGGAAGTTGTCCCCGCGGGGCGTTTTCTCCACGCCGCCTTCGATGTGGGTGTGAACGTCGATGAATCCGGGCGCGATGACGCGGCCGGCGGCATCGATGACGCGATCGGCGCTCTTGCCGATCAGCGCGCCGACGGCGGCGATACGGCCGTCCTTGACGCCGACATCGGCGCGGAACCAGGGATTGCCGGAGCCGTCCACGACGCGCCCGTTCCGGATCACTAGGTCGAAGTCGGCGGCGGCCAGGGACGCGGCGAGCGTCAGGAGAAGAAGCGAATTACGCATGGAGGAACTCACCCCAGGAAGAATCGGAAGGACTCGGACAAGTACGATTTCATTTCGCTGCGCTTGACGACGGCGTCCAGGAAGCCGTGCTGCAGAAGGAATTCGCTGCGCTGGAATCCGGCGGGCAGTTTTTGGCGGATGGTCTGCTCGATGACCCGCGGTCCGGCAAAACCGATGAGCGCGCCCGGTTCGGCGATGTTGAGATCGCCCAGCATGGCGAAGCTGGCGGTAACGCCGCCGGTGGTGGGATCCGTAAGGACGCTGATGAAGGGCACCTTGGCCTCATCCAGGCGCATGAGGGCGGCGGAGATCTTGGCGAGCTGCATCAGGCTAATGGCGCCCTCCTGCATGCGCGCCCCGCCGGAAGCGGACACGATCACCAGCGGGACGCGCTTTTCGAGGGAACGTTCAATGGCGCGGGTGATTTTCTCGCCGACGACAGCGCCCATGGAGCCGCCGATAAACTTCAGCTCCATCGCGCAGATGTGGACGAACCGGCCATCCAGCGCGCCGCCGGCCGAGATCAGAGCGTCGGACATGGCGGTATCGCGTTGCATGCCGGCAAGGCGGTCGCGATAGCTTTTGGAGTCAACAAACGCCAACGGGTCAGTGGAGGACATTCCCGCGTCGTATTCCTCGTACTTGCCTTCGTCGAAGAGGATCGCCAGGCGGCCACGAGCGTCCAGCCGGAAGTGATGCCCGCACTTGGGGCATACCTGGTTGGTTTCCTCCAGGTTCTTCTTCCAGATGATCTGGCCGCAGCCGTCGCACTTCAGCCACAGACCTTCGGTGCGAACGCGATGTTCGCCCTCCTTGCCGGAATCGACCCCGGATTTCTGCCGACTGAACCAAGCCATGAATTCTTATTGTAACTATCGCGGGTAGGGGTGTCCGCGAAGGGTGGTAAACGCGCGATAGATCTGCTCGGCGAGCATGGCGCGCGCGAGCTCATGGGGGAAGGTCATCGCGGAGAGCGAAAGCAGCAGTCCGGCTTTGGGTTTCCATTCGGGGGGCAGGCCGTCATGACCGCCCAGGATGAAGACGATATCGCGGGCTTCCTGTTCCAGGCGGGAGATGAGGGCGATAAAACGTTGGGAATCGAGGGTGGACCCGGCGGGGTCCAGCAGGATCTTCTCCGCCGACGGATGCTTTGCGAAGGGGTCGAAGCGGCCGGGGTGGATTTCGCGCATTTCGACGGCGGCGTAGCGCGACGTCCGTTTCACGAATTCCTGGGCAATGGCGTTGGCATGGAGGTCGCGCGGCTTACCGATGAAGTAAACGTAGAGTTTCACTTCGCGGCCAGCATCGCGGCGATGGCCTGCTTCACGGCGTTGTAGGCAGGTTTGGAGGGGACAATAAGCTCGAAATGCCCGGCTTCGGGGAGCTGGGTGAGGGTGACGTTGTCGCCGGACTTGCGGGCGGCGGCGCGGTATCGATCGCCCCACTTGGGGACGACGATCGAATCGCGTACGCCGTCCACCAGGTGCTGCGGAACTCCCAACGGCAGCATTTCGAGGGGCGAGGTTTCGGCAAAGCGGCCGGAATCGCCTCCCACCAGGTCGATGATGGCGTTACCGCAGACCTTCTCCGCGGCGGCGGCTCGCAGATCCGGAACGCCGGCAAGGGAGACGACGCCCTTGGGGATCAGCGGGTCCGCCCGGTACAGGGGGGATTCCGGTTTCAGCTTGCCCCGCGCCGCGGCCCACAATGCCAGGTGCCCGCCGGCGGAGTGTCCGGCGATGGCCACCCGATTCAGATCGAGTGGGTGGCGCTTGGCCGTGGCGCGGAGGGAGTCGACCGCGGCGGCGACGTCGCGGAACGTATCGGGCCACCTGGAATCGCCGACGCGGCGATATTCGATGCTGTAGGTCGCGATCCCATCCCGCGCCAGCGCGAAGGCCAGCATCGCAATGTTGTCCAGGTTGATGGAGGACTGCCAGCAACCGCCGTGAATCAGAATCACGACCGGGTGTGGTCCGGCTCCAGCGGGAAGCCGCAGGTCCGCATACTGCAGCGGATGATTGCCGTACAGGATGCGGAAATCGGCCGCGGGCGGCGGCATGGCGCGGACATCATGGAAGGTCAACAGTTGCGCGGCCAGCGGGAGACCCGCGAGCAGGCCCGGTGCGAGTTTCACGTGTGAGCTCCCCCGGCCAACTGACCGTACTTCTCGCGGAGCACGGTTTTTTGCACCTTGCCGGTGCCGCCCTTGGGGAGGGTATCGAGAAACACGGCCGAGGAGGGGCACTTGAAGTGGGTCAGCCGCTCGCGGGACCAGGCGACGAGCTCGCTTTCGGAGAGCTGCATCCCGGGCCGGAGAGCGACGATCGCGCGGATGGTCTCGCCCCACTTGGGATGCGCGACGCCGATCACCGCCGCCTCCAGCACGGCGGGGTGTGACATCAGCATCGACTCGACTTCCGGGGAGTAGACGTTCTCGCCTCCGGACTTGATCATGTCCTTCTTGCGATCCAGGATGTAGACGAATCCTTCGGCATCGAAGGCGCCGATGTCGCCCGTGTGCATCCAGCCGCCGCGAAGCACCTCTTCGGAGATTTCCGGACGCTTCCAATAGCCCTTCATCACGGCCGCGCCGCGGACAATGATTTCGCCGCTGTGGCCCACGGGCACGTCGCGGTCGTGCTCGTCGACGATGCGCACTTCAACGCCGATGGCGGGCCGGCCTGCGGACTTGATGGGGGTAAACTTTTCGTCGAGGCGTTCCAGGCGGTGATCCTCGGGCTGCAGGCAGAGGAGCATGGGGCCGGCTTCCGTCATTCCGTAGCCCTGGCGGAAGCGCGCATGCGGGAATTTCTCCATCGCCTTTTGCAGTACAGGCAGGGGCATCGGCGATGCTCCATACAGCATGTTCTTCATACTGGAAAGATCGTAGCGATCCACCGCCGGATGGTTCACGACCATGTTCAGCATTGTGGGGACGAGCACGGTCTCCGTGACCCGATGCCGCTCCACGGCGGCGCAGAACGCCTCCGGGTCGAACGCGGGCAGGTAGGCGTGGGTGCAGCCGAGCATCGTCACGGAATGGATGGCGCCAGCGTCGGCCAGGTGAAACATCGGCGCGGCGTGCAGCCAGGTCCCGTCCGAAACCATCTGCGTGGACAGCGTGGAATGGACAGCGTGCGAGTAGCAATGGCGGTGGGTGAGCATGGCGCCCTTGGGACCGCCGGTGGTGCCGCTGGTGTAAAAGATGCCGACGACGTCCATTTCATCGGGTTCGGGAAACTCGCGCGGGTCCGTGGCGGAGACGCCGGCGTTCCAGTCCATCATTCCGGCGGGGTGCTCGCCCGTTCCGGCGAAGATCCAGTGGCGGACTCCGGGGCATCTGTCCTTCAGACCCGGCAGAAGCGGCGCAAAGCGATCATCCAGCACGAAGGCGGTGCTTTCCGAATCGTTGACGGCGAAGGCGAAGTCGTCCAGGTTCCAGCGGATGTTGAGCGGCACGATGATCGCGCCGCGGATCATGGTGGCATGGTAGAGCTCGAGATATTCGTGGGAGTTGAGCATCAGCGCCGCGACCCGGTCGCCGGAGTGGATGCCGACCTGATCCAGGAACGCGGCGGCGCGATGGGCGCGCTGAAAGTACGCCTCCCAGGTGATGGGACCGGTAGAGGTGACGGATGCGGCGCGGCGGCCGAAGAAGCGGTTCGCGCGGCGCAAGGTAAACATCAGGTTCATGCAATCGCCCCCTGCTGCCGGAGTTGCTCTACCTCGTCCGCGTCGAATCCGAACCGCAGAAGCACCTCATCCGTATTTTCGCCCAGCGCCGGAGGTCGGCCCGCGGGCTGGGCCGGGGTGGCGGAAAGGCGCGGGATCGCGCCGATTTCTCCGCGCTGGAAGTGTGGATCCGCGGCGGCCTCGGCGACGGTCCGAACCGGCGTGACGCAACATTCCTTATCGCCGAGAAGCTGGAACCACTCTTCGGCGGTCTTCTCGCGAAACCGGGCGGCGAGCACTGCTTTCATCTCGCTTTGGCGCGGCTGGGGCTTCATCTGATCGTCGATCAGCTCCGGCACGCCGAGCTCGCGGCAGAGGGTGGCCCAGAACTTCGCTTCCAGAGCGCCGACGCTGATGTACGTGCCTCCCGCCGCTTCGTAGACGCAGTAACAGGCAAGCCCGCCGCTGAGCGTTTCCGATCCGCGGCGGGGGACGGATCCGGTGGCCCGGTAGGCGGCCAGCGGGACGGTCAGCAGGGCGGCCGCGCCGTCGGTCATGGAGATGTCAACGCGCTGGCCCTGCCCGGTTCGCTGCCGCGCCTGCAGCGCCAGCAGCATTCCGATGACCGCCTGCATCGAACCGCCGGCAAGGTCGGCGATCTGGACGCCGGGCACAACCGGTGCGCCTTGCGCGGGTCCGATCAGGTCCAGGACGCCGGCCAGCGACAAGTAATTCAGGTCATGTCCCGCCAGCGCCGCGTAGGGCCCGTCCGGACCATAGCCGGTAAGCGAAACGTAGATCAGGGTGGGATACAGCGCCCGCAGCGTTTCCCAGCCGGCGCCGAGGCGATCCATGACGCCGGGCCGGAAGCCCTCCATCACGATGTCGGCATGGGCGGCCAGGCGCTGGAACGCCTGCTTGCCGCCAGGAGTTTTCAGATCCAGAGCGATACTGCGCTTGCCCCGGTTGGTGGCCGTGAAGGTGGGGTTTTCGCCTTTCGACAGCAATGTGCGAGCGTAGTCGCCCACGCCAGGCTGCTCGATCTTGATGACCTCGGCGCCGAACTGGCGCATCCAGCCGGTGGCGACCGCGCCCGGCAGCAGGCGCGTCAGGTCGAGAATGAGAATGCCGTCGAGGGCGGGCATCAGGCGCGTGCCTTCACCAGTACCTTGTCTTCATACACGCAGACAACTTCACCGCGCTGATTCAGCACGGAGGTTTCCATAGTCACTACGCCACGCCCGGCGCCCTTGGGTTCCTTGCCGGTGACGCGCTTGTTGACCCGGATCGTGTCGCCGATGAAGGTGGGCTTGACGAAACGCAGCCGGTCGATTCCATAGAAGGCGAGGATTTCATCCGTATCGCCCATCTGGATGGTGAGCCCGGTGGAGAGGGAGAAGATCAGCGCGCCGTGAGCGATGCGGCGGCCGAACGGGCCGCTCCTGGCCCATTCCTCGCTCATGTGGAGCTCGTGGAAGTCGCCGGTTAACCCGGCGAAGTTGACGATATCGGCTTCGGTTACGGTCCGGGTCCGGGTGGTGAATGTGTGCCCTAGCTCATAATCTTCGAAGTACATGAATGCTCCGCGGGAAAGGTGAATATATCAGAAGAATCAGCCCGGCAGACGAGGGTTGTCACGCTATACTAGCCTTTCTATGCGCAAAAAAGTGACGGTTGTTGGAGGCGGCAATGTCGGCGCGAGCTGCGCCCTGAACATCGCCATGAAGGAGCTTGCCGATGTCGTTCTGGTGGACATCGTGGAAGGCGTGCCGCAAGGCAAGGGCCTGGACATGTTGCAGATGGGCCCTATCGAGGGCTATGACGTCAGCGTGACCGGCGCCAACGGGTACGAGGAGACGGCGGGTTCGGACATCGTCGTGATCACCGCCGGGCTGGCGCGCAAACCGGGCATGAGCCGCGACGATCTGCTGATGGCCAACTACGAGGTGGTGAAGAACTGCACCGAGCAGGTGGCGCGGCATTCGCCGAACGCGATTCTGGTGCTGGTGACGAACCCGCTGGACGCGATGTGCTGGACGGCGTTGAAGGTATCCGGGTTCCCCAAGCATCGCGTGGTGGGAATGGCGGGGGTGCTGGACACGGCCCGGTTCCGGACGTTCCTGGCGCAGCATCTGCAGGTATCGGTGGAGAATGTGACGGCGGTGGTACTCGGCGGTCACGGCGACACGATGGTGCCGCTGGTGCGCTATTCGAGCGTTTCCGGCATTCCGCTGACCGACCTGATCGAGCCGGACGCGCTGGCGGCGATGGTGGATCGCGCGCGCAACGGCGGCGCGGAGATCGTCAAGTATCTGAAGACGGGGTCCGCTTACTATGCTCCGTCGGCGGCCGCGGTGGAAATGGTGGAGTCAATCCTGAAGGACAAGAAGAAGGTGCTGCCGTGCGCGGCCTATCTGGAAGGCGAATATGGATTCCACGACCTCTTCGTGGGAGTGCCGGTGAAGCTGGGGGCGGCCGGCATCGAGAAGATCTACGAGTTGAAGCTGACCGCGGAGGAGCAGGCGATGCTCAACAAGAGCGCGGCGTCGGTGAAGGAACTCGTCGATGTGATCCGCCCGAAGATGGCCTGATCCCGCATGGCTCCCAAACCCGCGCCGGGGCGTCCGAAGGAACCGGAGACGCCCCGCATCGACCCCAAGTTCTGTAATTTCCGCCTGACCCTGGCGCAATCCCAGATTCACCGCTGGGGCATTTACGCGGCCGAGGATATTCCGAGGTCGCGAAAAATCATCGAGTACACCGGCGAGAGGATCAATCGCAAGGAAACCAAGAAGCGCTCCGAGGAGCGGGAGTTCAACTACCTGTTCACGCTGAACAGCTACTGGACCGTGGATGGCAGCGTTGGCGGGTCCGGCGCGGAATTCATCAACCACAGTTGCGAGCCGAACTGCGAGGCGCGCATTCTGCGGGATCACATCCTCTACTTCGCCAAGCGCGACATCCGCGAGGGCGAGGAACTCACCGTGGATTACAACTTCGGCGAGGACGAGGAGATCACCCTATGCAAATGCGGCGCGCCGGGCTGCCGCGGCACGATCAACCAGCGAAAGAAATCCAGGCACAAGGCTTCGCGGCACGCGGGTTAACTGCTCCCGCGTCCGCAACCTCCGGCCCTTCCTCCGCATCCAAAGGGATAGAGGAAAACGGATATGAAAAAGCTAGTGTCCTTTGCCGCCGCCGCCGTGTTGTCCGCGGCGCTGGCGCTGCCGGCCGCGGTGGACCGGACGGATCCCTCGCGGGACCCGCTGGCGCGGAAGGTCCGGCATGAACTGGTAATGCTTCCCTGGTACAGCATCTGGGACAACCTGAAGTTCCGGGTGGACGAGGGAGGCCGGGTCACGCTGATGGGGCAGACGGTGCGGCCGGTGCTGAAGAGCGACGCCGAGAACGTGGTGAAGCGAATCGAGGGCGTCACCAGCGTGCGGAACGAGATCGAAGTGCTCCCGCTATCGCCCAACGATGACCGCATCCGGCGAGCAGCCTACCGGGCAATCTACGGGCATGCGGCGCTGAATCGCTATCAGTTCCAGGCCGTGGGTCCGATCCATATCATCGTGAAGAACGGCCACATCACGCTGGAAGGAGCGGTGGGCAGCGAGTTCGAGCGCAACATCGCGAACGTGCAGGCGCACGGCGTCAGCGGCGCGTTCTCCGTCACCAATAACCTGATGGTCGCGCCGTAAGCGGCGGCCACCGAGAATCGTTACAGAGCCGGCAGGGTCTCAGACCCGCCGGCTTTCTTTTCGCGTCCCGGCCTGACATACAATCCGGAGATGGCGCGACTACTTACCGGGTTGATCATCGTGGCCTCTCTGGCCGCGCAGGATGCCGTCCCCGCCCGATCCGGCGTGAAGCAGGCACTTGCTTATATCGAAGCGAATCACGACCGCCACGTGGAGAAGCAGATCCAGATCAGCGAAATTCCGGCCCCGACCTTCGCGGAGAAAGCTCGCGGCGAGTTTATGGCCAGCGAGTTCCGGCGAGTGGGACTGAAAGAGGTTTCCATCGACCCCCGGGGCAACGTGCTGGGCTGGCGGCACGGAACCTCGCCCCGCGCCATCGCCCTTGCCGCGCATCTGGACACTGTCTTCCCGGCGGAGACCGATGTGAAGGTGCGGCGCGAAGGCAAGCGACTGGTCGGCCCGGGAATCGGCGACGACGCGCGCGGCCTCACCACCATTCTGGCGATCGCGGAAGCGCTGGAGCATGGGAACGTAAAGACCGGCAAAAGCATCCTGTTCGTCGCCAATTGCTGTGAGGAGGGACTGGGCAATCTTCTGGGAGTCAAGTATCTTCTCCAGGAAGGGCAGTATAAGGACCGCATTGATGCTTTCATTTCCGTCGACGGGTCGAGCCAGGCCCGGATCGTGAACGGCGCGCTGGGCAGCAAGCGGTATCGCGTAACCATCAAGGGCCCGGGCGGCCATAGTTACGGCAACTTCGGACGCGCCAATCCCGCGCACGCCCTGGGCCGTGCGATCGCCTACTTCAGCGAGTATCAGCCGCCCGCGAAGCCGAAAACCACATTCAACGTCGGCAAGATCGGCGGCGGCACCTCCGTCAACGCGATCTCGTTCGAAATGTGGATGGAAGTGGACATGCGTTCGGAGAGCGAAGCCGAGCTGGACAAGATCGAACAGCACCTGCTCGCTTCCATTCGCCGCGCCGTTGAGGACGAAAACAAAGTGGCCAAGTTCAACACGAAAGTGGAGGCGGAGAACAAGATCCTCGGCGTCCGCTACACCGGGTTTACTCCCGAGGACTCGGCGCTGGTTCGAGCCGCGCAATGGGCGGCAAAACAGATGGGGATCACCGCCAGCCTCACGATCGGCTCCACGGACTCTAACATCCCGATCAACATGAAGATGCCGGCGGTGACGCTGGGCGGCGGAGGCCGGGGCGATTCCGCTCATTCCCTCGAGGAGTGGTACGAACCCGAGGGCGGCTGGCGGGGGATTCAGCAGGTGATGCTCACCGTACTTGCCTGGGACGAACTGGCTCAAACCAAATGAAACTGGATCGCGAGCATCTGTTCCGGACGTTGTCAGAGCTGGTCCGGATCAACTCCATTAACCCTACGCTGGTTGCGGGCGGAGCGGGCGAACGGGAGATCGGCACGTACATCGCGGGCTGGATGAAGTCCCTGCCGGTCCGCGTGGAGACGTTCGAGCCGGAGCCGGGGCGAGTGTCGGTGCTCGCGACGCTGCCCGGTTCGGGCCAGGGTCCCGCGTTGATGCTGAACGCCCACGTGGACACGGTGGGAGTGGAGGGGATGCCGGAACCGTTTTCCGGGGCCATCCGCGACGGCCGCCTATACGGAAGGGGCGCCTACGACATGAAGGGGTCGCTGGCGGCGTGTATGGCGGCCTTGAAGACGATCGCGGACGCGGGCGTGAAGCTCGGTGGGGACCTGATGGTCGCGGCCGTGGCCGACGAGGAATACGGGTCGCTCGGCACCGCCGACTTGGTGACGCGTGTGAAGCCGGACGCCGCCATCGTCACCGAACCCACCGCTAATCGCGTTTGCCTGGCGCACAAGGGTTATGCGTGGATCGAGGTGGAGACGCACGGCCGCGCCGCGCATGGATCCAAGTTCGAGCTCGGCATTGACGCCAACATGCGCATGGGCCGCTTTCTGGCGCGGTTGGATCAACTGGAGCAGGAGCTGCGATCGCGGACGCCGCATGCGCTGGTGGGTCCGCCGTCACTGCATGCGGCGATGCTGCAGGGTGGGGAAGGGCTCAGCACTTACTCGCCCGGCTGTGTGCTGAAAATCGAGCGGCGGACGATCCCCGGCGAAGGCGAAGCGCAGGTGATGACGGAGATCCAGGCGATCCTGGACCGCCTTTCGGCCGCCGATCCCACTTTCCACGCCTCTGCGCGGTGCTTCTTTTTCCGGGACGCCTTCGAGGTGTCGCGCGAAGCGGGTATTGTGCGGACGCTGGCCGGATGCGCCGCGTCCCGGCTGGGCCGCGAACCCGAATACTTCGGCGATACGCCGTGGATGGACTCGGCGTTGACCTCTGGGGCGGGTATCGAGACGGTCGTGTTCGGACCCGGAGGCGCGGGTGCGCACGCCATCGAGGAATGGGTGGACCTGGAATCGGTCGCGGCCACGGCGGAGATCCTGGCGGCGACCGCGATGGAATACTGTGGAGTTCGCGGGCATCCGGCCCACGGAGCCTGAGCATCGAGAACCTGATCACAGAGGCGGCCGCATTCCTGCGCGACCGCATCCGCCGAACCCCGGTGGAACCGTCGCCGGGACTTTCCGCGTTGCTCGGCGTGCCCGTCTGGCTGAAGCTCGAGAACCTCCAGCTTACTGGATCGTTCAAGATCCGCGGCGCCTGGTTCCGGATCTCCCGGCTTACCCCGCAGGAGCGGCGTAGCGGCGTCCTCACCTGTTCGGCGGGCAATCACGGGAAGGGCGTCGCGTACGCGGCGGCGAAGGAGGGCGTTCCCGCGATCGTGTGCGTGCCCCGCTCCGTCGATCCGGTGAAGCTCGAGGGCATCCGCTCCCATGGCGCCGAGGTCCGGATTTCGGAGTTCGCCGGGTACGATGAAACGGAAGCCTGGGCAAAAGGGATGGCCGCCGCGGAGGGCCTGCCGTTTCTGTCGGCTTTCGACGACGAAGCGGTGATGGCGGGCAACGGCGGCACGCTGGCGCGCGAGTTTCTGGAGCAAGTGCCGCGGCTCCAGTCGCTGTTACTCCCCGTGGGCGGCGGGGGCATGGGAGCGGGAGCCTCTTTCTCGCCCCTGAGGTTACACGCCGCGCAGCATGCGCTTTCGCCTGCTCTTCGCTTGTCCCTGGACCGCGGGGAGGCGGTAACGGCATTGCCCGCCGTGGACACCGCGGCGGGCGGAATCGAAGGCGGTATCGGGCGCTTCACCTTCGAAATCCTGAGAACCCGGATCGCCTCTGTTTCGTTACTGTCGGAAGAGGAGATCTGGGAAGGCGTGCGCTGGATGCTGGCCCATCACCAGTATCTGGTGGAACCGTCCGCCGCGGCCGTGGTCGCGGCGATTTTGTGCGGCCGGCTGACCCAACCGGAGGGCCCGATCGGAGTTATTATTTCAGGCAGAAACGTCAGCCTGGAAGTCTTGAAGAGGCATTTGTGATGGCGCCGGCGCAGGGTCGGGCAACCATGGCGGAATCGATCAGCGGCTCACGGATACGGGAGGCAGTGGATCCGCGCGCCGTGATACCCCTGATGCGGGACGCGTTGATGGCGCATTCGCGCGGGGAGTCGGTCACTCCCATGCCCATGCACCTGGACATGCCGCCGGCGGAAGTCCATATCAAGTGCGGGTACCGGCGCGGCGGCGGCTACTTCGTGCTGAAGGCGGCGGGTTCGTTTGCCTCCGGGTGCAACGGCGCGATGTTGCTATTCTCCGCCGCCACCGGCGATCTGGTCGCCGTGCTCCAGGACAACGGGTACCTTACGGATCTCCGGACCGCCGCGGCGGCGGCGATGACGACCCGGGAACTGGGGCGTACCGATCGCACGCTGGGCATCCTGGGAACGGGCGTACAGGCGCGATTGACGGCGCTGATGCACGCGCAGGTGCTGGAACTCGACCAGATTTTGATCTGGGGCCGGAATCCCGAGCGGCTGCGCGAAGCTCGCCGCGACATCCATGCGCTGGCGCCGGGCGTGCTGGTATCGGCGGCGGACTCCGCCGCGCAGGTGGCCGCGAATGCGCGATTGCTGGTGACGTGCACCGCGTCGCGGGCGCCTCTGCTGCGCGCCGCGGACCTGCAGCCGGGGACGCATATCCATGCGGTGGGCGCCGATTCGCCGGGCAAGCAGGAGCTCGATCCGCAGATCCTGCAAGCTGCTCCGCTGTTGCTGGCCGATTCCCTTTCGCAGTGCGCCCGGCTGGGCGAGTTGCAGCATTGCGCCGCACATCAGCAGCGGGCGGTCGAGATCGGGGAGTTCTGCGCCAGGCCGATGGAAACCGGACCCGACGACTGGACGGTGGCGGACTTTACGGGTTTGGGAATCGAAGATCTGTTCGTCGCGGCGCACGCCTACGAGCGCATCACTCAGGGGGCGTGAGCTCCAGAGCTTCGAGAATCTGCCGCGCGGCTTCCTGCCCGGCGCTTTTCTTCGACAGCCCCTTCGCCTGCCCCATGTACTCCCGGCCCAGCCGCGCCTCCACGGTGAAGATTTTGTGGTGCTCGGGACCTTCCTCGCGAACGATGACGTAGCGCGGGGGCGGCAGCCCCATGGACTGCGCCCGTTCCTGCAGCGCGCTCTTGTAGTCCGTCATGGAGGCGCTTTCGTTCTCATCCGGGAAGGCGAAGTCGCCGATGACGCGATGCTCCACCAGGGCGCGCGCGGGTTCCATGCCGCCGTCGAGGTAGACGGCGGCGATCACAGCTTCCACCGCGTTCGCCAGCAAGGCTTTCTTGGCGCGCCCGCCGCTGAGTTCTTCCCCCTTGCCGAGAAACAGGCAATCGCCGAGTTGCAGGTTCTTCGCCACCTCATAGAGGCGCGCCGCGCTGACCAGGTGAGCCTTCAGCTTGGAGAGCTTGCCTTCGGGGTAACTGGGGTAGCGGCGCACCAGGCAATCGCTGATCACGAAGCCCAGGATGGAGTCTCCCAAGAACTCGAGCTGTTCGTTATCGCGGAAATCGCCGGTGGAGCGGTCCGCGGTGAGGGACTTGTGAGTGAGAGCGCGGACCAGGAGTTCGCGGGTTCCGAAGCGGTGCCCGATGCGAGCCTCGAGGGCCTCCAGGTCCGCGCTCATTCCTTTACTGCTTCTTGGCAGCCTTCAGCCGGGTTGCGTTGGCCTTGACGTTCTCGGCCACCTGCTTCACCTGGGCGTTCAGGTCAGGCATCACCAGCACCTTCTCGATGGTGGCGAGCGCATCGTCGAACTTGCCCGCTTGCGTCTGCGCGTCCGCCAGGCGGACGTACGTTGCCGGATCCGGAGGATTGGCCAGGGTGGCGGCGAGCCCGAATTCCGCGATGGCCGCATCGAACTTCTTGCGCGCCATCGCCGCGAAGCCCAGCGCCTGATGCGCCTGCGCGTTCAAGTCGCTTTTGGCGGCGGTCCACTGCTCGTCGGTGATATCGGGCCGCGGCTTCTGCGCCGTCTGCAGCAGATCCATGGCGCCCCTGGCGTATTTCTCGGCGCGGCCGAGCTTATCCTCGCGATCCAGGTCATGCTCGCGCGTGCGCTGCGCGATGGTGTTGGCCAGCATCACCATGGCGGTGTAGTTCTTGGGGTCCGCCTCCAGGGTGCGCTCTCCCCAAATGATGGTCTGTTCGTAGTCGCCCTTCTGCTGCACCAGGCTGGTGGCCATCTGCAGCAGCACCGGCTTGAATTCGGTATCGGCGAACTTGGTCAGCATGCTTTCGATCGCCGCCAGGCGGGAGTCTACGTCGGCCGCGTTCTGGATCGCCTGAATCGCTTCCGCCTCGGCCTTGGACTTCACCTTCGGCTGCGCCATCAGCAAAACGGATGCCGCGGCAAGGCCCACTAACACTCGGGTCATCTTCATCTGTCTACTCCTGTTTCCTCATTTCTTCCAGGCCCTTTGCGGCCAGATTCCGTACCTGATCGGGCAGGCCCGGCACGCCGAGCGCTGATTCGAAAAACGCGGCTGCCTGCACGCGATCCCCGCGCGCCCCAGCCAGCCGTCCGAGATACAACAGCGACCACGATTTCACAGCCGCGTCGGGATTCAGATCCAGCGCTTTCTGGAATAATCGCTCGGACAGCTCGGGATCCTTCTCCAGGGCGGCGATGCGCGCCAAACCATAATACGCCCTGGCCTGCAGCAGGCGATCCGCGGTCTGCTGCACCACGCGCAAATAGCCTTGCTTGGCGCCCGCCAGGTCCCGCGAATCGTATTTCTCCTCGGCCGCCTCCAGCGATTTCGCGGCGGGGCTCGCCGGCGCTTTCGGCGCGGCTTCCGCCGGCGTCACACGGACTGTCCGGACCGCTTTCTGCTCCGCGAACGTGATCCCCGCCAGCCGCTGCTCTTCCTTGCGTGCGTCAATGCCCGCTACCATGTCGGGGAAGTAGAGCCGCATGGCCCGCTCCTGCTTCTCGTAGGCGGGAAGCTGCTCGGCGAACGCGGCAGTCAGTACGAAGCCTTCGCGCATCGCGTCGTCGATGAGCGCCTGCTTGTTGGCCGCGCCCCGCACCAGCCGGCTTTCCACGGCGCGCACCAGGCTCTTGGTCGCCAGCAGCGTGAAATCATTCTTGTAAGCCGCGTCCAGCGCCGGAGCCCGTTGCGCGAATTGCGCCAGGCTGATCTTCTTGCGTAGCGCCTCGGCATGGCGCAAGGGCAACGGATCGAGAAGGTAGGTGAGATAGGACTGGCGGATTTCGTTCACCGGGAGTTCCGGCATCGCCGCGCCACCCTCCACGGCCTTGCGGAACAACTCCGCGATGGCCGGCGCCTGCCGGGCGGCATCGGGATTCTCGCGCAGCACGTCGCGTAGATAAGCCGTGTAGGGCTCGCGCAGGCTGTTCCACAACGGATCGGAAACCGGGGTCACCACGACAAAGTAATCGCCCCCGTAGATGCGCGAGTGGATCTGATTCGGAGGCCCCAACAACTCGACGAAAATCTGAAAGCGGCGGTCGTTGTACCCGCTGGTCGGCATACGCAGGTAGGCGTTTGACTCCACGATCGCCCTGGTTAACGGTTCTTGATACTGCGCGATCACCTGCTCATACAACGGCTGCACGCGGCGCCAGATGCGGGCCAGATTCGCTTCGGCGTAGAACGCGGCCAGCAGGGGTGACAAGCCTCGCAGCTCCGCGACATCCGGCGGCAGGGACTCGGTCAGGGAGCCCAGCGCGAAGTCCGGGGCGCCGTTCAGCAGCAGCGCGTAGGAAATGTACTGGCTCAGTTCGGAGGCCGCGTCGCGCTGACGCTTGCGCCCGAAAAACTCCTTCAACGCCTCCACGCTCTTCAGGTTGGCCGATGCCAGGTGCTCGCGCATGGCGATGCGGAGCGGATGATTGGCCCCAGAGGCGGTGTCGGCGTCGAAACCGGCGGCTTGAATCGCCGCCAGCACCGTGAACACGGACTCGCTGGCGTCGATCTGGCTCATCGACGGGCGAGGGGAGGGCGTAGCGGGCGCGGGAGCCTGTGCGGGTGGCGGCGTCTGGGCGAAAGCGAAGGCGCAGGCAAGCGCCAGCACAAAGGGATTGCGAATCAAAAGGGGTCCTGTCTTCCTGCCTAGTTTATCAGCCGTCGGAAGGCTGCCGCACACCTTTGGATTCCTCAATTCGACAATAGGTTACGTGCGACAAACCATACGTTTGCCGGACGCTCCGCAAGGCGTCGCATGAACCATGGAAACCAGTACGGGCCATAGGCGATGAGGCACTTGGAGACATGGCCCTCCTTGGCCAGCCGTGCCTGCTCACCGCGCTGGATTCCGTAGAGCATCGTAAACGCATAATCCTGTTTGGGGATACGCTGCTCCGAGGTCCACTGCTGGATGCGCCGGATGAGGGCGGCGTCGTGGGTCGCCGCCACATAGCGAGTCCCGAGCTTGCGTGCCTCATCTCCCAGCAGCTTCATGGTTAGTACGAAGAAGTTCTCATCGACATCGGCTTTCTTAGGGAACGCCAGCTCCGGAGGCTCCCGGTAGGCGCCCTTTACCAGCCGGATCGCCGGAGCCATGGGCAATAGCTTGGCGATGTCGTCGTCCGTGCGGTACAAATAGGCCTGCAGGCAGAGGCCGACGTTCGAATGCTTGCGCAGCGCCCTGCGGTACAGGTCGAGCGTGATGTCGGTGTACTGTGTAGACTCCATGTCGATCCAGACCGTGCTGCCGGTCGGCGCCGCCAGGATCAGGCGCTCCACCTGCCCGTAACAGAAGTCCGGATCGATGTCGAGTCCCAGTTGGGTAAGTTTCACCGAGACTTCGGTTTGGAGATGCCATTGCGAAAGCTTCTCGAACACGCCGAGGTAGTGGTCGGTAACCGATTCCGCTTCATGGCGTTCGTTGATGTTCTCGCCGAGCTTGGTGAAGAGCGTGCCGATGCCCTGCTCTTCCAGGGCGCGGGCCGCGCGCAGGGCGTCCTCCAGTTCCTCGCCAGGCATGAACCGCTGCACGGAGCGGCGGACGAATCCGTACCGCGTTGCCTGTTCCTTCAACCACTGGCTTTGGGAGCCGGCAAGCAGCAGGCTGCGCATCACACTCATGGGTGATCATTGTACCGGAGGGCGGGGGCGGGCCATCTCGTTTTTCGAGCAATCCAGCAATTCCGCGGCCAGGTTGCGCAGTATCGCCGCTCGCTCGTCCCAGCTTTCCCGGCGCGCGATCTCGATCCGGCGGCGCTCCCGTTCCCGGTCGGCTTCCGCGGCGGCCTCACCAAGTTGTTCCCCGAAATCGCCGCCCCCGTAAACCAGATCCCCATATTGCAGCACTTCGGGCAGCGCCGAGCTGACTACCGGAAGGCCGCAGGCGAAATACTCGTACAGCTTGATGGGATTCGTCGCGCGGGTGAGCTCATTCACACGAAAAGGAATCAGCCCGACATCGAACTCCGCCATCTGCCTGGGCAAATCCTCGTAGGCGACCTCGCCAGTCAGCTCGATGTTCGGAAGCGCGCGCAGCGCGTCCACTCCCGGGTTCTCCACGCGGCCGATCAGACGGAACGTCCACCGCGGATAGCGGAGCGCCGCGGCACGTATGACATCGGTGTCGAACCAGCTTTCGAGCGCGCCCACGTACCCGATCACCTTGCGGGGGCCGGAACCGCCACGGCGGGACTCGCGCGCCGCCCAGGCCAGGGAAAACGCCTCGGCGTCCACCGCGTTAGGCAAAAGGTGGGATTTCGCCGCGATCCCGGACCCCTGGCGGACGCCTTGCTCCCAGAGACTCCGCGCCGAAAAGAGCACCGCGTCCGCGTCGCGCATCGCCTCCGGCTCGAAGCCGGCCACCTCGGAGGCCATATTCGGAAACCCGCGCAGAGCGTCGTGGCAGTCGTAAACAATAGGCCAACCGAAGCGGGATCGGAGCACTCTCGCCAGCGGTGTCCACACCGGCAGGGAAACGATCTGCAACGCCGCGCCGCCCAGGTGCTCCGCCAGTGGGTTCAGTTGCCGGGCCAGGTCGGTGGTTTCGGCCGTTGCAAGCAACCTGTGATGATACACAGGCTCCCGGGGCAGGCGCGGATGCAACTCCGCCACTCCCGGTTCCAGGCGGGAGAAGCGCGCCGATCCGGCTCCTTTCCGCAGGCCGGAAAACTGCCGGCCCAGGTGCGGGTTCAACAAGAAGGAACTCGCTCCGGATCGCGCGAGTGCCGACGCGAAATGCTGGGTTCGCTGCCGGCGAAAATGCCAATCGCTGAGCGGAAGGAAAATGAACGCCGGCTTGCGGCCGAATTCCAACTCGCGCTGCACGGCGGAGAGCGTCAGATCCCAATTCGGATAGTTCCAACAATCCTGGAAATACCGCGGACGCGCCTCAGGCCATAACGGGAAATACACCCATCGTAAATAATACGGGCGAATTGTTTCCTTCAGCGATCCTAACAACCGGAACGGCAAAGGTCGATTCTAACACCGCACGGATGAAGCGCCTCAGGCAGCCTTGCGAATTTGCTTCAGCACGATGTCCCCGTTAACGGTCTCCATCTTCAACTGCCCCCCGCCGGAGGAGCCGATGCTTCCGTTCAGCTTCCGCTTACCGTACTTGCCGCGGACTGTGATCGCCTGATCGGCTTCGATTTGGCCGTTGACGGTCTCAGCTTCCAGCGAAGCGCTCGCGCCGGCCGGCAGGCTGATCTCGATATCTCCATTCACGGTTTCGAAGGACCGGACGCCCGTCCAGGTTGGCGCGCCCATGGCCGCGACGATCTTGCCGTTTACCGTTTCCGCTGTCGCGCTGCCCGAGGTGGAGAGAACAATCGAGCCGTTCACCGTATCGGCGTCGATGTCGGATCTCAGATTGGTCGCCGTGATGTCGCCGTTTACGTTGTTCGCCACCAGCGTAACGCCGGCGGGAACCTGCACCGTGAACTCCACCTTCACGTCGTTGTCGCGCACGCTGCTGCGGCCGCCGCTGCCGGGCTCGCACGTGTTGGCCCGGCCCAACCAATCCGACGACGGGTAAACCGCGCAAATCGTGACGCCATTGGCGTGCTCGAGCTTCACGATTTCCACCTTGCCCGGGTCGCTCTTCTTGGCGCGCTTCACCACCGAAACCATCGCCTCTCCGGCGGCGGCGGGGGTGGCCACAATCGAGCCGTTAATCCCCTTGATTTCCAGGCGCTTGCCGGAGGCCAGCGAGCCTTTCCAGTCAAAATCGGCGGACAGCGCCAGAACCGGCGCGAGGCATGCGGCAAGCAGGTGTCTCATCACGAACTTCTACGCACCAACTCACGGAAAGGTTCGCGAAAATTACTGGCCGCCTCCCGTTCGCTGTCCAGCCGGCCGCGAGAAGTACTTGTTATACCAGGCGATGGAGCGGTCGATCGAGTCGATCTGGTGCTTGGTTTCGCGCAGCCCGTGGCCCTCGCGGGGATAGCGGACCATCACCGTCTCCACGCCGACATCCTTCAGCGCGATGTAAAACTGCTCCACCTCGGCGATCGGCACGTCGTTGTCGTTTTCGCCATGCAGGATCAGTGTAGGCGTCTTGGCTTTCCCCACATGCTTCAGCGCGGACCGCTCCCACAACAAATCCATCAGGTTGCCCTGATGCGGCCGCGCCCCCCACTCCATCTCCTCATACTGGTTGTAGTAGGTCATGTAGTTGTAGCTGATCAGATTGGTAATCGCCGCGAAGGGGATCGCCGCCTTGAAGATGTGCGTCTGCGTGATCAGCCAACAGGTGAGCTGCCCGCCGTAGCTGCCGCCCTCGACACCCAGTCGCTCGCGATCGATCCAGCCGTAACGGCGCAGGGCCGCGCTCACCCCGTAGAGAACGTCCATCCCCTCGTCGCCATTCTGATCCCGGAACACGGCGTCGGCGAACTTCTGGCCGTACCCCGTCGATCCGCGGAAGTTCACCTGCAACACGCCGAAGCCCTGCGCCGCATATACCTGGTTCTTATGCTGGAAGCCCGGTCCGCGCTGCCCGTGCGGCCCCCCGTGAATGCTCACGATCAACGGATGCCTCGAGGCCGCTGTCATCCCCAGCGGCTTGGTAAGGAACGCCTCCACCTCCCACTTGTTGTCATTGGAGACGAAGGTGAATGACTCGACTTCAGCCATCTGCTTGCCGGAGAGCACAGCGGCGTTCAGGTCGGTCAGCTTGCGCGCGGCTTTGCCGGGTTCGAGCACGTATACCTGCGCCAGGTCTCCAGGGCTAGTGAACGTGTACGCGATGGTTCCGTTTCGTGCCACGGAATAAGACGACACCGCGCCGCGATCCTTCACCACTGCTTCCGGCGCCCCACCGCCGACGGGCATCCGATATAGATTCACGCTCCCGCGCTCCTGCAGCGTGAAGTAGACATGACGCCCGTCCGGAGACCAGGAATGCGCGTCCTGGCGGTTGTCCACTGCGGCGCCGATCTCCCGCCTCTCACGCCCGTCGGCGGAGACCACCCACAGGTGCGTGTCTTCCATGGTCGTCTCCAGATCCGTCAGACCCCGGCGCGTCCCCAGGTACAGCAGCGACTTCCCGTCCGGCGACCAGCGCGGGATGTACTCGCAGCTTTCGGTCGCGGTGATGCGGCGCGTGCTTCCGTCGCTGAGCTTCCAGGCGAAAAGATCGTAGTTGTGAAAGATATCCTGGTCAGGCTCGCGATTCGAGACGAAGACGATCTCGTCGCCCGAAGGCGACCAGTCCACCGAGTGCTCGTACGTCGCGCCGGTGGTCAACTGCTTCACCGTTCCAGAGGCAATTTCCACCGTGTATAGCTTGGGACGCCGGTTGTCGTTGAACCGGGTGTTGCCTTCGTCCAGGTCCGGCTTGTACAAGTACCGGGTAATCACCACAGGATCGCCGGTGGCATCCGCGGTCTCCGGCCCTGGGATCGAGGAAACGAAAGCGATGCTCTTCGAATCGGGCGACCACGTGTAGCGCTTGCCGGTCTCGGGAAGCGGGCTGTTGGTCCATTGCAGTTCATGCAGGAACTTTGCCCCCGTGCCGTCCGGCCTGGCGATCACCAGCCCGGACTTGTCTCCCACCTTGCCGGAGTAGGCGATCCATTGCCCATCGGGCGACCATAGCGGTCCCGACGATGCTTCGCCCGGCCCCCCGAATCGCGTCTCCCGCCCGCCGGCGAGCTCGCGCACCCAGATCTGCGAGTATGGCCGTCCCGGCTTCTCGTTGTTGTTGACCGTATAGGCGAGCCTGGCGCCGTCCGGCGAGAAGCTGACGTTACCGGCGGAGCGGAGCCGGTACAAATCGTTGGAGGTGAGTTGCGCGAACAGTAAGGGGCCGAACAGAAAGGGAAGGCATCGAAACAACATGTAGGGCAGTATACGTGAACTCGCGAAGAGCTAACGCCGGTGCTCGGAACGAAGCTCGGCCGCGCCCGCGCGCCGCGCGGCGATCCACTTTGCAACGCCGCCCGCATCGCGAATTTCGCCGCCCAGCAGTGCGAGCGTCAGGTCCTTCAACAGGATCGCCGGAAACGGGTTGTTCTCGACAAAAGGCTGTGCCGCACCCGGCATTTTCACGATCAGCGGCACGGTGGTGGATTCGCCTTTCGCGGCCAATGCCCGTAGCTCCGGGCTCGCGCCCGGCATGTGCGCCCACTCGGCGGGCCGGTATCCATGATCCGCGGTTACGATCAGCACCGTGGATTCCCACAACCCGCGAGCCTCCAGTTCCCGCCGGACCTCGCCCACCGTGCGGTCCACCAGGTCGAGGTTGTCCAGGTAATCGGAGTCCGGCGAGTTGCTGAATTCCTTCCTGCGGCGATCCCAGATCCCGGGGGGATGCGGAACGGGCCAATGGGTGTACACGAAATCGAGTTTCGGATTCGATATCAGCGGCAGCGCACGCTCGCGCACCTGCCGGTAGAGCTTGAGGTAAGCCGCCTGCTCGCGGTGGTATTGCACGCCCAGGGCGGCCAGCCAGGCGTCCTCGGCGGGCGCGCCGCGCAGCCGGGAAGAAAGCATTCCCCACTGCATCCGGAACAGTAGCGGGATCGCCGCCGCCAAGCCGCTCTTGGCAACCATCCGTTCCTTGCGCAAAACCAGGATTGCCTCGCCATGCAAGGCGCTCGAGCAATCCGCCAGGCTGTCGCCGAAAACGCGGCAATAAGGGTGATACCAGCCGGCGATCGCGGCGTTCCAACCTCGTGCTCGCGTCTGCTGGAACAGGTGGGGACTTCCCCGCCAGTCGACGCCGTCCGGAGCCTTGCTGGTAAACAGACGCAGCCGGTCCGGACCTTCGCCAAGCGCCGCCGCCACATGCTGTCCAGTCGTTAGCCCGGGGATCGCCACGTCGGTGGTTCCTCCGGCCCGCTGTGCTTTCGCCGCGGAAAACGACTGCGCCCGCAGCCGGTCCAGCTCCGGGAGCTCCAGGCTGGCGGGCCGTTCCTCGAACGCCATCCGCTGATCGAATTCATCGAATAACAACCACACCACGCGCGTGGATGGCGCCGCCGCGCGGACTGCGCCCCCCGTCCGCGCCTCAAACGCCGTCGCGGACGGTCCGGCGAAAATTCGCCGCGCGAAATCCGCGCCCATTACGGGAAAGATCAGGAACATCGCCGCCGAGACGTTGCGGGCGGCGATCACGATCCGCGGGTTGCCGCGCCACAACTGCAGGATGCCCCACGCCAGTCCGGTCTCGGTCAGAAGAGCGCCCGCATTGAATAGCGCGCCCGCGTTCACCTGACGTTCGTTCAGAAAGCTTCGTACGAGCTCAAGCGAGACTATCAGCACCGCGGTGAACGCCGTCTGCGCGACCCGCCGCATTACCAGCCTGCCGCTCCGCACCGCCGCTTTCCAGGCGATCCAATAAGCTGCCGAAATCAGCAGCGAGCAGATCAGCGTCGCGTACAGATACGTGCGGTCCGCCGCCGATTCGCGGTAGTAGTCCAGCATCGGAACGTTCAGACCCTGCTGGTCATACCAGAACAGAATGAAGCTCAGGCATCCCGCGGTCAGGCAGGCGAAAAGGTTGCGATGCTTCATGAGGTCTTCTTGCGCAGCAGATACAACCAGCGCTCCATTCCCTGGACCCGCTCCGCGCGGACCACATCGAAGTGCTCGCCGGCTGCGCGTTCAAAAGCCTCCGCGCTGAGCCCCTCGTGCAGAGACTCGCGCCCCCGCACGATGCGCTGGAACATCGGATCTCCCGGTCCGACAAATTCGATCAGCGCGTATTCGCGGGTCAGGTCGAAGGCCAGCCGCAGGATCTCCGGCAGAGGTACGCGCTCGGTCACCAGCATGTGATGGATTACCGCCAGCATCAGCACCAGGTCGAAACGGCCGCGCGCCCGGTCCAGGAACGAATCCGCCTCGCGGTTCCGCCATCCTACGCCGGGAGTCGGGCGGGTGATGTCTACAACCAGGGGGAGAATATCCAGGTCGCGTGCCCGCGCCAGCCTCCAGATCCTTCCGGCAACCACCGCGTCGCTGTCGATCGCCACCACGGAAGCACCCTCCGATGCCGCCAAGGCGCTGAAGTGACCCTCGTTTGCGCCTACGTCCAACACCCTGGAAGGCGTGGCCAAGGCCATCGCTTGGCGAACGAATCTCTCTTTCTGGTCGAATTGCGCGGCATCGTAGAGCGCGGTGCTGCCCAGATATCCGGTCCACACCGACTCGGCGGACTTGGGCGTCAGTCGCGACAACTGTCGTCGAAGCCCTTTCAGGATGCCTTCCACGACAAATCGCGCCTGATCGGCGCTGGGCAGCGGCTTCTTCCGGTACACCGCCGGATTCCGGGCGCCGCCGCCCAGCCACTTTGGCAGCGTTACCAGACTGAGAAATGGTGGCCGCAGCCTGTCCAAGGGACCCGCCCACGCATATACCTGCTCCGGCTCCAACCCGTCCCGCTGCGCGAGCATCATCCCGGACAACGGAATCCCCAACTCACGATTCGCCAGCAGCGGCAGCAGAAAGTTGCGGATGAACTGCGCATACGGAACCCACCTCCCGTCCAGGGGGTCCCGCTTCTCGAACGACAGCAGATCGACGAATACCGGATGGGGGCCGCGAAACAGCACGTTGGAGGGCGCTGCGTCCTTCAGACCATAACCCTGCTCGATCGCCGCCAGCGCCAACTCCAGCGTCAAATCGCCGGCCGCATGCAGCATCTCCGGCGGCCATTCGTAGGCGTAGCTGGGGAAGACGACGCGCTCGTGCTCGAACAGGACTTCGCCGGGCGCGACTTCACGTCCCAGCGCGGCCGCCAAGTGCACCAGGTCCGCGGTCTCGGTGGCGACAAGCTTGCGCTCTTCGAGCAGCCGCAGCGCGAACGGCGTCTTCAACAGCTCCGTCAGCTCGCGGGCCGACCCCGCGTTCACCAGCCGCAGAATGCGGTCGCCCTGGCGGATCACCACTCCCGCGGGATCACGGAAGGAGCAAACCGCGTCGGAGGTGTGCGTTACTTGCGCTTGCGCCACAGTTTCTCGAAGAACCGGCGGAAGTAAAAGCTGGCGCCCAGGAACGCCGCCACCAAAGCCTGATAGATCAGCGCGCCCGAGCCCGGGTCCGCGTATCCCAAGGCCGAATCAGCCGTAAACAGAAGCAGCATCAGCAATAAAGCCATCACTGGCGGTTGCGATTGGGACTGCATGGCGCCTCATTCCGGGAAGCTTGGCCGACTGCTCCCCTTTGGGGCTATCGGCTTGAAGGGGCAGGGAGTTTAGACTGCGGGATTCACTGCAAGGTCGCCCGGTTGAAGCTCGCTACGAAGCTTCCTGGTGGCCCGGTTTGCAAGCAGCGGCCGGAAACTCAGAAGCCGTCCGGGAACCGGCGATCCCACCAGTCCGAAGTTGCGGGCGCAGTCGTTCGTCGTCAGAACAACTGCATTCAGGTCCAAACGCGAGCCGGCAACCGGTGCTGCGTTCAGCCACCAGCGCAAACGCATCGGACGGGCGAACACAGCCAGGTTTTTCCAGCTATGAACACATCCCGGTCCAGCCCGCCCGCGCAGAGACAGCCGAAATTCGGCCCTTTAGTCGGCCGCATTCCGAACCTGCGGCTACTTGGTGGACCCTCATCACCCTCCAGTGAACACATGGTAGCCCCACGGAAAGCGTCCAACAGCATCGTTTCACCGCGGCAAGCGACGACGGATTTGGAATCAATGGCGTCGAAAACCGGATCATGCCCTTGAGATACCATGGCCTCCCATAGTTCCGCCTCCTCCACAGCGCCTCTTCGCCCAACCTTCGCCACCCCCGCTCCAGACACGCGTCCCGGCCCGATAGCGTATAGTGAGGGCATGGCACAGGCGACCGCGGTCTTCGACGAGGCGCCCCTGCTCGAGCGTGCGCGGGCAGGCGACGCCGAGGCTTTCACCGAACTCGTCCAGCATTACGAACGCCGGATCTACCGGCTGGCCAAACACATTACCCAGAACGACGAGGATGCCGAGGACGTCCTACAGGAGACGTTCCTCAAAGCCTTCGAGCATCTTCCCGGCTTCCAGGGCAACTCCAAGTTCTACACCTGGGTCACCCGCATCGCCGTGAATGAAGCGCTGATGAAGCTTCGCAAGCGCAAGAGCGACAAAACCGTGCCCTTGGACGAGCCGGTCGACACCGGCGATGAGCTGATGGTCCGCGAAATCGCCGTGTGGGAGGAGAACGCCGAGGAAAAGTACTCCCGTCAGGAAATGAACGACATTCTGCAGAAGGCGGTCGACGGCCTCAAGCCAGATTTCCGCACCGTTTTCGTTTTAAGGGACATCGAAGAACTGAGCACGGAAGAGACCGCCGAAGCTCTGGGGATTTCGGTGCCGGCCGTCAAGAGCCGGCTGCTGCGGGCGCGGCTGCAACTGCGCGAGAAGTTGACCAGGCAGTTCAAGCGCAAGGGAGAGAACATCTTTGATTACTTGTAAGGACTTCCTTCGAGAGCTGAACGAATATCTCGACGAGACCGCGGACGTCTCGATGAAAAAGGAACTCGAACTTCACGTCTCCCAATGTCCCAACTGCTTCGTGGTGGTCGATACGACCAAGCAGACCTTGCGGGTGTTCAAGGGTATGGAGCCGCAGGAGATCCCCTCCACGGTGCAAACCCGGCTGATGGAAGCGTTGCAGAGAAGGATGAACTCCCGCCGGGCTACCGGAACCGCTCCTGAATAGCTTTCCATTCGCGCACCGCATCCAGGGCGTGCCGGCGATCTTCCTCGCTCATGCCGACCTCAATGGTCCGATCCTCCCGCAGCCGGTAAATCAGCACGCGATCCGGCATCCGTCCCGCGAACTTCTCCAAAGCCATGGCATAAAGCCGCAGTTGGATCTGGTGGACTTCGTGCCGCTCGCGACCGGGGTGTCCTGTCTTGTAATCGATCAGAATCAGTTCCCCGCCTTCCTCGAACCACAGGTCAATCTGCCCTTTTAGAACCACGTCTTCGATCGCCAGCAGGAAATCGAATTCGCGTTCCAGCCGGGAAGCGCGGGCGGCGCGCCGCCCCCATTCGCTCGCGGGGAAGCGGGCAGCCAGTTCCCGGGCTTCCGGGCCGGCGTGGGGCACTTCGTTTCCGGCCAGAAGCTCATGCACCTGTGTTCCGAGTTCGCCCGCGTCGAGCTCGCCCCAGTCCATCTCTTCACCCTGGGCTTCCCAATCGGGCTGCGTCGCCTTCAAGCCCCGGAGCCGATGGAGAAGATAAGCGGGGCGATCGGCGGCCGCAAGCGCCACCGTGGTGACTGGAACGGCCGAATCATACTGTCCGTGGACCTCGGGCTTCTCCACAATTGTGACCGCCGCCGGACCTCCGGGTGGGGCGCCCACCGCGGCCGGACCGGCCGGGATCAGAGCGGACGTTCGAGGCGTCACCCAGCCGACCTTGCCTCGCGCCCGCTCGCGCCACGGCGAGCGTCCCCGGGTGGCGGCCCAGCATAACGCAAGGTGTTCCCGCGCGCGGGTCATGGCGACATAGAGCAGACGGCTTTCCTCGGACTCCTCGCGTTCTTTCAATTCGTCCTTGGAAGCGGTGCGAATCGGATCGCTGACCGAGTTCGAGCCGAAAGGATTCCGCCACTTCACGCCCAGTCCGAAGCGCGGCGAAAACACCAGCGCCCCGGCGCGGGAATCGCCGGAGCGGTTCATCGCCGCCAGGAAAACGACCGGAAACTCCAGTCCCTTGGACTGGTGGATGGTCATCAACTGGACGACGTTGCCGGGGTCCGATGGGGGCGCCTCGGCTTCGACGCCGGCCGCCCGCAGCCGCCGCAGCCGATCGAGAACCGCTCCCGGCGGCTCCGCGGCGGCACTGTGCCACTGCCGCAGCAGGCTCAACAGCTTGTCAACGTTCGCCCGCTGCCGCTCTCCCAGGCCGCCTTCGTAATCGCTCGCGTCCAGAAAAGGCCGCAGCAGGCGGTCCGGCGACACCGCCTCCGCATACGGGCGCCACCTGGAAAGCAGCGCCCGAAACTGGTCCAGCCGGAAGCGATCCTCGGGGTCCACCAGAGGCTTGCGTTGCACGTGGCGCAGCAGGGATTCATCGCCGATCCCCACCAGCGGAGATCGCAACACCCCCGCCATGGCGATCTCATCCAGGCTGTTCGCCAGCACCGCCAGAAGGTTGATCACGTCCCGGACCTCGCGGGTTTCCAGGAAGGTGCGGCCGCCCGTGATGATCCAGGGAATCCCCGCGCGATCCAGCGCCGCGCGAATGGGGTCGAGCGCATTCAGCGTGCGCGCGAGCACCGCGCAGTCGCGATAACGCGCGACGCCGCTTTCCAATTCCATCCCGCCCGCCAGCTCGCCGATCCGCGCGGCGATCAGCGCTGCCTCGGCTTCCTGCTCGTCATCTCCTTCGCCCACCAGGATTTCGACGCTGGGTCCGGGCTTGTGCGCGTACTCATGCCGCGCCTCGAGAGGGCGCGACTCGATGCCGCGCAGGCCGTGACAAACCGCTTCCACCGCCTGCAGAACACCCGCCCGGCTGCGATGATTGTCGCGAAGATCGTCCACCGGTCTCCCGCTATTCTCAAGAGAAGCGCGGTACTCCGCGAACAGGCGCGGCTCGGCATGGCGGAAACCGTAAATTGACTGGTTGATGTCGCCGACGGCGAAAAACCGGTCCGGACGCCGCAGCAGGTCGAGCAGCGCCCATTGCCTCGGATTGGTGTCCTGCACCTCGTCCATCAGGATCTGATCGAAGCGGAGCCGCACCTGCTCGCGAATGTTGTCGTGCGTTTCCAGCAGCCGCACCGCGGCCTCCTCCAGGTCATCGAAATCCAGCGCGCTCAGCCCGCGCTTGCGATCCTGATACTCGGCCGCGTACCCGTCGATCAGGGACTCCAACGTGGCTCGCAGGGGCGCATGGAGAGCATCCAGGCATTCGCCCATCAGCGGCTCCATGCGCTTTTCGGTCTTGAGAAACCTGTTGAAGTCCGCGCCCGCCGTGTTGCGGCCGAGCTTGGCGCCATTGAAGTCATATTCATGCAACAGCCGGACGTGCGCCAGGGTTGGGGACTCGCCGGCCGCGAGAAACCGGCCGATCCATTCCCGCTGCGCCGCGCTCTGCTCCTTGTCGTCGCGCGCGCGATGGGCTGCAAACGCGCGTTCCCGCGTGTCCGCCAGCAGGGTGCGCGGGACCTCCCGGCGCGGCAGCTTGGGCGCCGCGCGCATCGTATCCCACAGCTCGATCAGGCTGCCGGCCAGATCCGCCTGCCGCATATCGTCGCGCGTCGTGAGTTCCAGCGCGTCCAGCAGATCGCGCAGCCGCCTGGGATCGCGGGCGAACAACTCTTCCAGCACCGTCTCCGCGGCTTCCCGCCGCAGGCGGTCCGCGCCCGGCGGATCCAGAACCAGGAAGCGGGGGTCCACGCCGGCCTCGGTGGCGTATTCGCGCAACATCCGGGCGCAAAAGCCGTGGATGGTGGACACCCAGGCGCGCTCCAGCGCCTGCCTCCGCTCCGGAGATCCCTCGAACCGCCGTACCAGGCGATCCTTGATTTCGGCGGCGGCTTTCTCGGTAAACGTGATCGCCAGCAGGCGCGCGGGATCCACCCCGCGCTCCTCCACCAGCCAGGCGAATCGCTCCGTCAGGACACGTGTCTTGCCGCTGCCGGGTCCCGCCACCACGCAAACATCCTGATCCCAGCGCTCGACGGCGCGGCGTTGTTCAGCCGAAAGCATCATGGCGCGGCGTCCTCCGCCCGCGGAGCGGCGGCCTCCTCGATGCGGCAGATATCGGCGAAGTCGCACCACTGGCATTTTGCGGTGTCCGCCGGCCGCGGCGCGATTTCGCCCCAAGCCACGGCGTCCCTCGTCTCGAGCGTGCGCCGCAAAGCCTCGTCCATCATTTCCCGCAGCACTTCCGGCTGCACGGACTCGCCCAGGTTTTCGAACCCGGCAAGGGGGATGTGCCACCCGTGCCATTCGATTTCGCCGCGCAGGCCGACATAGAACACGCCGGCGGGCTGGTACCCCAGCGTCTTCTCCGCCGCCAGCAGATACAAGCCGGCTTGTACGCGAGTCCCGTCGTGGTGCTCCCGCACGGTTTTCTTCGATTGCTTGCTGTATTTGTAGTCGATGACCACGGCGTGATTGCCGGGTCCCGTTTCCAGGCGATCCATCCGGCCGCGGACGGCAAGCTTCTCATCCACCGCCATGACAAAAGGCTGTTCGGCGCGGCGGCTCCATCCGGCCGGGAACGAATGGTCCTGCATCAGCCGCTCCAGTTCTCGGCGCATCTGGATTCGAACCGCCTCCGTGCGATATCCGGAGATGACGTGGGCGCGGCGGCATTCCTCCTCGAACACCACCTCGAACCAATCGAATCCGAGCAGCGGCCGTTCCGTGAGCTCACGCAGAACACGATGGACAATCGAGCCTTGCAGCAGCACATCCAGGCGGTCGCGGGGGGCGGGCGGTACCGGCTTCAGCTTCAGCGTGGAGGCGCCGAAGAATTGGAACGGGCACTGCAGGAACCTCTCCACCCCGGAGGGCGACATCGTGTGATGCTGGTCCGCGATGGAGGCCAGCAGCGCGGGTTCGGCGATCCGCGCGGGCCGCGGAGACGCCCGCGGCCGTTCCGGCCTCGGGCGCACGCGATCCGGAGCCGGGGTCCCCGCTTCCTCCAGGTAAAACGAGCGCAACTGCGGCGCCCCCTTGTCGTCATACCGCGGATAACTCAATACGGTCCTGTGAGTAGCCCGGCTGCGAGCCAGTTCGAACAGAAACCGCTCGCTTCTCTCGCGCTCCCGGGCTACTGGCAAGGAAACGCCCGCACGCGCAAGCTCGGTCCGGAAGGAGTCCGGCAGCAGCGGATCGGGAGCCGTGTAGCGCGGGAAATTCCGTTCGATCAACCCGCAAACGAAAACTACCGGAAGCTCCCATTGGCGGGCTTCGTACACGTCCAGGAGGTGCACTACATTGCGCCGCAAGTCGGGAACGCGGACGGGCTCCAGCGCCGCGGCGGCGCTTGCCTTGGTCCAGAATTCCGCCAGCGTCAGGCGATCTTCTTCCGGCAGCCTGTCCGCCGTGGCGTCCAGAAGCGCCTCAAAAACGCTCGCGGCCGCCAGGCGGGATCGCCAGAGCGGCGCTTGCCGCTGACCCGCGTCGTTCAGGGTTTCCGGAACAGCCATCAGGGACCGCAGCTTGCGAAGCTCCCGAGCCCAGTTCCGCGGCACACGCGGCGATCGCCGCCACGCGTCCAGCTCCGCGATTTGCCCCAGCAGCCGATGCGCCCGGCCGGCGCCGGCGAGCGGAAAGAGTTTCTCGATTCCTTGCGCCGGCAGGATTTCGCGGCATCGATACTCGAGAACGTCTCCGGCGGCGGTTCCGCCCACTCCCGAAACCGGGGATGCCATGGCGCTGACCAGCGGATCCAGATCCCAGCCCGCGACCATCGATTCGACGATCCGGGAAAAGTAAGTCCACACCGCATGTCGGCTCAAGGGCTCCGCGAAATACGATCGCGCCGGGACGCCGAATCGCTCGAGCGCCGCCTCCAGCGCGGGAACGTACGGATCGCGGCTGCGAACCACCACTCCGATTTCGCGGAACAGACGCCCGGCTCCGGCCTCGTTCAAAATCTGCCTGGCGATCTCGTCGACTTCCTCCGCCATCGTGCGAGCTTCAAACACCGCCACCTCAGCCGCCCTTCGCGAGGGTTCACACGCCTCCTCCACGAAGCCGGCGTTCCGGAACGCGGCGAGCGCTGGCGCGGCATCGGCGGAATCGGGCAGCGTGACCGTGAGGCTCGCGTGGGACGCCGCCGCGAGCAGCACTTGCAGCTCGGGCTGGGAGAATGCGAAGAATCCGTCCAGGAAAATGCGCCGCGGGACTACCGCTCCCTGACGCAGCGCGTCCGCGGCGGCGGCGAGCTGCCGGTGCCGCGGCGGGACATCCCGCGCGGCCAGGGAGCGATCCACTTCCAGGTAGACCTCGGCCAGGGAGCACGGTACGGGTCCCCGCGCCAGTGTAGCGAAGCGAGCCGCGCTGCAGCCCGCGCTCGACAGCTCGCTAATCGCCGAGGCGGCCTGCTCCACGAATCCCGGGAAGTCGCGAACCGCTTCAAAGGCGGGAAGGCGAAGTTCCGCGAGCGCGGCGGAGACGGCCGCGGCGATGTCCGCCGGCGTGGCGGCCGGAGTTCGCGCATGGGTGGCCACGAATTGCGACAAAGTTTGGATCTGGGAAGGCCGGATCGCGTCTCCGGCCCGCGCCAGTTCATGGCGAAAATGTACCGCCATGGTGGCCGTGGGGACCAGGAGGAGCGCATCCGCCTGACCGCGAAATCGCTTCAGCAGCGCAGTGGACTTTCCGGAGCCAGGTGGGCCCGTGAGCAACAGCTTGTCCAAGCAGCCAGTATAGATCAGAGCATATCGCTGAGCACGGCGCGGATGCGCAGGCGCTCCGCGGGTATGCCGCATCGTCCCAGGGCGCGGGCGACCTCACTCAGCCGGGCTGAAAACGCCGGGAATTGGACGCGGGTGCCGGGTTGCCCGTGGTAGATCTCGGGGTTAATCGGGAAAGACAGCTCTGCCAGACTGTCCAGCAAGTCCTCGAGGTCGCGGGCGGGAACCTCGACGGACAACAGAAGCAACTCGCCTTCTGAGCTGCTGAGAACCGAATCCAGGGCGGCAACACTCATCCGAACCTCCTAAACCGTGGGGAAACATCCGCCGGCGGCATCGGACAGAAAAAAACCCTGAGGTAGATCACCTCAGGGCTTTCAAACTTTGAAGACCGATCCACCTTTAGCACTTTTTATCGTGGTTGCAAGTAGCTGATTCCGCTGAACAAACTCGGAATCTAAATCACTCCACGTCAGTCTTAGTCTAACATTGGCCCGGACAGGAAAGCAATAGGACGATTGCCTACCGGACCTTCATGTCGGCCAGCATACGCTCGAATTTCTTCTTCTGTTCCGCGTCCAGGATCTCCAGGATGCGAGTCTTCCCGGAGGCTCGAACATCCGCAAGCTGATCCTCTAAGCTCTTGTAATACATGGTGTAATCTTCGAGCACCGCCGTCAGTTGTCCAGCCTGTTCCGGCGACAGGTTCAACTCCGACTTGAACTTCTGAAGAAAAATCTGCTTATTGTCTTCCGTCCAGGCCGGACCGGCCGGGGCAACACGCACCTTGGATTGCAACCCCAGCCGCATGGTCAGCGCCCCGGCGATGGCGCCGGAGGCGAAGACGAGCAGCAAGGTAGTGAGAACTCTGGGGTTCTGCCAGGGCGAGCGGTCTGGCTGCATCTTCAGATTACTGCTCCTGATACGATGCCAGGTTCACGAGAACCGCATCCCGGTTTCGCGGACGGATATCGCCCAACACCGGCGCGGGGCCGTCTTCTCCCAGCAAATCAATCGTTTCCGGAACGCTAAGCGTCAACTCGTCGCCGGGTTCATTGGAGATCATCCACCCGCCCATCAGCAGCACCAGCGCGAACGAGGCCAGCGCCAGGCGCTGCGCGAAACCCGATTCCAGGAACGAATACCAGACGGAAGTGCCTTGCGCTTCGATGCGATCCATCACCCGCGCGTAAAACCCGGGGGTCGGCTCCACGCCTTCGGCCTTCAAGGACTTCAGCGACTGGCCGAGCATTCGCATCTGCCCGACCTGTTTTGCCGCCGAGGCGTCCGCCGAGAGCCGCGTCTCGATTTCGTGCTTCAGATCGCGGCTAGCGGACCCGCTCAAATACTGCTCGAGATGGTCCTTGACAAACTCATCCATAGCTTCCTTCCCTCAAACCACACTCAATCGCCGGTAAGCGATTGTCTTAGCGTCCACGGATCTTTCCGCTGAACTCTCTCGAAAGAGCCGGCGCTGTCCGTTGTGACTCATCATGCTATCAAACCTTCAGGCGCGGCCGATGCCCAGGCGCTGTGCCGCCTTCAACAGCTTCTGCCGCGTCCGGAACAGCTTCACTTTAATCGTATTCTCATTCATTCCCGTCATGGCGGACAACTCCTCCACGGAGTGCCCTTCCACTTCCTTCAGCAGGATCAGGTTGCGATCCTCCTCGGAAAGTTTCGACAAAAGCTTCATCAGCAGATCCCGGTCCGCCAGCGACACGTCCGCCGGACGGGCCTGATCCACGGCCGGCTCCGACGCTTCCATCCGCTGCGCATCTTCCACCGAGAAATCGCTCTCGTAAACCAGCTTCCGCACCCGCTTCTTGCGCAGATAGTCGTAGCACTCATTTACCGTGATCTTGTAGATCCAGGTGAGCAGGCTGCTGCGGAAGTCGAAGTTCTTAATCGAAAAGTAGATCTTCGAGAACACCTGCTGCGCGATGTCCTCCGCGTCGTTGTGGTTGCGGAGGATGCCGTAGATGATCGAATACACCTTGGACTGATAGCGTTCGACAATTTCTCGGAACGCCAGTTCGTCGCGGGCTTGTACGCGCCGGACGAGGGCCGCCTCCTCAGTGTTCTTGTAGTCCACCTTGGGTGATTTAGTCCGGGTCCCGTCACCCGCCGCCGGGAATGGTAATGATCCGCTCCAGCCGTTCATCGCGTACTAGTTGACGCATTGATTTTCCCAGGGGTTTCAAGTGTTTCGGAACCGTACCCTTGACCATACCAGATCGCCGGGCGGGCTCCGGAATGCCCCATTTCCAACCCGGGTCCCGGGGCGATCCGCATGATGTGCTGCAACCACTTAGCTTTCCTGTTGTGACCGCCGGCCAACCCCGCGCATCTATAGCGTTAGCGGGAGTGGTTGCGCTAGAATTTAGGGACAGGAGTTCATCAACGAAATGGTAGCCTTGACCGAAATCGCCGTTGGCAAAGTAAGAGAGATCCTGGACGCCCAGGAACCGAAACCGGCCGGGTTGCGCATCTCCGTCGTGGGCGGAGGCTGCTCCGGATTCAGCTATTCGATGAATTTCGAAAACGCCCCCGGGATGCTCGACAAGACCTACAACTTCGACGGGTTGAAGGTGTTCGTCGACCAGGCCAGCCTGCTGTACCTGGACGGCGCCGAGGTGGACTACGTGGAGTCTCTCGAAGGCTCGGGCTTTAAGTTCAACAATCCGAACGTGAAGTCGACCTGCGGCTGCGGCAGCTCCTTCAACGTCTGATCGCGGGCGAACTGACGAAAACGGGAAGCCGGTGGCGGGAGCGCCATCGGCTTCTTCCCTTTATGAGCGATCTCGACAAGCTACTCACGGAACAGGCCAACCCGGCGAGCGAAGGCATCGACCGTAAGAGCACGGTGGAGATGCTGGAGATCATCAACGCCGCGGACGCGGAGATCGCGGCCGCGGTGCGCGCCGAGATACCCGCCATCGCGCGGGCGGTGGATGCCGTCGCGGACGCCATGCGGCGCGGCGGCCGGCTGTTTTACATCGGGGCGGGGACCAGCGGGCGGCTGGGCGTTCTGGATGCTTCCGAGTGCCCGCCCACGTTCAACGTCCCTCCCAGCCTGGTGCAGGGCATCATCGCGGGCGGCGAACCGGCGTTGTCCCGCGCGGTGGAAGCATCCGAGGATGACCCGGAACTCGGCGCGGCGGATCTGATCGCGCGCGGCTTCGAGCGGTCTGACGTGCTGGTGGGTATCGCCGCCAGCGGGCGCACTCCCTACGTGCTCGGCGCGATCGCCCGGGCGCGCGCCATGGGCGCCCTCACCATCGGCGTCAGTTGTACCGCGCGCTCGGCTTTGTCGCGGGCCGTCGAGATCGCAATCGAGCCGAAACCGGGCGCCGAAGTAATCGCCGGTTCCACGCGAATGCGGGCGGGTACGGCGACAAAACTCGTCCTGAACATGCTTTCCACGGGCGTCATGATCCGGCTGGGCCACGTGTTCGGGAATCGCATGGTGAACGTGCAGCCCAGCAACGAGAAACTGGCGGATCGCGCCCGGCGCATCATCATGGACGCCGCCGGCGTCGATTACTCTCGCGCATCGGAGCTGCTGGAGGCATCCGGCCGTAACGTGAAAACGGCCGTTCTGATGCATAAGCTCGGTCTGAATCGCCAAGCCGCGGCGGAAAAGCTGGAGGCCGTACAGGGCCGCATTCACGATGCTTTGGAGATCGAGAACTAAGTGCTTTCCCGCATTGTCGCGTCCCGCCGCCCGAGCCTAGGCTGGAAGCAGAATGCGCCCCGCGCCAGTCAACTTCTACGATCTGCTGCAAATCAATCCGCAAGCCGGACAGGAGACCATCGACCGTGTGTACAAGCTGCTGGTGAGCCGCTACCACCCCGATAACGCGCAAACGGGTGATGCCGAACGGTTCCGGCTGATCGGCGAGGCTTATGACACGCTGAGAGATCCGCAACGCCGCGCCGATTACGACCGGCAGTTCGAGGTGAACGGAGCGCAGCCGCTTACCATTTTTCTGTCCAAGGAATTCACCGACGGGATCGAGGCGGAAGCCAAGATCCGCATCGGCCTGCTGTGCCTGCTCTACTCCAAGCGGCGGGCCAATCCGGATTTCGCGGCGCTTTCGCTGCTGGATCTGGAGAACCTGATGTCGTTCCCCCGCGAGCACCTGCTGTTCGCGGTCTGGTATCTGCGCGCGAAGCGTTACATCGTGCAGCGACCGCTCCAGCTTCATCATCAGCGCCGAAGGCGTCGATTTCCTGGAGGAACAGTTGCCGCACAATGAGGTGCTGTACAAGATTTTCCGCGCCTCCGAGGCGGGCCTGATGGTCTATCCCAAGGCGCTGCTGTCCAGCTCCGGCGCCTCGCGGCCCTAATTCGGATGCATCACCACCTTGACGCAGCCGTCCTGCTTGTTCGAAAAGATGTCGTAGCCCGCCGCCGCGTCGTCCAGGCTCAAGTGATGCGTAATCAGGAACGACGGGTCGATGTCGCCATCCTCGATGTGCTTCAGCAGGGGCTGTACGTAGCGATGGACATGCGTCTGTCCGGTGCGAATCGCTAGCGAGCGGTTCATCACCGAACCGAACGGAATCTTGTCCAGGAAGCCCGCATACACGCCGGGGACGGACACGATCCCGCCATTGCGGCAGCACAGGATCGCCTCCCGCAAGGCGATGGGCCGGTCGGTTTCCATCGACAGCGCCTGCTTGGCGCGGTCGTAGGCGTATTGAATGCTGTCGCCGTGAGCTTCCAGCCCGACGGCATCGATACAGGCGTCCGGTCCCCGCCCGGCGGTCAGATAGTCCAGCCCCTCCCGGATGTCGCACTCTTCGTAGTTCAGCGTTTCCGCTCCCGCCTCGCGCGCCAGGCGCAGGCGTTCGGGGAACCGGTCAATGGCGATCACTCGCTCCGCGCCCAGCAGAAACGCGCTCTTGATGCTGAATAACCCCACCGGACCGGCGCCCCACACCGCGATGGTCTGTCCCGCCTTAATGTCGCAATTCTCCGCCGCCATGTAGCCGGTGGGGAAGATGTCGGTGAGAAACAGGACCTGATCGTCGCTCAGGCCGTTCTCCACCCGGAACGCACCCACGTCCGCGAACGGCACGCGGACGTATTCCGCCTGCCCCCCGGCGTACCCTCCGGTCAGGTGAGAGTAACCGAACATCCCGCAGCTCGAATACCCCCACAGCTTCTCCGCCATCCACGCGTTCGGATTGGAGTTTTCGCACAGCGAGAACAAGCTTTCCTGGCAATTCAGGCAATTGCCGCAGGCGATGGCGAAAGGCACAATCACGCGATCCCCCACCCGAAGGTCGCGAATCCCGCTTCCCACCTCCACCACTTCGCCCATGAACTCGTGACCCAGGATGTCGCCCCTCATCATGGCCGGATTGAATCCGTTGTACAGGTGCAGGTCGGAGCCGCAAATGGCCGTGGACGTCACCCGCACGATGGCGTCCCGCGGGTTCAGGATTCGCGGATCGGGGACTCGCTCCACCGATACTTTCTTCTTGCCTTGCCAGCAGACTGCTTTCATGTTGATGTTTACCTTTCGTACTTGCGATCGCGGCGCATCATGCTCCGGCCCGAGGGCTGGCCGTCGGTGGTTGGAATCTCGCCGGTTTCCATCAAACGCTTGAAGCGCCGGAGATCTTCACGCATTTGCTGTTCCGGCTCCTGCCCGATCAGCTTGGCAACCAGCGCGCCGGCGACCCCGGCGGGCGGCCGGTACTCCATACGCAGCCGGACTTCCGTTCCCTCGCCTCCCGGAGCATCCTCGAACTCCACGGCGCCGCGATTCTCCACCCGCGAGCCGGGAAGAGAACGCCAGGAAATCCGCTCCCCGGGACGGTCGTCCACGGTTTCCGCGTCCCATTCCAGGCGAACACCCGCCGGACCCTTGGCTACCCAGCGCGAGATCCGCTCGTCCCTGCGGTGCACCGACTGAATCTGATTCATGAAGCGCGGCAGATTCTCCAGATCGCGCCAGAAGCGGTACAATTCGGCCCGGTCCCTGTTGATTGTCATCGCGGTGCGCCCGGCGATCATGCCGTCACGCGTTTTCAGGCCGAGGATCCGCCCGCTTGCCTCGCTGCTCTGGCGGCTGGCCATCCAGTCCAGGGCGGTGACACCCGCGACGCCCGCGGCGGCCATCAGGACCTTGTTGCGGTTCGACTCATCCGACTTCAGCGCGATCCCGAGTAAAGCCAGATCCATCACGTCCCCAGCCACGCGCGACCACAGCCAGTTGGAGGGCTCTTTCTTCGTCAGGATGCCGATGCCGCTCGAAATCTCGCGCATCCCCAGAAACCGCAAAAGGAACGGCTGATCCGGGATTCCGATGAAACGCGCCAGTTCCCGAGGGGCCACCAGTTGCGTCAGACCCAGTCCGACCGAGAACCAGCCCAATGCCCGGTTCATCGAGTCGTTTTCCGCCACCGTGCCGCGGCGCGGCCGGTGCGGCTGGATGTCGAAATCGCGCACACCCGGTTCCAGAACGGCTTCCTGCAGAGCCATGATCGTTACCTCCCGAGATTCGATCTCTGGCCGTAGACAGCACCCAGCGGGCGAGCGTTTCCCGGCTCCGCCGCGCGGTGGGGGAAAACATACGCCGAGGCCCTGTTACCATCGGAATTCCCGGCGCTATGCGGCACGAACTCCGCGGAGGTCTCAGATCGTTTGCCCTGGTTGCGGCCGCGCTGCAGGCGTTCGCCCAGTCCCCGGCGCCGGCTACCCTTTACGTCAGCCCGCGAGGGGATGACCGGAATTCCGGCGTTACCCCGGCGCACGCCTGGCGCAGCCTGGATCGCGTTCAGCAGGCCATCGACGGCGGCGTTTTCGCGTCCGGCGGGTTGGTGCTGCTGGAGCGCGGCGGCGTGTATCCCGGCCGGCTGGCGATTTCCGGCCGTAAAGACTTCGCTCTGTCTTCCTATGGAGCCGGCGCACTACCGGAGATCACGGGCCTGGCGCGGCTCGCGAACTGGGAGCGGGTGGACGGCCACCGCTGGCGCTCTGTTTGCAATGAATGTGCGCAGGCCCCATCCATCCTGATCCGCGACGGGCGAACGCTGCCCCTGGCCCGCTGGCCCAATTCCGATGCTCCGGACGGCGGATATCGCTTCTACCGCTCCGCTTCCGGTTCGATCAGTATCACTGACCCGCGGCTTCCCTCCGGCATCGATTGGACGGGCGCCGAGGTGGTTCTGCGTACCGCGCCCTGGATTCTGGACCGTCTGCCGGTGATCAGCCACCGCGGCGCCGTGCTCACGTTCGGCCGGCCGGCCACCTACAGCATTCCGGAAGGCTTCGGATATTTCCTGCAGAACCATCCCGCCGCGCTGGACCGGGACGGCGAGTGGATCTTTGACCCCGCCACCCGCTCGATAACCGTATTCCTTGCTTCCACCACGCCGGCTGACCACCAGTTCGCTGTCTCGGTCATCGACCGCCTGCTTCATATCTCGCGGGCGGACGGGATCGACATCAGCGACATACAGTTGACTGGGTCAAGGATCGCCAACCTGGAAATCCGCGACTCGGCTCGGGTGCGGATCGCCAATGTTTTCAGCCGGCAGGCGGGCGAGTTGGGGATCGGCTGCATCAAATGCCGCGATTTCCAGATGCGCGACAGTGATATCGAAGGCGCGCTGAACACGGGGCTGGACGTCTACGAGTGCTCCAATTGCCTGGTGGAGCGCAACCGCGTCCGCGACATCGCGACCATCGCCGGCATGGGACGCGGCGGTGACGCGCAGTATAACGGCGTAAACTTCGGCGGGCGCAACGCCGTCCTTTCCCGCAACCAGGTGTCGCGAACCGGCTATCTCGGGATTGACGTCCGCGGCAGCGCCGAGATCATTCAGAACCTGGTCAGCGACTTCAACCTCGTGAAAACCGACGGGGCGGGTATCTACATGTGGCGCAACCGCGATGTCCGCGTCACAGGCAACCTGGTGCGCAACGGCGTGGGAGCCAAGGGCGGAGTGCCCTGGACTCAACCCGCCACCCACGGCATCTACATTGACGATCAGTCCGAGAATGTCGCCATCGCCGGCAACAGCGTCCTGGGGGTGGAGGGGTACGGCATTTTCCTGCACAACACCCGGGGAGTGCGGATTGACCGCAACACCGTCGTGGACGGCGGACAAGCGCAGGTTTTTTACGACGATTCGGCCCTGGGTAGTTTCGAGGTGACGGGAACGGCGGTGCGTGACAACGTATTTGTGGGTTTGCGCGCCGGGGCGCTCCAGTCCGGCGCCCGCTCCACCGGCTCGCCGGCCTTCTACCGTTCCTTAGGGTGGATGTCGGGCAATTTGTATTGCGCGCCCTTCGCGGAGGCGGTTTTCGGAAGTTCGGTTCCGGAGCAGCCGCGGATGCTGCTCGAAACCTGGCAGAGGCTGGTGGGCACCGATAGCGATTCGCGTACTTGCGGGGCGCGCTACGAGCTGAATTCCGTCCGCGGGGTAACGGGTCCGGACCGGGTGGCGAACGGGCGGTTTGACGCCGATTTGCAATATTGGTTCGGCTGGCCGATGGAGGCGCTCAGCGCCGCCTGGGACAGCGGGCGTCTGCGGTTGCGGCATACCGGCGCGGCCCCACTCATCCACTACGACACGTTTACCGGTCCGGTAGAGGCCGGCCAGTATTACCGGATCCGCTTCGATGCGTTTTCCGATCAGCCCGACCGGATCCTGCATGTTTACCTGCGCAAGGCGGCGGGCGACTTCGGCCCGCTGACGCAGGCGGCGGACGTCCGTCTGGGTCCGCTGTCCCGGCGATACGAACTGGTGTTCCGCGCGCAGGCGACGGAATCCGGCAGCCTGGCGATTTTCGAATTGCCCAACGCCAGTCAAGTCGTTTGGCTGGATAACGTACAGGTGGAGCCGGTCGACGTCGCGGCGGCGCCGCCGGAGGCTGCCGTCCGGGTCGAAGTCAACGACACGTTCCAACCGAGGATCCTGGCGCCGGGGGAGGAGTTGACGGAGCCGTCGGGCCGCGTTTGGGCGCCCGCGATCGGGATTCCGCTGGATCCGCTGTCGGTGCGTGTTTTCTTCCGGCGTATCCCCACACAAGCGGTAAATTAATCAAACGTTTGGCGTCGCCTAAGGGGTTGCCGGGAAGTAACCAATCCCAAGCGCCGGACCTCTATGGGTATGGCCCCGCCGAGGCCCAAACCAATCACCAACGTGGACACCGTGAATGCAAGCTGAAAGCAGCTCCGCCACTCCCGCGTCGCGCGCCGCACGGTCCGCCTCCGGCGAATGGAGGCTTCTGCGCTCGGTGGGCTTGGCGGTGCTTGCCGTCGGCGTCGTTGCCGTGTCGCGCATCCTTCTGGATTATTACTTGAACGAGAGGGCGCCGCTGATCCTGTTCACGCTCGCGGTGATGGTCGCCGCGCGGCATGGGGGATTGTGGGCGGGCCTTCTCGCGACAGCGCTCAGCATGTTGGTTGGTAACTACCTGCTGATTTATCCGCGCTTCTCCATGGCCATCGACGACGTGGGCGATGTCCTGCAATTGGGTTTGCTGGCGCTGGCGGGGATCGGGATCAGCATCTTGAGCGACGATCTGCTGAGATCGAGAGCCGCCGCGGACCGAAGCGAGGCGCGCTACCGGGCCCTCGTCCATCTGTCTCCGCAGGCGGTCTGGATGGCTCTGCCGGATGGCAGGCTTGAATTCGCAAATCAGTACTTCCTCGATTTCACTGGCCTTACGCTTGACGAAGCGAAAGGCGACGGCTGGGTGCGAGCACTGCATCCCGAGCACCGCGACCGGGTGTTGTCGGAGTGGCGGCGGGCGCTCGCGACCGGATCGGCGCTACAGCTCGAGCTGCCATTGCGCCACGGCGCGGGCGGCGAATACCGGTGGCATCAAACCCTGGCGCAGCCGCTCCGTGGCGATCGCGGCCAGATCGCTCGTTGGATCGGCATCGGCCTGGATATCCACGATCGAAGGACCGCGGAGGAGGCGCTGCGGGAAAGCCAGGCGCGTCTGGCGGCGATTCTGGAGCAGTTGCCGCTGGGAGTCGGGCTGCTGGATTCGCGGGGGTGCTGGGTGGCGCGGAACCCCATGCTGGGCGATCTGCTCGGGGATACGATCCCCTCGCAAGGTCCGTCGCAAACCGATCGCTGGATCGCACGGACGGCGGATGGGCGAAAGCGGGACGCTGTGGAGTTTCCGGTGACCCGAGCGCTGCGCGGCGAATCCGGACCCGCGGTGGACTACCTGCACGTGACCGGAGACACGGAGTCCTGGATGCGGATCGGCGCGGCGCCGTTTCGCGGCGCCGGCGGCGAGATCCAAGGCGCAATCTGCGTCGTGCAGGATATCGATGACCAGAAGCGGGCCGAAGACGCGGTCCGGGAAAGCGAAGAGCGCTTTCGCAATCTGGCCGACAACGCTCCGGTAATGGTCTGGGTAACGGAACCGGACGGGACGTGCTCCTTCCTGAGCCGGAGCTGGTACGAATTCACCGGGCAGACCCCGGAAACCGGACTTGGCATCGGCTGGCTCGACGCGGTGCATCCCGGCGATCGCCGGGAAGCAGAGCGAATTTTCCAGAAGGCGAACGCGGAGCACGGTTCGTTCCGCATGGAATATCGCCTGCGGCGTCACGACGGCGAATGGCGTTGGTCCATCGATGCGGCGGCGCCGCGGTTCTCCCCCGACGGCGCTTTCCGCGGGTTTGTCGGCTCCGTGATCGACATCACCGACCGCAAGCGCGACGAGGAGGTCCTGCGGACCAGCGAGGCTCGCCTGCAGCTCGCGCAATCCGCGGGGCGGGTGGGCGTGTGGGACTGGGTGGCGGCAAGCGACGAGAGTTACTGGTCCGAGGCCATGTGGTCCCTTTACGGGCGGGAGCCGCTGGTCGGCGGGAGTATCCAGGAGTTTTGGCGTATGAGCCTGGAGCCGGAGGATCGCGAACGCGTGATGGGGCACATCGCGGAATTCTTCGCCGGCTCCGGCACGCACTTCCGGGATGAGTTCCGGATCCGCCGTCCGGACGGAACCACCCGTTGGTTGGAGTGCGTCGCGCGGTTGGACCGGGACAGCGAGGGCAGGCCGGTGCGGATGTTCGGAGTGAACGTGGACTTGACGGCGCGCCGCCACGCGGAACGGGCGCTGCGGGAAAGCGAAGCCCGCTTCCGCGGACTGGCGGAGGCGGTGCCCGAGATCCTGTTCACCACGACGGCCGACGGCGGTTGCGACTTCGCCAGCCCCACCTTGCTGAATTACACCGGGCTCACCGCCGGTCAGTTACTGGGCTTCGGCTGGATGAGTGCGCTGCATCCGGACGACGCGGAGTCCACCGCCAGCCTTTGGGGGCATTCGGTGAATACCGGCGAGCGCTTTGAAATGGAGTACCGGCTGCGCCGCCGCGACGGCGCGTATCACTGGTTCATCGCCCGAGCAACGCCTTTGCGCGACGAGGCGGGCCGGATCGTGAAATGGTTCGGGGCGGCCACCGATATCGAAGAACAGAAGCGCACGGAGCAGGACTTGCGCGTCGCAAACGACGATCTAAGGCAGTTCGCTTGGGCGGCGAGCCACGATCTTAAGGAGCCTTTGCGCATGGTGGTTACCTTCACCGAGCTTCTGGAGCAGCGCTACGCCGGCAAACTGGATGGTGAGGGCCTGCGCGCCATCCGTTATGCGGTGGAAGGGGCCAATCGCATGAGCGCTTTGCTGAGCGGCCTCAGCGAATACTGGCGGGCGAAGGAACACACCAGCGCGCCCGGCGCCTCGACCGGGCTGGAGGACGCGCTGGGCGCGGCGCTTGGCAACCTTCACGCCGCGATCGCGGAAAGCGGCGCGGTGATCACCCACGATCCGTTGCCCCAGGTGCGGGCCGGCGAATCCCCCATGGTCCAGGTGTTCCAGAATCTGGTGTCCAACGCGATCAAATACCGCGATCCGGAGCGGACCCCCCGCGTCCACATCGCCGCCGTGCGCGAGCGCGGCTTCTGCCGCGTCTCGGTGGAAGATAACGGGATCGGAATCGCACCCGAGCACCAGGGGCGGATCTTCGCGATCTTCAAGCGGCTGCACTCCCGCGACCGCTACCCGGGCGCCGGTATCGGACTCGCGCTGTGCCAGACCATCATCGAACGGGAGGGGGGCAGAATCTGGGTGGAATCCAGCCCCGGCAAGGGCGCGCGCTTCCACTTCACGCTGCCCGACGCCGCCACTCCATCGGAGCCGGGGCCGCGGGACGCGCAACCGGCCACCCGGAACGCCTAGCGTCCCCCGGAAGCCGTTCCCGCGTATTTCTTCGCGGCATCCTCCCAGCGGAAGGGGAGCACGTCCGGCGTTACGCTGACCTCGGTGGTGAGCTTCAGCGGCGTCCGGCCCGCACCGGGGAAGGTAAGCTCCACGAAGAAGGCGGTAAATCCCTTTGCCGGCTTCTCGACTCTGCCGGCATACTCGCCCTTGCCGGACGGCGAGAGGGTGGAAGCGGTGTAGGCTTTTCCAATCGTGTCCACGCGAAAATCGCGAGCGTCCGGGTTGGTGGCTTGCCAGAGCTTCACTTCCATCGGCTTATCCTTGGTTTGGACCCGGATGGACCCGTCCGCGCCTTTCGACCACGAGAAGCGCGGACGCGGCTTGTCCCGCAGGATCGACTCGTAGAACGCGGTCATCGTGTCCACCGCGTCTGTTCCGGCAAGGTTGTGCTTGGAGTTGGGCACGTAACGGATGTGCTTCTCCGGCGCCAGATCCTTGAAATAAAACCGCGAATTGTCCGGCAGGAAGAACTCATCGCCGGATGCGTTGATCAACAGCTTGGGCATCTTCAGCGCCGGGCGATTGCGGTAATTGTAGGGGTCCTCGATGTCGAGCACCGCCTTGTATTCCGGGGTCCCGATCTTGTGCGGAAACAATCCGTGATTTACGTAATCCTTCAACGCCGGACCGAAGAACCCATAGGCTTCAAACTGGTGCCGGGTGATCCTCTGGCTGTTGAGCGCATCGATCACGAGGGGCATGATCGCGACCACCCGGCGGTCCACCGCGCCGACCAGCCACGTGGTCCAGCCGCGCTTGGATCCGCCCGCGACCACGAAGTGGTCCAGGTTCGTTTTGCCGCCCTCTTCCGACGCCAGAAACTCCTGGATCGCGTCCATCGCGCGGACGCCCGATTTCACCATCGCCAGCCGGAGCAGCCACGTGTCGTCCTTGGTCTGGAAGTGTTTCACGCGTGTATAGGCGATGGTGTCGTCTTCCGAGCGCGCCTTGTCCGGGGAATCCGTGAATCGCAGGGGTTGATTGGGCACCATGAACAACTCGGCCACCACGCTCCGGGTTTCCATGGCGATGCGCGCTGTTCGCTCCGAAGGCTTTTGCGGCGGGGGATCCGTGTTGCGGCCTCCCCCGATGAATAGCAAGCCTTTATTAGTACCCACCTGATCCGGGCGGACCACCGTGATCCAGTGCTTCCACACCGGACGGTCGACGTCCTTCTCCGTGCGCCAGGTCTGAGAGGTAAGCTCGAGCACGTGGGTTTTGTATCCGTCGCCCGGCAAGCTGTGGACCAGTTTCCAGGCGTACACGGAGTCCTTCTGGGCCACGTAGCGGTCCAGCGCGGTGGGCTGGGCCAGGCACGCCGCGGCCATCGCTAGGAAAATCACGGAAAGACGTCGGGTCATGCGAGAACGCTCCGTCCGAAGTATATAACGGAGCGCCGGGGACGCTTACCCGCGACGGCGCTTCAGCGCCAGCAATGCCAGTCCCGCGGCCGCGAGAAAGACTGTGGAAGGCTCGGGCACATCGGCCACGACGAAGGAATAGGCATCCGGCTGCGTGAGCGACACGATGTTGGCGACCGGCGCCGTCACAGGCAGCGTGATCTGAGGAGGGATCAGGTTCACCTGAAGATCATAGTTGTACATGGACGGAAAGATCGCCGGCGGGCCGGAATAGAAGGGATTCCCGAAGTCCGGAAGGTATGTCCAACTCCCATAGGGCTGGTCAAAGTCGATTCCATGAAACTCCCGCGCCGGTTCGGACTGGAACTCTGTCACCCAGGGCATCGTCATCGCGGACATTCCCGAGGAGAACGATTGCGAAATCTGGGAGTATGACGCGATCGGATGGTTCGGGTGCTGCAAATGGCCCGAGTGCCCCTGTGAGGGATACTGCGAGTACTCTTGCGCGACGTAGGGGTTGACGGTAACCATGGTCGCCACCGTGATCATTACCACGTCAAAACCGAAGCGCGTATCCGTGATCATCGGGCGATCGATATCCGAGTTCATCTCGGCCCAAGGGTTTCGTTGCAGACGCTGCAGTTGAAATGCCGCCGACACATGGTTCGGCAGCCCGGAAACCTGGAGGTCGCCGTTGCACAGAGAGGGAGCCGCGATCACGATGGAACTCGCGCAGGAAAACATGGGGTCATTCTGCGTGGTCGCCCGGGACGAGAAGGCGGTATCACCGGGCGTCGCGTGGAGCGTGAGCGGGATCTCATTGACTGACGTGGAGGTTGCGAGCAACGGAACAGACACGCCGATCAAACAAACGGCAATCCTGATCAAAACTGTCCTCCGCATACGTCTCTTCGACCTTCGCCGCCAGATTTAACCCCCGGTTTCAAGACCGGGACACCGGCTAAGCTTTCTACCTGAATTATAAGGCATCACAGCACAGATAAATAGCCTGCAGAATACGGAGAAGTACTAGGATGAACATTCTATTGGTCCTTGGTCCAGGAGAGATAACCGGTTTATTTTGTGGTCATTGGACTCCCTGAGAGTGAAATCGTACACTCCAAACCCCAGTTTCCCCTACGAATTGCGATTCCTTCTGGCTCCCGGAGACACGGTACGTGTACACTGACGGCAACGTGACCAAGCGACTACCCATCCTGCTGCTGTGCATTCCGATACTGGCGTTGGCCCAAGGCCTTGGCGAAAGCGAGTTGCCGCTTTTTGACGAGCCGCAGGTTTCCCGGCCGCCGGTTCCGGCGCCGGGACAGGCCCCGTATCAGCCCATTACCGGCAAAGAGCGCTTTCAGTGGTTTGTCAACTCTACCGTCGGTCCGGCAAGCTTGTTCGGGGCCGGAATCCTCAGTTCGGCGTGGGGAACCATGCTGAACAGTCCGGAAGAGTATGGGGGTACCTGGCGGGGATTCGGCCAGCGCTACGGGATGCGCCTCACCGGGGTCAGCACCGGGAACGCGATTGAGGCGGCGATGGGGGCCTTGTGGGGTGAAGATCCCCGCTACTTCCGCGCGACCTCCGCCAAGCCCTTCAAGAGCCGCGTGGGCCGCATCGTGAAATACACGTTCGTTGCTCCCTACCGGGACGGCAAGGAGCGACTGGCGATCGCCCGCATCTCCGGGAATGTGGGCAATAACATCCTCTCCCGCTACTGGCGCGTCCCCAGCGAAACCGACTGGTCGAGTACCGGGTCGCGCATCGCGCTCGGATTCCTGGGGCGCATGGGCAGTAACGCGTTCAATGAATTCTGGCCCGACGTCCGCCGTCTTCTGAAGCGCTAAAGTCCTGGCCGGTACGAGCGAACGGTATTGGCCTTGATCTCCTCCAGCGTGTACCAGGCCGGTTTGTAACTCTGCCGGGAATAGAGCTGGGCCTGATCGAAGTAATGCTTCGAACTGGGATCGGCGGAGTTGCCGAAAGTCAGCAGCGTGCGCGCCCGTACTTTGGGTCCGAACTCGACCACGCCCGCAAAGGAATGCCCGGCAACGCCGTAGCGCATCTTCTGGCCTTCGATGGGCCGCGTGTAGAAGTTGAAGACAATGCCGACGGTTCCGGGCCCCCCCGCCACCGGGACGCTGGGTTTCTGATCCCCGAACTGCTCCAGTTCTCCCGATGTGTGGATGCGCTGGGAGCGGTTCACCTCGCCCCACTTCACCCGCCAGGTTCCGAACAGCTTCTCCTGATCCGCTTTCACCTCTTCCAGCATTTCCAGCGGGTCGCGGCGTGAGTTCGCGAAGTTCTTTTCCGCCCAGCGGACATACAGCGTCATCGCGACGCTGTCCAGCCTTCCGTAGTGATCCCATTCGGCGAGTTCCTCCACCACGGGGGCGATGGCCGCCGCGCGCACCGGGTCGGACTTGCGGATTTCCGCGAAGCGGGCAGTGACGCGGGGGATATCCGTCTCGGCCAGAATCACATACGTATCCCAGGATGCTTTCTCGAACTCCTCGTACGTAAATTTCGGCTTGTTCTGCAGAATCCGCCGGGCGATGCGCGCGCGCTCCGTGTCGGGATCGCTCCACATGTAGCGCGGGTACTTCTCCTCTTGCGGGTTGTCCGGCCCGGTGGTGGTGGTGAACGGCGTCGAATTGCAGTTCTGGACCCAGCCGGAGCTGGGGTTCAGCACCTGCGGCAATTCCTCGAACGGATGGTAGCCCTTCCATTCGGCTTCGGGATCGGAGCCGGGCACGGGCTTCGTCCAATCGTACTTCGTATCGCGGCGGGGAACGGCGCCGTTATGCACGTAGAAAATGTTCCCGTCCCGATCGGCGTACACCGCGTTGAACATTGCCACCGCCGTCCGCTGCATGGCGGCTTTCCATTCGGCGAAATTGCGAGCCTTGCCCAGCCGGTAGCGCTGCTCCAGTTGCCCCCCTTCCTCCAGCTTGGCGAAGCGAAGGGCCAGCGGCTTGCCGTCGCGTTGCGAGACGATGGCGCCATGGTGCGTCTTGCGGAACACGTAAGACCTTGGCGTCGTTCCCTGCACCGTCACCGGCTCGCTCCATTGCGCCGCCTGCCGGTGGCCCGCGCCGTAGCGGTAAGCCAGCGGATCGCCGGGCTTGTCGAACGTCTCCTCCCAGATGTCATACACATCCGGTTTGTTCACGGTGTGAGACCAGCCGAGATTCTCGTTGTGGCCCATGGTGGGGAACGGGGAGCCGAAGAAAGAAGCGCCGCTCATGTTCCAGCCCTGGTTGGACCGGACGTGACCCTCATACCACTGGCCGGGGCCGAAGAACGGCTGATGCGGGTTCATGAACAGCATCGCGTGACCGCTCGCGCTTCTCGCGGGGCGGATGGCCCACATGTTCGAGCCCTGAATCGGAACGGCCTTGGTGATGTCGGCCGCGCGAAGTCCGGTCTGGCGGAACAGGAAGTTGAAGTACAGCGCGTAGTGGCTGAAGGCGTGGACGTGCCAAGGCTCGAAGCGCGTGATCAGGCGCGGCTTCACCGCCGGATTCTTCGCCAGAAACCAGTTGAGGCCGTCGGCGAAGGCCGCCGTGACTGCTCTCAGCTCCGGGCTGGAGCGTTCGAAATCGGCCTTGGCGTGCCGGGGCAGTTCCAGCGCGCGAACAATCAGGTCGTCCGCGAGGGTCTTGTCGCCGTACACCTCCGCGGAGCGGCCCAGCGCGCGGATGTAGTTGTCCTCCACCTGCCAGAAGTTGTCTTCGGCTTGCGCGTAGGCATAGCCGAAGGCGCACGCCGCATCGGTGGGACCCAGGATGTGCGGGACGCCCCAGGTGTCGCGGTAGATGGTGATGGAGCGAGCCATGGGCTCACTCGCGCACAGCGAGACGGCGGCAAGCAGCAGGAGAATGCGCATGCCGGTATTTTGTCACGCGCGGGCGATCAGCGCTTTCGCAGCAGGACGGTGAGCTCCTCGATGAAGTCCAACTGGCGGGGACGGACCCTGGCTCCTTCCTTGATCTCGTCACCGAACTCGAGATAGGCTTCCTTCCTCGCGTCGAACGCGGGCCAGCGCGGCAGGGCCCCGCCGTTCGGGTCACCGGTGCGGGCAAATCGCACCCAGGCTTCCGACATCATCTTCGCCAGCGTCGAGTCCCAGGGCTCGGGCTTGGGTTGAGGTCCCATGAGGCCGTTGCCCTCCAGACTGTCGAACGCATACGGAATCTCGGCCGAGTGATAGGCGCCGAGGCGCATCGTCTTGCCCAGGCCCTTGGGAGCAACACGGGTGAAGAAGTACTGGAATGTCTTTTTCTGCCTCGTGGAGGACGCCCGCGCCACCAGCCGGGAGGTGACCTGGAAGCTGGAATCGTTGATGTAGGCCGACATCGCCCCGGCCACATCCTTGTCCGCCGGAGCGGGATAGGTGCTCAGAATCCGCTGCGCGATGCCGGTGTAATTCTTCTCCAGGAACTCGCTGTACTGGGCGGCGGTGCGGATCTTCGAAGTCATGGCGAACAGCGAGCCTTCGTCCGCGTTGGAGCCGATCACCAGGGGGACCTTGTGAAACTGCCCCGCGCGGAACAGGTCCGCCGGATGTTCCGGCATCAGCCAGCCGTCCACCACCGGGCGGCCGATTTTAGCTTCGATGGTGAACAGGTGATCCGTATTGGCGCCGGCCGAATTGTCGACGAAATCGGAGAAAGGCTTCCGGCGAAGCTCGGCGAGCGATCCAAGTTTGGCTCCCGTGTCCTGAACGGGCCCGAAGCCGTCGGCGGAGCGCGTGGCGTGGCCGATCGCCGTGTCCACGAACGCGGCGCTCTGCGAAATCGCCTTGTGAAACAGGCCCTTGGCAAGCGGCGAGGTCATCAGCCAGCAGACGCTGGCGGCCCCGGCGGACTCGCCGAAGATGGTGACGTTCCTGGGGTTACCGCCGAACGCGGCGATGTTGTCCCGCACCCAGGCCAAGGCCAGAATCTGGTCGTGAAGACCCTGATTGCCGGAAGTCCTGCGCGGCGACTCCGCGGTAAGCTCCGGATGGGAAAGGAACCCGAGCGGTCCCAGGCGATAGTTGATGGTGACCACCACCACGCCCTTGCGGGCCAGGGCCTCGCCGTCGTAGGTGGACCCGGTGCCGCCGAAGAAGCCGCCGCCGTGAATCCAAAACATTACGGGGAGTTTGGCTCCGCGATTCGGCGCGGGAGTCCAGACGTTCAGGTTCAGACAGTCTTCGCTCACTTCGCCTGCGCCGCGCAGGGGGCCGGGGGGTTGCGGACAGACGGGTCCGAAGCGGCTGGCGTCGCGCGTTCCGGACCACGGCTGAGCGGGCCGCGGCAGCGCGAAGCGCAGCGGTCCGGCCGGCGCCGCCGCGTAGGGAATCCCCTTGAAAACAACCACCCCCGAGCCGCCAGGGGCCATCGCTCCCGAAACCAGCCCGCCGGTCGTCTTCACGGGACGGTCCGAGGCAGCGAGGATCAGGGGCAAGAGCAGAAGAGCGGAGCGCATTCTTACAGCATAAATGCACGCCGCTCGGCTCACGCGCAGGCAGGGGTTTACTTCAGCGCGACCGCGGCTTCCGTCGACTCCCAGGACATCACCAATTGGTTATCGCGGATGGCAATCGTAAACTGCTCCACCGGAGAATTCAGGGCGCGGACCTTCATCGGCGTGCGGCCGAGATCGTCCGCCTGTTTATACTCGAATGCGCCCCACTGCTTGGCTTTCTTGTTGACGATCAGCGTCCACTCCTTTTCGCCGGGAATGGTGAAGAGGGCGTAGGAGCCCTTCGGCACGCTCAGCGCGCCAACCTGGAGGTCGGCGTCGGTGGTCAGCACCGTGGCCTCGTCGGCGCCCGTGCGCCACACCTGACCAAAGGGCGCCAGCGTCCCACCCACGGCTTTTCGACCTTTCAGGGACGGCCGGCCGTACGTGATGGTGACGGTCTTGCCATTCACCTTGCCGGAGATGGACTCATGCGGGGAAGCGCGCTTGTCCTGGGCCGGGATCTGAGGCGCCAGTAACGACACTGCGAGGGAAAGGGTAAACAATCTCATTCCCACATCTTACGTCCACGGCTGCAACGCGGGGTTGGTCTTGTGGCGAACCGGATCAGAGTAGAATGTAATCCGATCATGAAGCCGAAGTTCCCGCTATCCGCCGTCACGGACGAGTTCTCGCAGAATCTCGATATCGCGCTTCCGGCCATGAAGGAGATCGGCTTCACCGGCGCGGACCTTCGCCTGGTGGGCGCCAAGAACATCCTGGACCTGAGCGATGAAGAGGTTGCGCGCGTCCGCACGCAACTGGAGACCTACGGCATCCAGGCGGTTTCCATTGCTTCGCCGATCATGAAATGCGTCCTGCCGGGCGGCCCGGAAGTGGATCCGCGGGCCGACATCGACACCATTAACTTTCCGTACCGGCTGGAGGATCAGCCGCGGCTGACGCGCCGCGCCTTTGAGATCGCCAGGCGGTTGGGCGCGAGCTTCATCCGGGTGTTTTCGTTCTGGCGGAGCGTGGACCCGCTCGCGGCCCACCCCATGATCCAGAAAATGCTGGCGGGGCTGGCGGCGAAGGCGGCGCAGGAGAATCTGGTGATCGCCGTGGAGAACGACCCCAACTGCAACGCGGCGCGCACGGTGGAACTGGTGCAGATCCTGAACGCGGTGAATCACCCGAACCTCAAGGTCTTGTGGAATCCGGCCAACGCCTTGATGTCCGGGGACAAGCCGTTTCCGGACGCGTATGTGATGCTGCCCCGGAACCGTATTGGGCACGTCGTGGTGAAGGACTGCCGGCTGGAGAATCATTCCCCGTCCTACGTGCCGGTGGGGACAGGGGCAGTGGACTGGCGCGGACAGATCGCGGCGCTGCAGGGGGACGGCTACCGCGGCTATCTCAGCCTGGACACGCACTGGGCCGGACCGCAAGGCGACAAGCTGATGGCCAGCCGGGTCTGCGGCTGGAATCTGAAGAGTCTGGCATCCCACTAAACTTCGAGCAAGTAGCGGCCGATAGTACCTGCTGAGGGAGGGGACTATCGCATGAACCCACGCTTACTGATCCTGACCGCGGCAGCGGCGGCTATCGTTTTCGGAGCAACCGGGGACCCGGTGGCTTATCGCGAAGGCACCATCCAGGGCATTCCCGCGAACGCCGGGGGGAAGCTGGAACTGGACGGGAAGAGTGTCATTTTCCATTACGGCAACAATCACTTGGCGATCCCGTACCAGAACATCACGGCGGTGGAGCTGAGCGGTCCGCCGGAGTGGAAAGAGCCGGCCTACAAATTCTGGAAAAAGTTCCCCGCCGCCACCGACAAGGATCGCCGCCTGACCTTGCGCTTCAATGCGGAGCCTAACGTGAACAAAATGCTGGTATTCACGGTGAGTCCGCTGGTCGGCGAAAACATCCGCCGGTCAATCGATTCGGTTACCGGAAAGAGCTTCGGCGATAAGCCGGCTCCGGGAACTGTTTCCACCACCTGGCGCGAAGACTGGTGGGGCGATCGCATTTGGAAGACCAGCCGGAATTCCGGGCAGTGGTCGCGAACTTCGGGCAACGAATAGTCCGTCCCAATCCCGAAAGCCTTGCGGGCGGGGTGGCGCTGCGGCGCTGCCCCGCCCGTAGGCGTTTATGCGACAGTAAGAGCGAGTGTGAACCGCCAGCGTCTCACCATCTGGTTCTTGTCCGTCCTGACGGCCGTCGCGCTGGCCCTTTGTGTTTGGATCGGGGAGCCGTTTCTGCGGCCGATCCTGGTGGCGTTCCTGATGGCCGTGATATTCCATCCGGTGCACGCGCGGATCGAGAGCCGGCTGCGCCGCCCGTCCTTGGCCGCGGGACTTTCGGTGCTGGTGGTGATCGCGCTGATCGCCGCGCCGAGCGCGCTGCTGGGCACATCGCTGGGCAAGGAACTGATTCACCTGCGCGATTCCGTACGCAGTTCCGGTACCGGCCTGGACGATGTGTTCGCGTGGATTGACCGGGGCGTCGCGTGGGTAGGCCAGTACATGGACGTCTCCGGTTTTGATGCGCGGGCGCAGATCTCGGAACGGCTGGGCAGCTTCAGCGGATCGCTGGTAAGCGGCGCGGGCCGCGTGTTGGGCAACATCGGATCGTTCCTGATGAACCTGACCATTGCGCTGTTTACACTGTTTTTCCTGCTGCGTGACGGCGTTCGGGCGAAGAACGTGCTGATCCGCGCGATGCCCCTGGAACCACAACGCTCCGAGGCGCTGCTGAACGGCATCGGGGAGACGGTGACGGCGTCGATGTTCGGAACGGTGGCCGTCGCCGCCGCCCAGGGTTTTCTCACTGGAGTGATGTTTGCCTTCCTGGGCTTACCGGCGCCGGTTCTGTGGGGCGCGGTGGCGACGTTTACTTCGCTGATACCGGTGGTGGGCGCCGGCGCGGTCTGGATCCCCGGGGCGCTGGTGCTCGGTCTCAGCGGGAGCTGGGTGAAAGCGGGGATACTCGCCGCCTGGGGCGCCGGGGTGGTCGGAATGGTGGACAATTTCCTGCGTCCCTATCTGCTCGCCGGGCGCGTTCAGATGCACCCGTTGGTTCTGTTCTTCGCGCTGCTGGGGGGCGTGCAGGCATTCGGCTTGCTGGGGCTGTTCGCCGGCCCGGTGATCGTGGCGGTGACCCGCACCCTGATCCTGATGCTGCGGGAAGAAGTGGAGCGCGGCCGCGCGCAGGTTTCCGCGCCTGCCTCCGCGACGCCTTCCGATTCAGCCGTGGCGTTGTGATACCTTTCCTGTCTGGCCGCCGTCCAAATTAACGTGTGTTATTCTGAAACCAACTTGAGAGGCTTTTGATGCGCCTCCGCTTAGCCCTCCTAGCTGCTGCTCTCACCCTGATCACCTTTGGTGCGCTTTACGGACAGCGCGAGTTCCGGCAGTACATGGGAGCGGAGTATTATGACTTCCCGCTGCCGCCCGATTGGGATCAAAAAAGCGAATTTGTTCTAGGCCGCCTCCGCTATTCCACTCATCCCATGTTCGGAGGCAGCCGCTTTCGCGGATCCAACGAGTGGTGGACCATCGACTACCCCCGCGGCGATCGCCATGTGCTGGAAGGCCTGCGCCGCCTGACGCGGCTGAACGCGCGCAGCGTGGAACAGGTGGTGGATCTCGAAGACGACGACATTTTCAATTGGCCGTGGATCTACGCCGTGGAAGTGGGACATTGGGTTCTGGACGATGACCAGGTGAAGAAGCTGCGCGAATATCTGCTGCGCGGCGGATTCATGATGACGGACGACTTCCACGGAACGCTGGAATGGGAGGTGTTCACGCAAACGATGAGCCGCGTGTTCCCGGACCGGCCGATTGTGGACATCGATAACAAGGATCCGATCTTCCACGTGCTGTACGATCTCGATGAACGCTTTCAGGTTCCGGGAGCGCAGTACTTCTACTCCGGCCGGGCCTACGAACAGGACGGCTTCGAGGCCCGCTGGCGGGGCATATACGATGACAAAGGAAGGTTGATGGTGGCGATCTGTCATAACGTCGATCTGGGTGACGCCGTGGAACATTCCGATGAACCCCGGTATCCCGAGAAGTGGGCGTCGATGGCCTATCGCATTTGGGTGAACTACGTCATCTATGCCATGACGCACTGATCGCGCCCGCCTAGCAACAGCAGTGGTTTCCGCTTATGTTTGAGTTCTTCTTCAAGTATCCGGCCGCAGTCTTCTCTAAAGGGGAAGTGGTGCTGTTGGGCGGGTGGCCGGCCTGGATTCTGGCGCTGCTGATCGCGGGCTCCGCGGCGGCGATCGGATATCTGGTGTGGCGGCGCGGCGGGCGGCTGGTGACCGGGGCGCGAGCGTTCACGGTGTGGGCGTTGCAGTCGATGCTCGCGGCGCTGATTCTGGTCCTGCTGTGGCATCCCGCGGTGGTGGTGGCGACCCTGAAGCCGCAGCAGAACATCGTGGCCGTCCTGGTGGATGAGTCGGCCAGCATGGCCATGGTGGAGGACGGCTCCTCGCGCCGCCAGAAAGCCGTCGAGGTTCTGGAAGGCGGACTACTGGAGAAACTGGGGGAGCGGTTCCAGATCCGCATGTACCGAGCCGGCGATGGCCTGGAGCGGCTGGAGAAGCTGAATCCCGCCAAGGACCCGTATCCCGCCACGCGCCTTGCCGCCGACCTGAAACAGGTGGTGACGGAGGCGTCCGGCCTGCCTGTGGGCGCGGTCATCCTGCTCAGCGACGGCGCGGAGAACGCGGGCGGGATCGACCTCGAAACCATCACGCAGATCCGGCGGCAGCGCATCCCGGTGCACACCGTCGGTTTCGGCCGCGAGAAATTCGCTCGCGATCTGGAAGTGTCGGATGTTCAAGTCCCCGCGCGAACGCTGGCCGACTCCCGGCTGGCGGCGCAGGTCACCTTCCGGCAGACCGGATACACGGGAACCAAGGCGCGCATCACGCTGAAGGATGGCGGTAAGACGCTGGCGGCGAAGGAAGTCACCATGGGCGGGGAAGGCCGGCCGCAAACCGAATCCCTGCTGTTCAACGCCGGCGCCGCGGGCGCGAAGACGCTGGAGGCCTCCATCGAGCCGCTGCAAGGCGAGGAAAACGCAAAGAATAACCGCCAGGCGCGGGTGGTGAACGTGGACAACGCCAAGCCGCGCATCCTGTACCTGGAGGGGGAGCCGCGCTGGGATTACAAGTTTATCCGCCGTGCCGCCGAGGAAGACCGCCACCTGGAACTCGTTTCGATTCTGCGCACTACGCCCAACAAGATCTACCGGCAGGGGATCGCCGAACCCAAGGAATTGGAATCCGGGTTTCCCTCCACCGTCGACGAGCTGTTTTCCTTCCAGGCGATTGTGTTGGGCAGCGTCGAGGCTGCTTACCTGACCGCCACGCAGCAGGAATTGATCAAGCAGTTCGTGGATCGCCGGGGCGGGGGTCTGCTGCTGCTGGGAAGCCGCTCCGGATTGTCCGACGGAGGCTACAACCGGCCGCCGTTCAGCGACTTACTGCCGGTGACGCTGCCGGACCGGAAGGGGACTTTCGTGCGCAAACCGGCGAACGTCGAGTTGACGGCCGCGGGCAAGGATGCGCTAGTCACGCGACTGGACGAGAATTCGGAGAAAAATGCGGAGCGCTGGAAAAAGCTCCCCTATCTGCTGAGTTATCAAGACCCTGGGGACCCGAAGCCGGGCGCCGTGGTGCTGGCGGAGTCGATCCCGGCCGCCGGCGGGAAACGCTATCCGCTGCTGGCGACTCAGAATTATGGCCGGGGGCGCGTGGCGGTGTTCGCCAGCGGCGGCAGTTGGCGCTGGCAAATGCAAATGCCCGTGGAGGATCAGTCGCATGAGATGTTCTGGCAGCAGATGTTGCGTTGGCTGGTGGAAGGGACGCCGACCCGGGTGACCGCCTCCACGCCCAAGACGCTGCTGGCGGACGAGCGAACCCTGAAGATCCGCGCCGAGGTGAAGGACCGGACCTACCTGCCCGCGGGGGATGCCCGTGTGGTGGCCAATATCGTGGGTCCGAACCGTGTTTCGGCCTCAGTGGACCTGCAGCCCGATCCGGTGGAGCCGGGCGTTTATGAGGGCGAGTGGAACGCCGAGCCGGCGGGATCCTACCTGGTGGAAGTGCTGGCGCAGCGAGGGAATGAAACGGTGGGCCGGGATGTGCTCACCTTCCGCCGCGAGGACGGGGTGGCGGAGAATTTCCGAGCCGAGCAGAATCGCGAGGTGCTGGAGCAGCTTTCGCGGCAAACCGGAGGCCGTTATTACCGTCCCTCCGAAGTTTCGCGGCTGGCGAAAGAAGTGGAGTACTCGGAAGCGGGCATCGCGGTGCGGGAAACGAAAGACTTGTGGGACATGCCGGCATTCTTCTTATTGGCGCTGGTGCTGAAGTCGAGCGAATGGCTGTTGCGGCGCCGCTGGGGGGTTATCTAATGCGGCTGCTGGCTGGCCTGATGATGGGAGCGTCGCTATTGAGCGCGGCCACGCATTACCTTACCGTCGCGGGGCTCGGCGGCGAGCCCGAGTACGAACAGCGTTTCAGCGGGTGGGCGCGGGATCTGGACAAGATCCTGAAGACCGTTCCGGACGCGCGGCCGGAGACGTTGTCGGGCGCCGATGCCACCCGGGCGCGGCTGGAAGCGGCCTTGAAGCGTCTGGCGGGCGAGGCCAAACCGGACGATCTACTGGTAGTGATGCTGATCGGCCACGGCACGTTCGACGGAATGGAATACAAGCTGAATCTGGCGGGTCCGGATCTCACGGCCGTGGAACTGGCCTCGCTGCTCGATCGCATTCCGGCGAAACGGCAACTGGTGGTGAACATGACCAGCGCGAGCGGCGCTTCGCTGGTCCCGCTGCAGAAATCCGACCGCGCGGTGATTACCGCCACCAAGTCCGGGACGGAGAAGAACGCAACGATCTTCGCGCGCTACTGGGTGGAGGCGATGCGGGATCCGGAGGCGGACACGGACAAGAACGAAGTGGTGACGGCGCTGGAGGCGTTCCGGTTCGCCGATCAGAAGACGGCGAAGTTTTACGAGACGCAGAAGCGGATCGCCACCGAGCACGCGCTGCTGGAGGACACCGGCAAGGGTGAAGGCGTGCGGACGCCCTCGGCGGAGAACGGACAGGGATTGCTGGCGTCGCGCTTCGCGCTGTTGAGGATGGGTGCGGCGGGTGCAGCCGCCCTGACCCCTGAGAAGCGGGCGTTGCAGAACACCAAGGAAGATCTGGAAGAGCGGATCGATCAGTTGAAATATCGCAAGGCGGCGATGGCGACCTCCGACTATCGCAAGCAACTGAACGCCCTGCTGGTGGAACTGGCGAAGGTGCAGGCGGAACTGGATAAATGAAGCTGCTGGTTTTATTGCTGCTTGCTGTTTCCGCCTGGGCGGGTCCGGCCGAGGACTGCTGGGCGCAGCGCAAGCGCGGCCGGCTGGCGGAGGCGGGGTCCTGCTTTCAAGGGCTGACGCGGTCGCCCGTGCCGTTGCTGCGCGCCGAAGGATTCTGGGGCTTGGGACGCTTCAGCGACGCGAACGATCAGTTCCGGGTGGCGGAGAAGATGGACCCCAAGAACGCTGCGGTGAAGGTCCGCTGGGGCAGGATGTTCGAGGAGCGGTATCAGCCGGCCGATGCCGCGAAGCTGTTCGAGGAGGCGCTGGAGATTCGCAAGGACTATGCCCCGGCGTTGTTCGGCATGGCCCTGGTGGCGTCGAATTCGTTTGAAAGCAAGGCGGTGGAGTTCGCGGGCAAGGCGCTGGAAGCCGATTCCAAGCTGGTGGAGGCGCAGGAACTGCTGGCATACCTGGCGCTGGAGGATTCGAATCCGGAGAAGGCGGTGAAGGAAGCCGACAAGGCGATCGCGATGTCGCCCGAGGCCCTGGACGCGATGGCGGTGCGGGCGACCATCGACTGGTTGAATGACCAGCCGTCGAGCGAATGGATCGAGCGCATCCTGAAGTTCAATCCGCGGTATGGAAAAGCGTACGCGACGGCGGGCCATTTCTTCGTGATCAACCGGCGTTATGAAGAGGGCATCCGGTACTACCGCAAGGCGCTGGAGCTCGATCCGGAGCTGTGGGAAGCGCGCGCGGAACTTGGGGTGAACCTGATGCGGCTGGGCGAGGAGGAGGAAGCGCGCAAGCACCTGGAAATCGCCTACAACGCCGGTTACAAGAACGCGGCGACGGTGAACTCGCTGCGCCTGCTGGACAGCTACAAGAACTTCAAGACCTACAAGACTCCGACCACGATCCTGCGGCTGCACAAGAAGGAAGACGAGATACTGGCGATTTACTTTCAGCAGGAACTGGATCGCGCGATGGCGGCGTTCCACAAGAAGTACAGGGTGAAACTGGGCGCGCCGGTGCAAGTGGAGGTTTACCCGGATCACGACGATTTCGCCGTGCGCACGATGGGGTTGCCGGGATTGGGCGCGCTGGGTGTGACGTTTGGGTACGTGGTGGCGATGGACTCGCCGAGCGGACGCAAGCCTGGATCGTTCCACTGGGCGTCCACTTTATGGCACGAACTCAGTCATGTGTACGTGCTGGCGGCGACCAAGCACCGGGTTCCACGCTGGTTTACCGAAGGCATGGCGGTGCATGAAGAGACGGCGGTTTCGCCGGACTGGGGCGATCGCCTGGATCCGACGGTGATCAAGGCGATTCAGGAGAAGAAGCTGCTGCCGGTGGCGGATCTGGATCGCGGATTCATCCGCCCGTCGTATCCGAATCAGGTGGTGGTGTCGTACTTCCAGGCGGGCAAGATCTGCGACTACATCGCCCAGAAATGGGGATACGATAGGCTTCTTCAGATGATGCAGGATTACGCGGACCGCAAGGCGACGCCGGATGTGATCCGGGGCCGCCTGGGCATGGAGCCCGCGGCATTCGACCGCGAGTTTCTGGCCTGGCTGGACGGCCAGGTAGGGGCCAGCGTAAAGGGATTCGCGGAGTGGTCCAAGCGCGTACGGGGGCTGAGCGAGCTGGCCAAGGCAAAGAAGCATGACGAGGTAATTCGCGAAGGTCTGGCGATCCGCGATCTGTATCCGGACTATGTCGAAGCCGGCAGCGTCTACGAATTTCTGAGCGAGGCATACCTGGCGAAGGGCGACAAGGCGGGGGCGATGCGGCAGTTGGCCGATTACTCGAAGCAAGGCGGACGGTCGCCGGCGACGATCCAGCAGTTGGCCGATTTGCAGATCGAAGCGGGAATGAAGAAGGAGGCGGCGGCGACGCTGGAGCGGTTGAACTACATTTACCCGCAGGATCCCGAGATGCACCGCAAGCTGGGAAGCTTGTATCTGGAGGCGGGCAACACCTCCGGAGCGGTCCGCGAGTATCGCGCGCTGGTGGGAATGAAGCCGCTGGACGCGGCGGGGGCCCATTTCGATCTGGCGCGGGCCTACCGCGCGGCGCGCAAGAATGAGGAAGCGCTGGAGCATGTGCTGCTGGCGCTGGAAGCGGCGCCGGGCTTCAAGCCGGCGCAGAAGTTACTGTTGGAGTTGAACGCCAAATAAGAAGGAATCATGTCCACATCGCCCATTACATCGATCGATTCGGCGGAACTGAAGAGCCGTATTTCGCGGTTTCAGCAGGTGCAGGATCAGATCGTCCAGCAGGTTCGCAAAGTCATCGTCGGGCAGGAAGAAGTGCTCGACCAGGTGTTGATCGCCTTATTCGTGGGGGGGCACTGCCTGATCACGGGCCTGCCGGGCACGGCGAAAACGCTGCTGGTAAGAACCATGGCGCAGACCTTGGGCCTGAAGTTCCGCCGGATTCAGTTCACACCGGACCTGATGCCGTCCGACATCACGGGCACCGACATTATCGAAGAGGATCCGGGAACGGGACGCCGGGTGTGGACATTCGTGCCCGGCCCGATTTTCTGCAACGTGTTGCTGGCCGATGAAATCAACCGCACGCCTCCCAAGACGCAGTCGGCGCTGCTCGAGGCGATGCAGGAATTCGGCTGCACGGTGCGCGGGCACAGCTATGCGATCGAGCGTCCGTTCTTTGTGCTGGCGACGCAGAACCCGATTGAGCTGGAAGGCACGTATCCGCTGCCGGAAGCGCAGTTGGATCGCTTTCTGTTCAACACGCTGCTCGACTACCTGCCGGCGGATGAGGAATTGAAGGTGGTGAACATGACCACCACCACGCATAGCGAGCAGCCGTCGGCGGTGACCGACGCCGAGGAGATCATGAGTTTCCAGCAACTGGTGCGCATGGTGCCGATCGCGGATTCGGTGGCGCGCTACGCGGTGGACCTGGTGAGGGCGACGCGGGCCACCGATCCGGAAGCGTCCGATTACGTGAAGAAGTACGTGAACTTCGGCGCCAGCGTGCGGGGAGCGCAGTTCCTGGTGCTGGCGGCGAAGTGCCGGGCGCTGATGCGGCATCGCTACCATGTCAGCTACGAGGATGTCGCGGCGCTGCTGCGGCCGGTGCTGCGCCATCGCATTCTGCTCAACTTCCAGGCGGAATCCGACCGCCTGACGCCGGACGACATCCTGAAGCGGATTCTGGAGGTGAAGCCCGCGCCGCGCGCGTAGGGCGGCCCCCATGCTGTTGCAACGCTATCTGGAGCCTTCCGTGCTGGCCGGGATCTCCAACCTGGAGCTGGTGGCGAAGACGGTGGTGGACGGGTTCGTGGCGGGCCTGCACCGCTCGCCCGATTTCGGCTTCTCGCAGGAGTTCGCCGAGTACCGCATGTACTCGGAGGGCGACGACCTGCGGCACGTGGACTGGAACGTGTTCGCGCGCACGGACCGCTGTTATCTGAAGCGGTATCGCGGGGAGACGAACTGCCAGTTGACGATGGTGCTGGACGCGAGCAATTCGATGACGTACGGCTCGCAGCGGGTGAACAAGCTGGATTACGCGCGCTATCTGGCGGCGTCGCTCGCCTACATGGCGAGCCAGCAGCGGGACGCGGCGGGCTTGCTGATCTTCAACAACGACGTACGCAACTATGTCCCGCCCTCCACGCGGCAGGGGCAGTTGATGCGTATTCTTCATGCGATCGAGAAGGCGGAGCCGGGCGAGCGCACGGACTTCGCCAAGCCGTTCCGGCATGTGCAGGAGTTCCTGCACCGCCGCGGGATCGTGGTGGTGTTTTCCGATTTCTGGGAGCGGGCGGCGACGATTATCGAGACGGTGGCGCCGCTGCGCTACCGCGGCAATGAGCTGGTGCTGTTCCACGTTCTGGATCCGATGGAACTGCGGCCCAAGCTGGACGAGCCGGTGCTGCTGGAGGATCTGGAAACACGGGACACCCTGGAGGTGACTCCCGACTACGCGGCCAAGGAGTACCGGGAGAAGATCGACGCGCATGTCGAAGACCTGAGATATCGCGCCAAGGGCGCGGGCATCGACTATTGCCTGGTGGATACCGGGCAGCCCTTGGATGAGCCTTTGCGGAACTACCTGGGCGTGCGGAAGGGGAGGTTTTAGGCAGAGTGGGATTCCTGGCGCCATGGTTTCTGGCGGGATTGGCGGCCCTGGGGCTGCCGTTGTGGATCCACCTTTTGCGGCAGCATCGCACCGTGCCGCGGCCGTTCAGCTCGCTGATGTTTTTCGAGCGGCGGACGCAAAGCTCGGTGAAGCACCGGCGGTTGAAGTACAAGAGGCTGCTTCTGTTGCGGCTGCTGTTGCTGCTGCTGCTGGCGCTGGCGTTCGCGAGCCCGTACCTGCTGCGCAGCATCGCGGGAATGGCCCAGAAGAGGACCGTGGTGATCGCGGTGGACCGCTCCTTCAGCATGCGCTACGGCGACGATTTCGACCGCGCCAAGCGCGAAGCGCTGGCCCGGTTGGCCAAGGTTCCGCAGGGAACGCCGGTGCAGGCCGTGGCGCTGGCGGGCGGCGTCGAAGTACTGTCGCAGCCGGCGGTTGATGCGGGGGAGGCGAGGGCGGCGATCGCCGGGCTGAAGGTATCCGACGGGCGGGCGCCGTACGGCGAGTTCGCGCGGTACCTGCGAACGCTGTCGGAATCGACGAAGCTCCCGGTGGAAGCGCACCTGTTCACGGACGCGCAGAAGACGGCGATGCCGGCGGGTTTCGCCGATCTCCGGCTGCCGAGCGACGCGACTTTTGAACTGCACGCCGCGGGCGCGCGGGAGCGGCCCAACTACTATGTGGAAAGCGTTTCGGCGCCGAAGCGGATCTACGATCCGAAGCGGGTTCGCATCCAGGCCACCGTTACCGCCTCGGCGGCGCCGAAGGCCGTGCGCGAGGTCCGGCTGCTGCTGAACGGCAAGGTGGCGCAAACGCGGCAGGTGGAGGTGCCGGAGCGGGGACGCGCCGTGGTGGAGTTTGCCGGTTTGGATGCGCCGTACGGGTGGTCGAAGGGCGAGGTGGCGATCGACTCCGCGGACAAGCTGGGCGCCGATGACCGTTTCCTGTTCAGTATCGAGCGGACCGATCCGCGCAAGGTTTTGTTTCTGCATTCGCCGCGCGACTCGCGATCGCCGTTGTACTTCCGCACGGCGCTGGAGTCGTCGAGCGAAGGGGCGTTCCAGATGGAAGCCCGGACCACGGACCAGGCGGATGGCGTCGCGCTGGCAAACTACGCGATGGCGGTGCTATCGGACGCGGCTGGGTTGAGCGCGGGCGCGGAGAAGGCGATCGCGAGGTGGGTCAGCGGCGGAGGAAACGTTTTGGTGACGTTGGGACCCGCGAGCTCGGCCCTGGCGAAGGCGCCGGTTTCCGGCGAGACGCTGGGCGGCTCCCGCTATGCGTCGCGGTCCGGCGAGCGGTTCTTTGCCGCGGCGCAGGTGGACCAGGCGCATCCGGCGACGCAGAAGCTGGGGCAGATGGAGGGCGTCAAGTTCTACCAGGCGGTGGCGGTGGAGCCGGGAAACGCGCGGGTCATCGCGCGGCTTTCGGATCAAGGCCCGCTGCTTCTGGAGAAAACCTCGGGCGAAGGCCGCATCCTGCTGCTGGCCACGACGTTCGACAACGTAGCCAACGACTTTCCGCTGCATCCGGGATTTGTTCCGTTCATCGAGCAATTGAGCCGTTACCTGTCGCGGATGGACGGCGCGGTCTCCAACGTGGCGGTGGACAGCTTCATCGAACTGCGGCGCGACAGCGAATCGCAGGGGACCGCGGAAGTCATCGACCCGGACGGGAAGCGCATTCTATCGCTGGAGCAGGCCGCCAAGGCTTCCGGCTTCCCGGCGGATCGCGAAGGGTATTTCGATCTGCGTCGCGCCGATGGCCGGCGCGAGACGGTGGCGGTGCACGCCGACCGCCGGGAATCGGACTTGACTTCGGTGGCGCAGGAGACGCTGGCGCTGTGGCAGAACGCGCCGGGACAAACGAACGCGGCCGCGGCGGCGGAGTCGACTTCGAAGCCCTGGAGCCCGTGGTGGTACCTGCTGTTGCTGCTGGCGGTGATATCGGCCGGGGAGTTCTTCCTGGCCAACCGCTATCTTTCCACCGATATTGATGCGAGTGAGGCTTCTCCCCAGAAGGAGGCGGCATGAATCCGCTGGACCAGTTGAATCGTTACTTGGGCCGTCTGGAATCGCGGCTGCGGTGGGCGGCGGTGTCGCGAGGCGCGGCGCTGGCGGCGGGCACGGCCCTGCTGATCACGGTGACGCTGGTCCTGATCACGAATGCGTTCGCGTTCTCCGAGCGGAGCCTGTTCTGGGCGAGAGTGACGCTGTTCGTCGCGGTGGCGGCGGCGGTGGGATTCGGATTGCTGTGGCCGCTGATGACGCTGAACCGGCGGAGGGCGGCGCGGCGCGCCGAATCGTTGTATCCCGAGTTCCAGGAACGCCTGCTGACGTACGTGGAACGTGGTGAAACGCAGGATCCGTTCGTGGAGTTGCTGGCCTCCGACGCGGCGGGGATCGCGGGGCGGAGCGAGCCGGCGAAGCTCGCGCCGGCCGGACGGCTGCTGGCGTTGGCGGGCTCGGCGGCGTTCGCCGCGGCGGTGCTGCTGTGGCTGATTCTGGCGGGGCCGGGCTATTTCGGATACGGCGCCGCACGGTTGTGGGCGGGGACGCCGCGCATCGGCGCGGCCGATTTCTATCAGGTTTTAGTCGAACCGGGGGACAAGGTGGTGCGCCGCCGCTCCGACCTGACGGTGACGGCGCGGCTGGTGGGTTTTGAAGCGCCGCGGGTCCGGCTGATGGCCAAGTATCGCGGATCGACGAAGTGGGAAGAAGCGAACATGGCGCCGCAACCCTCGTCGGCGGCGGCTTATGAGTTTGTGTTTCCGGCGCTGCCCGAATCGGTGGAGTATTACGTGGACGCGGGAGGCGTGCAGTCCAAGCACTTCAACGTCACCGTGGTCGACCTGCCGCGGGTGAAGCGGATGAAGGTCCGCTACGACTTCCCTTCGTGGCTGGGCATGGCGAGCGTGACCGAAGATCCCGGCGGCGATTTGCGGGCTGTGGCGGGCACGGTGGCGGAGCTGACCATCGAATTCGACCGTCCGCTGGCGCTCGGCTCGGTAGTGCTCGACGACGGGAAGAAGATCGAGCTGGCCGGCAACGGAACGCGCATGATGGCGCGCGTGCCGGTGGAGAAGGACGGCATGTACCACCTGGCGGCGGTGGAGCAAGGGCAATCCGTGCGGCTGACCGAGGATTATTTCATCGAGGCGCGGCAGGATCGCGAGCCGTTGTTGAAGATCGCGCGGCCCGGGCGGGACGCGAAGGTCAGCCCGATCGAGGAAGTAGTGGTGGAAGTGGAAGCGGAGGACGACTTCGCTCTGCGCGACGTCACCTTGCACTATTCGGTGAACGGGACCGCGGAGAAGGCGGTGAAGCTCGGCGGCGGGGGGAAGACGGCGCAGGGGCGGACGATGCTCGCGCTGGAGGAATTCCAGCTCGTGCCCGGCGACGTGGTGAGCCTGTACGCGACCGCCAAGGATGCCCGCAACACGGCGCGGACCGACATGTACTTCCTGGAAGCGCAGCCGTTTGAGAAGGAGTATTCGCAGGCGCAGCAGCAGGGGGGCGGCGGAGGCGGCGGCGAAGAGGACTCGGCGCAGATTTCGCGGCGGCAGAAGGAGATTATCGTCGCGACATCGAATGAGCTGCGGTCGAAAGACACGCGCGGCGCGGCGGAGAACGCGAAGTTCCTGGGCGATATGCAAGCCAAGCTTCGCGATCAGGCGCGGACGCTGGCGCAGCGCGCCAAGGCTCGCCAGCTTTCGGGCACCAATCAGGAATTCCAGACGTTCGTGAAGGAGATGGAGGCGGCGGCCGCCTCGATGGATCAGGCGGCGCCGAAGCTGCAATCGCGGGCGTGGAAGGAGGCGCTGGCGCCGGAGCAGCAGGCGCTGCAACATCTGCTGCGGGCCGAAGCGGTATTCCGCCAGATTCAGGTGGCGTTCGGGCAGCAGCAGGGCGGCGGGGGCGGCGCGGCTCGCGACCTGGACAACCTGTTCGACCTGGAACTCGACAAGGAAAAGAACCAGTTCGAGACCGGCCAGCAATCCTCGGCCGAACAGAAGCAGAAGGAAGTAGACGAGGCGCTGGAGAAGCTGGGCCAACTCGCGAGGCGGCAGCAGGAGCTCGCCGATCAGCAGAAGAAGAATAATCAGCAGGGTTTTGAGCAGCGCTGGCAGCAGGAGATGCTGCGCCGCGAAGCGGAGGAGCTGCAGCGGCAGATGGAGAAGCTGCAGCGCTCCCAGCAGGCGGGATCGCAGCAGCAGCAGGGGCAGCAGCAGGGGCAGCAGCAGCAGGGGCAGCAGCAGCAGGGGCAGCAGCAGCAGGGGCAGCAAGGGCAGCAGCAGGGCCAACCGTCGCAGTCCGGTCAACAATCCGGCCAGCAGCAGTCCGCGTCAGACCGGCGGTTGCAGGAAGCGTTCGACCGGTTGCGCCAGGCCACCGACGACATGCGGCGGGCGTCACAGTCGGGGCAGGAGAGTTCGCAAAGCGATGCCGCCTCGCGGCGGGCGGCGGAGCGGCTGAACGAAGCGGCGGACCTGATGGGCGGGATGCGCCGCCAGCAGGCGTCGGAGCAGATGGACCGGATTCAGCAGCGCGCGGCCCAGCTCGCCGAACAGCAGAAGGATTTCGCCAACCGGCTTCGCCAAGCGTACGGCGATGCGTTCGATCCCAACAACCGCCAGCCGCGCCTGGGGCGCAGCCGGGAGGAGGCGGAGAAGTTCGCGCAGGAAAAGGACCGGATGAAGGCGGAGCTGGATCGCCTGGAAAAGGACATGCAGAGCGCCGCCCGCGATTTCGCCGGCAGCCAGCCGAAGGCCTCGGCCCGGCTGCGGGAAGCGCTGGGCGAATTGCAGCAGCGCGAGCTGCGGCTGCGCATGGAGTTCAACTCGCAGGCCATCCGCCGGGGTCAGGGCTCCTACGTTGTGCCGCGCGAGGCGCCGGTTACCGAGGGGCTGGAGGCGATCCGCGATCAGGCCCGCCAGGCGCGTCAGGCGCTGGATGAAAATGCGGCGCAGCAGAGCGGCAAGGATCAGGTGGAGCGCGCGCTCAACCAGGTGGAGCAGCTTCGGGAGCGCATGGAGCGGGCAGCAGGCGATCGGCCGAAGAAACAGCAGAGCGGACCGCAGGGACAGCAGCCGGGGCAGCAGCCGGGGCAGCAGACCGGCCAGCAAGGCCAACCGGGATCGCAACCTGGCCAACAACCGGGGCAACAACCGGGACAACAACCGGGACAGCAAGGACAGCCGGGCGATCGCCAGGGTGGGGAGCAAACCGGTCCGGGCGGCTCCTTCCAGGCGGGCGGGGCATTGCGTGATGGGTTTGGAGGTCCGATTTCCGGCGCGGTCCCGCCGGAGCGCGCGCTGCGCGAAGCGATCCGCGATCTGACGCAACTGCGCCAGGCCCTGGGCTCCGACCGGGAGTTATCGACGGCGGTGCAGGAGGCGCTGCGCGAAATCCAGAGCGCGCAGATGGGCGCGGTCAACGACCAGGAGCTCGCGGAGCGGTTCAAGCGACAGGCATTGCCGGAAATCGAGCAGTTGGAGCTGATGTTACGCCGCAAGCTGGACGAGCAACGTTCCGGGCAGGTACGCGGCGGGAACAACACCAAGATCCCGGCGGGCTATGCGGACGCGGTGGCGGAGTACTTCCGCAAGCTGAGCAAGGGCAAGTAGCGTTACTTGCGCTGATTGGCGGGACCGCGCGCGGCCAGAAGGTTGGCGCGGTACTCCAGCTTCTTGGCGTCCTTCTTCTTGTTCATCTTCTTGAGGAGCGCGACATAGTTGTCCACGGTCTCGATCAGCGCCGGGGTGGGCGGATCATTCGGATCCAGCGCGGGATATTTCGCGAACACGAGCCCGCGCTTATCGAGGACGGCGATGGAGGCGCGATAGAAGCTGTCGGCTTCCTGCAGCCGGTTCTCACCGTCGGCCTGCTTGGCCAGCGACGTCAGATCCTGCGCGGTGGTCTGCTCGCGCGCGCTGAAAATCTCCTTCACCAGGGGCTGCGCGTCGGGAGTTCGTCCGAGGCCCGCATACACCGCGGCCACCTGCTCGCTGGTCTCCTGAGTGGCGGGGTGTTCATTGCCCAACAGCCGGCTGCGGATATAGAGGGCACGTTCCAGCGTGGCGGCGGCCTTGTCGAAGGACTTGCTCTCAAAGTAAAACTGTCCCAGGCGGTCGAGCGTTTCGGTCACCTCCAGGCCGGCGGGCCCGTGATTGCTCTCGCGCACCGCCAGGGAGCGCTTCCAGTACATTTCCGTATCGCCGGGGTATTCGCTGCGGGCGGCGTCTCCCAGCAAGTCCAGCACCGGCGCGAGTTCCAGGCCCATCAGCCCGCTTGCCTTTTCCTGAATCGCCAGCGCGCGCTGCAGCAATGGCAGGGCCTTGGCGGGTGTTTGCTGCAACAATTGCACCCGTGCGACGTTGATGAGGGCGGGAACATTATCGGGGTGATCCGCGCCGCGATACCGCTCCACGATTCCCAGCGCGCGCTGCGCGAACTGTTCGGAGCCCATATAGTTGTTGGCGGCGCGCGTCACCTTGGCCAGTTGATTCAGCACCGGCACGATGTCCAGGCTGTTCTTCCCCTTGGCGTTCTCCAGGATCTGCAGCGCCCGCGCGTAGTGGTTTTCAGCGGTGCCGAACTTCATCTGGGCGAACGCCACCCTTCCCAGGTCGCTGATGTCGGCGACGATTTCGGGGCTGTTCAGGCCGAAGGCGTGCTCGCGCTCCTCCAGGATCTTCAGGTAGTTCTTCTCCGCCTCGCTGTACTTGCTTTCGGCGCAGAGGCGGTCCGCCGCGGTTTTCCACTCCAGAGTCATGCGCAGGTCGTACTTGCCGGTCTTGGGCGGGGCGCCTCCGTTGGACGCGGAAGATACCGCGGCCGAGCTCTCCGAAATCGGAGGCGCCCAGGAAGGCTTGCGTAGCGTCCCGGGCTGCGCGAAAGCGCTGGTTGAGACGGCGAGAGTCGCCAGGCCAAGAAATACGATTCGGGCGGGCACACCGATGGGCATGATCGTTCATCGGCGACCGGCTCGCCAAACCGCAGATGAATCGCGCAAATCGGTACTTTAAACTTTGCGGTCCAGAACGAGGCGGGACGAGGTCCTCGGGCATAGACCTGAGCGGCAGGATCAGGAAAGTTTGCACCGTCACCTGGTTGTATGCGAATCCTCGGAATTGCCCGCGGAACGCAACCCCGGCGCGGCGTGATCAACGCCACATCGCCTGGATCGGCCCTCTAACCAAAAGGAACTCGAGCTCAGGACGCCTAAGCCTGAAGGCATTGGCGATCCGCCGCCAGATGAGAGCACGATCCCGATAGCGCGCGAATCCCAAATTTCGCCCCCGACAGTTCGAATTTCGCCACAAACACTAACCAGCTAAAGGAGATCCCCGCTAAAGTGATCCATAACGGGGAACGGGAGGGGTCGTCTAAATACAAGGACTGGCTCCATGAAGCTGCTTTCGAAGTTCTGGTTGATCTTTGGCGCTTGGACTCTGTACGGATCGTTGATGGCCGTCAACGTTCACTACCGGTCCGCCCTGTGGGGACGGCCAGCGCCGTGGGGAAGGGCCTTTGTCGGGGAGATCTCGTACGCATGGCTGTGGTGCCTGGCGACACCGTTGATCTTGTGGTTGGGGTACAAGCTGCCGATCCGGCGGGACCGCTGGCTGTTGCCCGTGCTGGTGCACCTTCCGGCCATCATTCTGATCGGCGCGACCACCAAGGGGATCTGGGACCTGACGATTCCCCCACTGATCTACGACCGCGCATACGGCACATCCGTGCTGAAGACGATGCTCTCGAGCCTGGACTTCAGCCTGCTGAATTACGCCCTGGTGCTGCTGTTTCAAGCCGCGGGCGACTATTACCGGCGGTTCCAGGCGGCGGAGGTGCGCAGCGTGCAACTGGAAGGCGAGCTGGCGCGGGCGCAGCTCACCGCCCTGCGGATGCAGTTGCATCCCCACTTTCTTTTCAACACGCTGCATGCGATTTCCGAGTTGATCCACGAGAACTCCGCGACCGCCGAACGCATGATCGCCCGCCTGAGCGAGTTTCTCCGGTTGACTTTGGAGAATGCGGGCGCGTCGGAAACGACCCTGAAGAGCGAGATCGACTTCCTGGAGCGCTACCTGGAAATCGAAAAGATCCGCTTCGAGGATCAGTTGAAGGTGGAGTTCGACGTGGAGGCGAAGGCCCTGGACGCGCAGGTCCCCAACCTGATCCTGCAGCCGATCGTGGAGAACGCATTGAAACACGGCCTGCGGAATCACGAGGGCGAGCGGAGGATCCGCATCGCGGCCACGCAACTCGGCGGCTCGCTGCAATTGCAGGTGTCCGACAACGGCAAGGGTCTGGATCCGGCGCGGCGGGAAGCGGCGCAGATGGGCGTGGGCCTTTCCAACACCGCCGAACGCCTGCGGCGTCTCTATCAAAAAGATCACCTTTTGTCCATGCACAACCGTCCCGAAGGCGGTTTCGAGGTGACGATTCAAATTCCGTTCCGTCTATTGGGGGAAACCGGCTGAAGTGGGGGGTAAAACGAAATGGATCGTATTCGAACGCTGATCGTTGACGATGAGCGTCTGGCTCGCCGGCGGGTTCGCAGGTTGCTGAGCTCGTTTCCGGATTTCGATGTCGTCGGCGAATGCGCCAGCGGGGGGGAAGCGCTGGAGTTTCTGCAGAATCATCCCGTCGATCTCCTTTTCCTGGATGTTCAGATGCCCGGCACGGACGGTTTCGGCGTGGTGGAGAATCTGCGGGGGGAGCGCCCCCCCATGGTGGTATTCATCACCGCGTTTGACGAGTACGCGTTGCGCGCATTCGAAGTCCACGCCATCGACTACCTGTTGAAGCCTTTCGATCCGGAGCGCTTCCAGAAGGCGGTGGGCCACATTCGCGGCGTTGTCGCCACCCGGAACGGCAAGGAAAGCCAGAAGCTGCAGGCTCTGATCGAGGAAGTGCGGCAGCGCCCGCCGTCGGCCTCGCGCTTCGCGGTGAAGTCGACGGGGCGTGTGTTTTTCGTGCGCCAGGAGGATATCGACTGGGTGGAAGCCGCCGACAATTACGTGTGCCTGCACGTCGGCAACGACACTCATCTGCTGCGGGAGACCATGAATTCGATTGAAGCGCGCCTGGATACGTCGCGTTTCGCCCGGATTCATCGCTCCACCATCGTCAATCTGGACCGCATCAAGGAACTGCGTCCGTGGTTCCACGGCGAGTATGTGGTGGTGCTGAATCACGGCACGGAACTGACGCTGAGCCGCAGCTATCGCGACAAGGTTCTGCAGATTCTCAACGCCTGACCGGTCCACCCTTGGCGACCGGTAGTTCACCCCTTTTCCGTGGTGAACAGCCGGTCTCTCCCCTTAGGCTGATTCTCGAAGCAACGCTGAGGCAGGGTACTGCTCTTCGCTTTGGGAGGGCGTGCGTTATCAGCGCCGAGATTGCAGGCGGAGCCCCTGGCTGCCAGGCCGGGGAAGTGTGCCTGATGCTCCGGTCTGGCTGCCGGCACTCCGCCGGAATGGAGCACCGATGAATCCAAGAGTCGCCGCAACACTGCTGATTCCCGTTTTTCTTCCGGCCGCTTCCGTGCGAACGCCGGAGCGTAGCGTTACCCCGGTGGCGGAAGGCGTGTATGTCATCCGGCATCCCGACCCCAGCGCCGGTTGGGTGCACAGCAATACAACCGTGATCGCGGGCGAGCGCGGGGTGCTGGTGGTGGACGCCTGCTTCCTGCCTTCGGTGGCCAGGGAGGACGTCGCGGAGATCCGCCGGCTGACCAACAAGCCGGTGCGATACCTGGTGAACACCCATCACCATATCGATCACACGGCGGGCAACAGTGTGTATCGCGACGCTTTTCCGGACATCGAGATCATCGCGCACCGCGACACCAAGCGGCTGATCGAAACGCGCAATCCGGGGGTGGCGAAGCGGTGGGCCGATCCGAACGGACCGCTGCCGAAGTCGATCGCTCAAATGAAGGAGCGGCTGGGGAAGGGCCAGACCGAAGAAGGAAAGCCCATGACGGCGAAAGACCGCGCCGATACGGAGCAGGAGATCGCGGACGTGCAGCGCCAAATGCGCGAGTACGCGGCCTACCGGCAAGAGAATCCCACGCTGGCTTTCGACACAGAAATGACCGTCGATCTGGGCAAGCGGATTGTCCGGCTGCAGTATCTGGGGCGGGCGAACACCACCGGCGACGCCATCGTCTACTTGCCGGCCGAGAAGATCGTCGCCACGGGCGACATCCTGGTCCACCCCGTTCCCTACGCGGCGGGCGGGCATCCTGTAGAGTGGCTGGAGACGCTGAAAAAGCTGGCGGCGATGGAACTGAGTATTGTGATTCCGGGGCACGGCGAGGTGCTGCGGGACAAGAAGTTCCTGAACCTGCTGATAGAGGCGCTGGGATCGGCTCTTGCGCAGATGGAGGCGCAGGTGCGCGAAGGCCGCGCGATGAACGCGGGCGAAGTTAAGATCGACATCGACGATTATCGCAAGCGCATGATCGGCGATGATCCGCTGAACCTGACCTGGTGGAACGACATGTTCCTCCGCGGCGTGGTGGAGCGGGGCTTTCTGGGGATCGCGCGCTAGAGCTTCTCCAGCCGCTCCAGGATCAGCGCCATGCGGGCGGCGGCGTCCCTCCGCCCGCCGAAGCGCAGCTCCTGATAGGCGCCGGTGAAGTCGCGCAGCAGCGAGTTCATTTCCCCCGCGGGAACAACGCCGGCGAATTCGTTGGGGGTCAGCCAGCCTGGCTTCTCGATGCCGCGGCGCCGCAGGAGTTCGAGCATGCGGCGGTACAACACGGTGGCGTCTCCGGCGATCCCCTGGCCGCGATGCGCGCGGCGCAGCCGCAACCGGTCGTCCCACCAGGATCGCAGCGAAGGCCAGAAGAGGTAAACGAACGACACCAGAACCGAAGCGAGCAGGAGCCAGGGCGCGTACTCGCGCACCGGACCCGCCATGCGGACCGCTTTGGCCCGGGTCCATCCGGAAGCGGAGTCGAACCAGTCGAAGCGGAGCTTGCGGCTGGATTCCTCCACGCGCGAGGCCAGAAGCACCTGCCGGTCCAGATCGTAGCTGAGCACCCAATCCTGCCAGAACACTTCGGCGGCGTCGAGATAGAAATTCAGGCGGCTGAGCAGTCCCGGATTCGCGGCGGACGGGTCGGGCGGCGTGGGATCGAGGGTGATCCAGCCGCGCCGCGGCACCCATGCCTCCACCCAACTGTGAGCGTCGGAGGCGCGGATCAACTGCCAGCCGCTCACGGGGTTGAACACGCCGCTCTGGAAGCCCGTAACCACGCGGGAGGGGATGCCCTCGGTGCGCAGCATCACCGCGAGGGCGGAAGCGAAGTACTCGCAATGGCCTTTTCGGCGCTCGAACAGGAAGTGGACCAGCGGGTCCGGCACCTTGGCGGGCAGGAGTTCCAGGGTGTAGCCGAAGCCGGTCCGCAAACGCCTCTCCATGGCGCGGGCCTTGCCCTCGGCAGTCGGCTCCAGCGCCGACCACGAGGCCGCCAGCTCCGCGACGCGGGCATCCATGGGAGGCAGCGACAGGTACTCCGAGCGAAGCGCCTGGGGCAGCGGAGGGGCTTCGGGTATGGGCGCGGCGAATTCGTCCTCCAGGAAACTGTGCGCGCCGTACAGCAGCCCGTTCGCGCTGGGATAGCTGACGCGGTAGCTGTCGTTTCTGGTCCGAATGATGAACGGGGAAGCGATGGAAAGCACCTGCGGCGTGCCGGCGAAGAACAGCGCGTCGGAGGCGATCTCGCGGACGTGGACCTCGTAGTAGACGTCGCGGCCATAACGGCGGCGCTGATTGGGATCGCCCAGCACAATGCGGCCGCGCTCCACGCGCAGCGGCTCGCCGGTGGCCGGCGGGTTAAACCAGCGGTTGCCGTCGAACCTGCTGAGCGCGGCGCCGCGCCACTTGTGCAGCATGGATCTGCCGGACGGATAGCGCACGCGCATCACCGCCGTGCTCTGCTTCTTGATCTCGCCCAACTGCCCCAGCACGACTTCGTTGGAGAATCCCGGCAGGTGGTATTTCTCCGGAACCAGATGCTGGAACGCGGCTCGCGCGGTGCGCGGCAGCACGAAGAACAGGCCCGCCGTCAGAATCAGGATTCCGGCGAACAGCCACGCCGACAGCGCCCCCAGCCGCCGCGGAACGCGCGCCATCCCGGTCCGGTCCACCCGCTGTGCCTTGGCCAGCGATCCGCGGATCTCGCCGCTGGCGAAGGTCGCGATGGCGAACACCAGGAACAGCCCCAGGAAGAGGAAGAAGTTCAGGTGGGCCGATAGCATGCACGCGGCGAGAAGCTCCAGGAACGCGATCACCTTCACGAACAGGTAGTCGCGCGGGGTGCTCGCTGTGAGGACGCGAACGATCGCCACGAAGAACACCAGGTGCACCAGGGCGCGCATGAAATCGCCGGAGATGTAGAGATAATCGAGAGGGAAGAAGCCGAAGTAAGCGACCGTCGCGGCCGCCACCATGCGGCCGGTGACCCGGAACCGGATCCACCCGGCGATCAGGATGCCGCGCAAGGTCAGGGCGACCGCGGTGGCGATCGCGGTGGGAGCGTCCAGAAATCCCGAACCTAGAACCGCCAGGTATCCCGACGCCAGCAGGCCCAGCAGCGAGTAGTCGTAAAAGCGGTCGACCGGGCTCGCCATCCCTTCATTATCGCAAGCTCTTCTCCAGTTGCGATGCGAAGGCGTTCAAGCCGCCCGGGTCCAGGTTGTCCGATTCCAGGACCACCACGAAGCGGTCCTTCTGGAACGCGATGCGGCCCGGCTGCGGCCGCCACTTCTGGATCGCCTCGAAGGCCGCGGACGAGTTGTCCAGGCGGGATATCACCACTTTCACTTCGCCGGGACCGCGATAGACGTTGCCTTCCCGCAGCGACCAGGAACCAACCTGACGCGGCAGTTGCAATTCGGCGTCGCGGGCGCAACCCCCCAGGATTGCGAGCAACAGCCAGGCGCGGCGAGAGGTCACAAGCCAATTCTAACCGCGATTCCATTCGCCGCGCGCCGCATGTCACACTGGAAGGTCTATGGCGAAGCTGAAGCCCGCCGGAAAGGGCAGGCACAAGCGTCGAACCGATACCAAAGGCATTGTGTCGTGCCTGTTCTTGCTGTTGAGCGGTTTCACGCTGGTGTTTCTTTTGTTCTACGCTTTGCTGCAATCGGGTGCCACGAAATGAGAATTGACGATCGCGCGGCCGGCCAAATGCGCCCGGTGAAGATTCAGACGGGCTTTCTGATGACAGCCGAAGGCTCGGCTCTCATCGAGGTGGGGCATACGAGGGTGCTGTGCGCGGCCACGGTGGAGGAAACGGTGCCCTCGTTTCTCCGGAACTCGGGGAAGGGATGGGTCACCGCCGAATACTCCATGCTGCCACGGGCCACCGCGCAGCGCACACAGCGCGAGGTGGCGAAGGGACGTCCCTCCGGCCGGACGCTGGAGATCCAGCGTCTGATCGGCCGGAGCCTGCGCAGCATCGTGGATCTGACCGCGTTGGGCGAACGGACGGTGATCGTCGATTGCGATGTCATTCAGGCGGACGGGGGAACGCGAACCGCATCCATCACCGGCGCCTATGTCGCGATGTGCTCCGCGCTCAAGCAGCTCCAGAAATTCGGGGCGCTGAAGGCGTGGCCGGTGCGCGAGGCGGTGGCCGCCACCAGTGTCGGCATCGTGGACGGCATCCCCATGCTGGACCTTTGCTACCAGGAGGATTCGCGCGCCGAGGTTGACATGAACGTCGTGCTCACCGGATCCGGGAAGTTCGTCGAACTGCAGGCCACGGCGGAGCAGACGCCCTTCGAGGACCCGCATTTGGCGGAGTTGCTCGCACTCGCTCGAGCCGGCATCAATGAGCTGTTCGAATTGCAGGCAAGGGCACTGGACGCTTGATCCTGTATTGCGCGACAGGCAATCCCGGCAAACTGCGCGAGTTCCGCCTTGTGGCTTCTCCAGGTTGGGAGGTCCAGGAACTTCCGGGGCGTCGCGACCTGCCGGCGCCGCGCGAAACCGGTTTTACGTTTGAGGAGAACGCGAGCATCAAGGCGCGATACTACGGCAGCCATACGCCGGGATGGCTATTTGTGGACGACTCCGGCCTGGAGGTGGATGCTCTCGGCGGAGAGCCGGGTGTGAACTCGGCCTACTTCGCGGGCCCGGACGCTTCCGACGCGGAGAACAACGCGCTGCTGCTGGAGAAGCTGCGGAACGCGCCGGATCGCACCGCGCGCTATGTATGCGTCATCGCCCTGGCGCGCGACGGGCAAGTGATCCAGTTGTTTCGCGGCGAAGTGGAAGGCCGAATCGAGCTGGAACCGCGCGGCACCGGCGGCTTCGGCTACGATCCCTACTTCTTCTATCCGCCCTTGGGCTGCACCTTCGGCGAAGCGACGATGGAGCAGAAACAGCAGGTGAGCCACCGCGGACGCGCGCTGGCGCGGATGTTCGACTGGTTGCGGGCTCAATAATCGCGGCGATCCGGAGATCGCAGCCAGGCCTCGAAGGGGTCCAGCGCCAAAGGAGCCGGGATCCGGATCATGGGGGGGTGGCGCTGGTCGCGGGGCTTGCCTAGTTCGGCGTAGAACGCGGAATCGTCGAATCCGGCGCGCGCGGCGTCGCCCGCATCCGCGGCGAAGTACACGCGGTCCAGGCGGGCCCACAGGATCGCCCCCAGGCACATGGGGCAAGGCTCGCAACTGGCATAAATCTCGCAGCCGGAGAGGTCGTAGCTGGAGATGGCGGCGCACGACGCGCGAATCGCGACCACCTCGGCGTGGGCAGTCGGATCGTTGCTGGATGTGACCAGGTTCACGCCTTCGCCCAGCACCTGGCCGTTCCGCACGACGATCGCACCGAAGGGGCCGCCCCTTCCATCACGCACATTGCCGAGCGCCAGTTGAATGGCCCTTTCGATGTAAGCCCTCGAATCCACTCGTCTAAAAGAGTAGCTTGACGCCAAGCTGCACGCGGCGGGGCGCCTGCGCCGACAGGATGCGTCCAAACGAGGGCGAGCCTACAAAGTTGTCCGGCTGGTCGAAATTGGCGCGATTCAGCAGGTTGAAGAACTCGAACCGGAACTGCAGCGTGGTCCGCTCCCGGATGGAGACGTTGCGCAGCATGCTGAAATTGATGTTGGCAAGACCGGGGCCGTCCAGGATGTTGCGTCCGGAGTTGCCGAAGGTGCCGCGCGGGGACGTTGCGAAGGCGCCGGTGTTGAACCAGCGGTCCGGACTCGGGTTGTCGAGCGACCCGTCGGACAGGCGGTTCGGCCGGTCATTGTTGCCGAAGCCGAGGCTGGTGCGGCCCGTGTTGGACTGATCGATATCGCTCAGCAGGGCCACGGTGAACGGCCTGCCGGACTGGAACGTGAGCACCCCGGCGCTCTGCCATCCGCCGGCCACGACGCCCCAGAATCCGCCGTCGTTGGCCCAGCGCTGGCCACGACCGAAGGGCAGATCCCAAGTGTAGCTGGCGCTGAAGCGCTGCCGGATGTCGAAGTTGGAGCGGCCGCGCTCCGCCGCCAGGTTGTAAGAATTCTGCGGGAAATTGGAATCGCCCGCGCTCGAGAAGAATCCCGAAGCGTCGTCGATCGACTTGCCGAACGTATAGGATGCGAGCGCCGTCAGGTTGCGCGAGAACCGCTGCTGGAACCGGGCTTGCAATGAATGATAGTTGGAGTTCGCGCGGGATTCGATGATGTTGATGTCCTCGAAGGCGGGGTTTGGACGCTGGTAGCGCTGCGTATTCGAGGGCTGCGGCTGGTTGATGTCGCGCGCCGCAATGAGGTTTGTTCCCTTTGCGCCGACGTATCCGGCTTCCAGGGTCGCGCTGGACCAAAGCTGCCGCTGGATGGAGAAATTCCATTGCTGGATATATCCGGTCTCCAGGTCGCGTTGGAACGCAAGCGCGGACGGCGGCGTCGGCAGCGGGAAGTTAGCCGGCCAGGGGTTGTTGATCAGCAGCGGAGCTTGCGCGCTGAGCGGGAAGTAGAAGCGCAGATTGAAGTACGGCGGCGAGAAATACAGCCCTTCGCCCGGCGCCAGCGGCGACTGGTCGAAGTAGACGCCATAGCCGCCGCGGACCACGTACTTGTTGCGGAGATTCCAGGCGAACCCGACCCTGGGGGCGATGTTGTTGCGGTCACTCTCATAGCCTCCCCGCGGCATGGTCCCAGTTCCAACCGCGGTCAGGCGGCCCGTGGCGGGATCGTACAGGTTAGCGCGATCCAGGGCGTCCACCGGAGGCGAGTTGTACTCCCAGCGGACGCCGTAATTGAGCGTAAACGTGGGGGTGATGCGCCACTGATCGTTGCCGTAGAAGTTGTAGCTGGTGGTGCGCAGACGCTGCGGATTGTCCACAGTCGCGCCGCCGGAGAAACTGACGATACCCAGCAACAACTCCGCCAGCGGATTCCCGGTGATTCCGATGAAGTTGAGGAACCCCCGGGACTGGATGTCTCGGAACGCGTACTGCCGCGTGTGCCGGATGTCGAAGCCGAACTTCGCCAGGCGCCGGCCGCGATTCCAGGTCAGGTTATCGGCGGCCTGGAATGTGTTCGTGGTGGAGGCTTGCGGGTTGTTGAACTCGTGACCCAGCGGCGCGTATCCCACCACGGTGGTGAAGCTGAGGCCGTAGTCGCGAGGATTCCGGGCCAGCTCGGGCAGGCCCACCTGGCGGTTGATGCTGGTCCCCTGGCCCTCCTGCGTGACGCCGATGGAGACGCGGTTGAAGCCCAGCCGGAGCTCGTTCAGCAGCGAGGGGGTCAGCGTGTGCGTCTCGCTGATCATCGCGTTCTGTGCACGCCGTGCGACATCCGCGCCGTATCCGGGCACGGTGGAGAACGCCGGGCCCGAGAACGGCTCGAACAGCTCGCGATCCGCCAGGCTGTAGCGGGCGGCGAGTTGCGAGGCCGCGCTGAAGTTATGATCGATCCGCACGTCGAACTGGTTGTTGCGATCCCGCAGCGTCGGCGACGAAACGTAGTTCGCGCCTGCCACGTTGCGATTCGGCAGCGGCCAAAGATTGGCGATCGCCCGGCCGATGGGATTTTGGAACTCCACGGGAATGCGGTTCTGCGGGAACAACTGCCCCGTGAACGGATTGATCGCCGGCGTCTGGCTGCGCGAAAAATCGCCATTGCGCTCCAGCGCCGTGGGAACGTTGGCGATTCGTGTGATTCCTTCGTTCAGGCGGCGTCCTTCGTAGTCGGCGAAGAAGAACGTCCGGTTGCGGACCACCGGCCCGCCGATCACGAATCCGAACTGATTGCGTTGATACTTGGGACTCGGCTCATCGGCCGGCGCAAAGTAGTTCCGCGCATCCAGCACGCCGTTGCGAAAGAACTCATACGCCGCGCCATGCACCTGATTGCCGCCGGAACGCGTCACCACCGTCACCTGACCTCCGCCGGAACGCGCGAACGAAGCGTCATACAGGGAGGTCGCGATCTCGAACTCGCGGATCGCGTCCACCGGTGGCGTGTGCGAAACTCCGTTCAGCTTCGGGTCCACGTTGTACACGCCGTCCAACGTGAAGTTGTTGGCGTCCTCGCGAGCGCCGTTGACGCTGACCGCGAAATCGCCGCGGGCACTGCTGGCCGAGCCTTGGGCGGGTGGCAGCACGCCCGGCGCGAGCAGGGTCAATTCATAGAAATTGCGTCCGTCCAGGGGCAGGTTCAGGATCTGGCGGTTGTCGATCACCGAGCTCAACGCGGCGGACTCCGTCTTCAGCAGCGCGGGAGTCGCGGTCACGGTCACCTGTTCGGACCGTGTTCCGGGAAGCAACTGAACCTCCAGCCGGATTTCCTGATTCACCTCCACGGGCAGGGTCTGCGCGTGCTCCCGGAAGCCGTCCCGCGCCACGGTCACTTTCCACTCGCCCGGCTGCACCAGCGGGATCAGGAACTCGCCGGTCGCCGATGTCACCGCGCCGCGGCTGATTCCGGTAGTCCGGCGCGTGATCGTCACGGCGGCTCCGGCGACGGGCTTGCCCGCCGGATCCGACACAATCCCGCTGATGGAGCCGCTAACCGGCTGAGCCTTTAGGGCGAACTGGCTTAGGAGAACAAGAACGATGGCGAAACGCACGAGACCTCGGTTCAAACAGGATGGATTTCTTCAGTGTAGGGCTAGACGAGCAACAGGCGCAAACGTTTGAGCTTCATGCCTGGAAGCGCGACTCGGCCATCCGGTCGGCGATCCGCGCGGCCGATACGCCACTCTCATCGCTCTCCCGCAGCACCTGGCGCGTACGAGAGTAGATCCTTGCAATGGATGGCATGCTGTCGTCCGAGTTCAGCAGGAAGTACTCGCCCCCGCGGATCACCCCTCCGGCGTTCACCAGGTAATCGGGCGCGTAAGCGATGCCCCGGCCGCGCAGTTCGTCGCCGGCTTCCGGCGATTCCAGAACGTTGTTCGCGGCGCCGCAAACGATGCGGCAGCGCAACGCGTGAACGGCCGCCCGGTTCAAAACACCTCCCAGCGCGCAGGGCGCGAACACGTCGCACGCCTCCGCCGCGATCTGCTCCGCGGGGACTGCTCGGGCGCCGAACCGGGCTACCGCCTGCGCCACGCGCCCCGGATCGACGTCCGCGGCGAGCACCATGTGCCCTTCGCGACGCAGAATCTCCGCCAGCCGCATGCCGACGTTGCCCAGCCCCTGAATCGCCACCGACGCTTTACCGATCCCCGCGTGGTCCAGGCAGGCGCGGATGCCATGCCAGACTCCGATCGCGGTATGCAGGCTGATGTCGCCCAGGCGCGGATCGGACTCATCCGTCACCCAGCGGGTCGCTTTCGCCACGTTGCGAAGGTCCTCTTCGTGGATGCCGACGTCCGGGCCGGTGCAATAATGCCCGCCCAAGCTTTCCACCAGCTCCCCGAACGCACGAAACGCTTCGGCCCGAATCATTCCGGGATCGTCGAAGATCACGGCCTTGCCGCCGCCGGCAGGCAGTTCCGCCAGCGCGCACTTGTAAGTCATCCCGCGGGACAGTTTCATCACGTCGTCCAGCGCCTCGGCATCGGTAGCGTAGTTCTTCAGCCGGACGCCGCCCAACGCGGGTCCCAGCCGCGTGTTGTGGATCGCCAGGATGCCGCGCAATCCGCTGCCTTCGTGCTGGAAGGCGGCCACTCGCTCGAATCCGGGAAAGACCCCGGCTGGTTGGATCTTGATGGTCACAGAGTATAATTACGGGGTTTGCGAGGATCTGTTTGCAACTAACGCCGCTCGATTGGGCCGTGATCGCGGCCTACTTCGCTTTCAACATCGCCATCGGCCTATACTACCGCTCTCGAGCGGGCCAGAACACCAGCGAATTCTTCCTCAGCGGCCGCAACGTCTCCTGGTGGCTGGCCGGCACGTCCATGGTGGCCACCACGTTTGCGGCCGACACGCCACTCGCCGTCACGGGCCTGGTGGCCCGCAACGGCATCGCCGGCAACTGGCTGTGGTGGTGCATGGTCGCCAGCGGCATGCTCACCGTGTTCTTTTATGCCCGCCTGTGGCGACGTTCCGGCGTGATGACCGACATCGAGTTCGCCGAGATCCGCTACGCCGGGAAGCCCGCCGCCTTTCTCCGCGGTTTCCGCGCTCTGTACCTGGCCCTGCCCATCAACTGCATCATTCTCGGCTGGGTCAACAAGGCGATGGTCGACATTCTGATGCTCGTGCTCGGCGTCAGCAAGGAACAGGCGCTGGGGCTTGTACTGGTGATCATTGTCCTCACGTCCTTCATTTCCACGCTCTCCGGCTTATGGGGCGTGCTGGTAATGGATCTCTTCCAGTTCGTCATCAAGATGGGCATGGTGATCGCGCTTGCCGTGTACGCGGTGCAGTCGGTGGGCGGCATCGACGCCATGAAGGCCCGCCTGGCGGAAGTGGACGCGCGGCGCGGCGGCGGATCGATCCTGAGCTTCACGCCGGACCTCGATTCCGCCTGGATGCCGCTCATCACCTTCTTCGTCTATCTCGCGCTGAACTGGTGGGCCACCTGGAGCCCCGGCGCCGAACCCGGCGGCGGCGGATACGTCGCCCAGCGGATGTTCAGCGCCAAGGACGAAAAGAACTCGCTGCTCGCCACCTTGTGGTTCAACATCGCGCACTACGCCATCCGGCCCTGGCCTTGGATTCTGACCGCCCTGGTCTCAGTGATCCTCTACCCCAATCTGGAGAATCCCGAGCATGGCTACGTCAAGGTCATGATCGATCACCTGCCGCCTTCCCTGCGCGGGCTTATGGTCGCGGCGTTCGCCGCCGCTTACATGTCCACCATCGGGACCCACCTCAACTGGGGCGCGAGCTACCTGGTGAACGACTTCTATCGCCGCTTCTGGAAGAAGAACGAAGGCGAAGGTCACTACGTGCGCGCCTCCCAGGTCTCCACCGTAATCCTGACCGTCGCCTCGGCGGTCATTGCCTATTACATCGATTCCATTGCGGGAGCCTGGAAGCTTCTGCTGGTGACCGGCGCCGGCACCGGCGGAGTTTTGCTATTGCGCTGGTATTGGTGGCGGATCAATGCCTGGAGCGAGGTCTCATCCATGATCGCCGCCTTCGCCGTGTCGCTCTACCTGCAAGTGGGCTTGAAGATGGATTCCGACAAGCCGGCCGACTTCGCCTGGCTGATGATCTACACAGTTTCCATCACCACTGCCGTATGGCTCGCCGTCACGTTTCTCACCAAGCCTGAGCCCGACCATGTGCTCGACAGCTTCTACCGCCGCACCCGTCCCTCGTTGGTCGGCTGGGGTCCGGTGGCGGAGCGTCTTCCCGAGGTCCGGCCGGCCCGCGACGGCTGGTCGAACTTCTTCTGCTGGATCGCCGGTTGCACCTTGATCTACGGCGCGTTGTTCGGCATCGGCAAGCTGCTGCTCGGCGATACCGGACTCGGCGCGGGCATGTTGTTGCTCAGCGCCGTTGCGGGCTTTTTCATTTATTGGAACCTGTCGCGCAGAGGCTGGAGCACGGTGGTGGAATGAAGCGGATCGCCCTGCTGGCGATGCTTGCGGTTCCGGCGATCGCTCAACTCCTCACCCCCATGGCGCAGAAGACCCGTGCGCGCGGTCTGCCCACCTGGGACCCCGCCTGGGACCAGTTCGTGATCGACGCCCTTCCTCCGGAGATGCTGTCCGACAAAGTGCCGGCCGATGTGCGAACCCTCTGCCCGCGCTTCTTCGATTCCAGAGAGGACGAGCGGAAGCAGTTCTGGGCATACCTGTTCCAGGCGATGGCCGCGGCCGAGTCCAGTTTCCGCCTGAACGCGCGGCTGCTGGAATCGCACCTGGGCCCCGACTCGGTCACCGGATCGACCATCGTCAGCGAGGGCCTGCTGCAGCTCTCCTATCAGGATGCCAGGATGTATGGCTGCGGTTTCGACTGGGAGCTCGACCAAAAACTCGGCGCGGAGGAGCTGGGGAAGTCCGTCTTCGATCCCAAACGCAACCTGGAATGCGGCGTGAAGATCTTGAGCACGCAGATCATCCGCCGGGCGCGGCCCCTGTTCACCGAGAAGAGCTACTGGGCCATCTTTCGCCCTTCCCGTCCGGGGCACAAGATCTTCCTCCGGGAGATGGCCAACACCCCCGGTTTCTGCCGCGCCGATGCCGGCCCGAAACCCTGACGTTAACTACTCCCGAGCGCGCGCATCCATTCCCGATAGCGGGGCGAACCGCGAACGGCGTCGAAGCGCGGATCGACGGCGACAAACAGCAATTGCGGTTCCCGTTCCGCGGCGGCGCGTTCCAGCCAGTCCATTGCGGGCTCTGCTTCGCCGATCGCCGCATACATCGCGGCCAGCTTCATCGCCGCTCCCGGCGAACCCTCGGGCTTGCGATTCGGATTTCCGAGATTCCGGCGCCACAGGCCCGTGAACCCTGCCGTCTGAATGATCGCGCGTACCCGCGCGATCTCTTCCTCGCCGACACGAACCTGCGCCAGCCATGTTTCAAACTGAATTCGCGCATCTTCGCTCCTCCCCACCCGCAGATAAGAGTCGCTGAGCAGGCGGTGCGCGGGCGCGAGTCCGGGATCCATCGTCAACGCCAGCTCCAACTCGCGCACCGATTCCTGGAAGTTGCGCGCCAGATATTGGAGATGCCCCGCCCACAGGCGATTCAACGGCGTCGCCGGGCTGATCCGGATGGCTTGATTCATGGCCCGAACCGCTCCTTGGATCTCGCCGCGCGCCATGCGGACGGACGCCAGGGTCCGCCACGCAAGCGGGGATCGGCGGTCCAGGCGAACCGCTTTCTCCGCGCTTCCCATCGCTTGCCGGAGACGCCACCGGACCTTGGTCTCCACCCCCGCCACCGCGGACTGAACCACAGCCGAGCGGGGCGCCAACTCCAGGGCTTTGCCAGCTTGCTGCTGGGCGATCTGTCCCGCCTCACGCGCCGGCAGCAACCCGATCTCGGCCATGTCCAGAACCACGATGGCAAGGTAAGCGCGGGATTCGGCAAACTCCGGCGCCGCCGCGATCGCTTCCTCGAAGTGGCGTCGCGCCTGCACCAGGGACTCCGCCCGCCACTGTTCGTGATGATAAATCCCGGCGGCGTGGCTCGCCGGGGGCGGGTCCGGGCCGGCTTCCGGCGCGGGAAGAATCCATAGGCTGAGAGCGAGGAAGATACCCGCGGCGGCCGCTCCAGGCCACCGGTTCCAGGGCGCAGGCCGCGCCGCCGCCGGAACCGCGCTCTCCGTCTGGATCTTCTCTACCGGAATTATCAGACGGTACCCGCGGCCGGAAATCGTCTCAATGAAGCGCGGCGCGGCGGCGGCATCGCTTAGGGCCGCACGCACCCGGTTCACCGCGTTATTCAGTCCCCGTTCATAATCCACGTTGGTGTCGGGCCAGAGGCGGGATCGCAGCTCCTCCCGGCTTACGATCTCGCCGGGACGCTCCAGCAGCGCCAGCAGCAGTTCGACCGGCTTTCCCGCCAGCCGTATAGCCAGTCCGTGCTTCCGCAGTTGCCGCGAGCCGCTCTCCAACTCGAAAGGACCGAAGCGATATCCACTCATAACAGCCGCCCCTTCACGATCTTACGAAGTGAGACGCAATGGAGGCCGATTTGGTGCGACATCGAGTCGCCGTGGCCGTCCTCGGCCTTTATGAACACCAGAATCCTACTCCTGCTTGCCGCCATGGGGCTGCCCGCGTTAGAGGCCCAGCAGAGAACGTCCGGTTTCGTCCCCACGGCCGGCGGCATCCAACTGTACTACGAGAAGATCGGCGCCGGCCCGCAGGTAATCATCATGCCGCTGGGATTCATTCTGCAGCCGGATTTCGAGCGCCTCGCGTCCCCCGGAAGGACGCTGATCTTCTACGACCAACGCAACCGCGGCCGTTCCGGAGCCGACCCTCGCGCTACCCTCGCCGCCGAGGTCGCGGATATGGAAGCGCTGCGGGCACACCTGAAAGTGGAACGCTTTTCCGCCATCGGCTACTCCTACCTCGGCCTGATGACGATCCTCTACACCCTGGAACACCCCTCCCGCGTGGAGCGCGTTGTGCAAATCGGCCCTGTCCCCATGAAGTTCGGAACCGAGTATCCGCCCGAGCACCGGAATCAGGATTCACTGGAGAGCCTGGTATCCAAAGCCGCCGTAGAAGAAGTCCTGCGCCTCCGGCAGGAAGGGTTTCACGAGAAGGAGCCCCGCGCCTATTGCGAGAAGGAATGGAAGGTCACCCGTTACCGCCTGGTGGGCGATCCGGCGCACGTCGAGAAGCTCGGGCCTGGGCACTGCCAATTCGAAAACGAATGGCCCATCCGCGCCGGCAAGTTCTGGGCGGAGGTCCGGATGAAGGAGATGCAGAACCTGGTGGTCCCTCGCGACCGGATCGCCGCCCTGAAGCAGCCGGTGCTCACCATCCACGGCGCCAAGGACCGCAACGCACCCTATGGTTCCGGACGCGAATGGGCTGCGACCCTCGGCAATGCTCGCCTGCTCACGGTGCCTGGCGCTGCTCATCAATGCTGGGTAGAGGCGCCTGGCCTTGTGTTGGGCGCCATCGACACGTTCTTCAAAGGGAACTGGCCGAAGCAGGCGGCCAAATTGGCGAAGTAGTCACCCGCCTAGTCCTTCAACACCCTTGCTGTCTTGATGAAATCCAGCCGGGGGAACGAGTTCAGATACGCGCTCCCCTGGTTTTCCAGCTTCGAGGCGTCCGGGCCATAGCCTCGCGGCGACGAGTCCCCGTATCCCGCGTACAACTTCTCCACCACGTCCATTCCGCTGACCACCTTGCCGAATGGAACGAAGCTCTGCCCGTCCAACCGTCCGGAATTATCGGCGAGATTTACAAACACTTGCGTGGTGCGGGTGTTCGGTCCGTTATGAGCAAAGGCGATGGCGCCTTTCTTGTTAGACTGCTTGCGCTGGTCGTCGAACGTCCGGTTCAGCCGCCACAATTCGTTCACCCGCGGATCTCTATGAATCCCGAACTGCGCGACATAGCCCTTCATCACCCGGTAGAACGCGGAGTCATCGAAAAAGTTCTCCCGGACCAACTCCCAGAAGCGATCCGCGCCGTTGGGCGCCCAGGCGCGGGTCACCTCGACGGTGAAGTCGCCCTTGGTCGTCGTGAACAGCACTTTGTAGACGGCGGGCGTCGGCTCCGGCTTCGGAGCTTCCGTTTTCGGCTTCTCGGAAGCGCACCCGAACAACAGCAGGGACATGGCAACCGCGGCGATACGCACCGCTTTATTCTAGGCCACCCGCAGGTCCGCCGACAGGACCCGCCGCCTCGCCGTGACGCGGTGTGCCACCACCTGGCCGGCAATGAACACGGCTGGCGGCTCCACCTGCGTCTCGCCTCGCGCCACCTCCGCCAGCGTGCTCTCCACACAACGCTGGCGCGGTGTGGAAGCTCGTTCCACGAAGGCAACCGGCTGGCCGGGCGGCCGCCCTGCCGCGATCAGCGCTGCCGCGATCCGCGCCCGGTGCTTCACCCCCATCAGGATCACCAGCGTGTCCACCGGGGCGTACGCCTCCCACGATTCCGTCATCCCGCCTTCGGCCTGCCCCGTGATCACCGCGAACGATCGCGCCACGCCCCGCAGCGTAAGCGGTATCCCGTGCAGCGAAGGCGCGGCGATCGCGGAGCTGATTCCCGGAACGATCTCCACTGCGATCCCGCGGGCGGCAAGCCACAGCCACTCCTCTGCCCCGCGCCCGAACACCATCGGATCGCCGCCCTTCAGCCGGACTACGCTGCGATGCCGCCGCGCGCACAGCGCCATCAGCTCCAAAATCCGGCGCTGTGCTGTTTCTTGCTCGCCTTCCTCCTTGCCGACGTAATGAAGCTCGGCGTTCGGATTCGCGCAAGCCAGGATCTCGGGGCTTACCAGCCGGTCGTACAGCACCGCGTCGGCCGCGGCCAGCAGGCGATGCGCCTTCACGGTCAGCAGATCGGGATCGCCGGGTCCGGCGCCCACCAGGTAGATGGTGTTCATGAGTAGGCCGGCACTGGATATTCCACCAGCTCCTCGGAAAGAATGCGCTTCAACAGCGACTCGGCGTCGTTTCTTCGTCCCTCGCGCAGCAAGCCGAGCGCCCCGGAGTCCACCAGGCGATACCATAGCGCCTTGCGCTTCTCGAATTCGCCCACCTGAGCCCCGATATGCGGCCGCAATCGCTCGGCGAGCTCGAGAAACTGTCCGTACTCCGGACCCAGCTCCCCGGCCAGGCGCTCCCGCAGCCGCACCCCCAGCGCCGGGCATTGCCCGTTGGTCGAAACCGCCACCGTCAGGTTTCCGCTGCGATGCGTGGACGCAACGATGAAGCGGCAGTTTCTCGGATCGTCCACGGCGTTGAACAATTGGCCGCGCTGTTCCGCTTCCGCGAACAGCGCCTCGTTCTCGCGCCGCGACATCGCGCTGATCACCAGCAGAAACCCCGCCATGTCGCCCTGCCGGTAGGGGCAAGGCCGATGCTCGATCACCTTCCGCAGCGCCAGGTCCTGCAGCGCGGGGGTCAGTTCGGTGGCCTGTACCACAACACGCGCTCCGGCTTCGAGCAGCTTCGCGACCTTCTCCTCGGCCATGAAGCCGCCGCCCGCAACCAGCACACGCTTTCCCTCCAGATCCAGAAATACGGGGAAAGAGAAATTCATGCCGCCGCCTCCGATTCCAATAGCCGATTTCGAAGCGATTCCACGCCAACCCGATGCACCCAGTCGCCGAACCCTTCGCGGGGCCCGCGATCCGCGGCGTACAGCGCGAATAGCGGCGACAATCGCGCCGCGACATCATCCCCACGCACTCCGTGGGAGTACAACGTTGCCAGGCGCGTGCCCGCCGCTGAACCGCCCAGGTAAATGCTATAGAGGTTCACGCTCTGCCCAACGATCCCGATTTCCGCCGTGTAGGGTCTCGCGCAACCGTTCGGGCAGCCGGTAACCCGCACCCGGATTGCCTCTCCCGACAGCTCGGCGCGATCGGCCTCCGCCTGGATCGCGCCGAACAATTCCGGCCCGATTCTCTCGGCCTCCGTCAACGCTTGTCCGCAGGTAGGCAGCGCCGGACACGCCATCGAATGGCGCAGCACCGGCGGCAGCGATGCCGCCGGTTGCAACCCGGCGTCCCGCAGGGCGATCTCCAGAGCGGCGCGATCCTCGATTCCCGTGAGCAGCAGGTTCTGCTGAGCGGTCAGCCGGACCTCGCAGCGAAACCGCTCGACAATCGAGCGGAGTGCCGCCCGCTGGGCGCCTTGAATCCGTCCGCTGACGATGCGCAAGCCAACAAACCAGGCGCGATCGTTCTGCCGGTGCCAGCCCAGGTAATCATCCCCTCGAGTCCAGACGATGTCCCGCGGCGGCTCCGGCGTGAAGTCCAGGCGAGCGGCGAACTCGCGCCGGAACTTCTCCACGCCCCAGGCGTCGAGCACGTACTTCAGCCTCGCCAGCTTGCGATTGTCGCGATTTCCGAAATCCCGGTGAATGGCGACGACGGCCTTGGCTGCGTCCAGCAGCTTCGCGGGAGGGACGAAGGCAATCGGATCCGCCAGACGCGGATGGCTGGCTTTCACGCCGTTGCTTTGCCCAAGGCCGCCGCCGGCCAGAATGGTGAACCCCTGAAGCTCACCAAACTCGTGGTGCGGCACGATCCCCAGGTCGTTGCCGTAGATATCCGTAGTGTTGTCGCCCGGATACGCGAACGCGATCTTGAACTTCCGTGGCAGGTAGGTGTCGCCGTATAGCGGCTCCGATTCCTCTTCCCAACTCACCGCGCGTTCCCCGTCGATCCAGATTTCCGCGTATGCGTTCGACCTCGGCTTCAACTCCCGCGACAGCAGTTCTATAAAGGGCCACAGATCCTTCCGCTCGCGTGTCTCCATCGGTGCGGCGCACGCGATCACGTTGCGAACCACGTCGCCGCAGGCGGCGAACGTGCTCAGGCTAATGCTTTCCAACGCTTGCAGCAAAATCCGCAGGTCGCGCTTGCCCACGTAGTGGTACTGAATGTCCTGCCGCGAAGTAATGCGCAGAGTGCCGTCCCCGGCTTCGTCCGCCAGCCGGTCTAACTCCAGGTATTGCAGCGCCGTCAACCGCCCCCCCGGAATCCCCACCCGGATCATGAAAGTCTGCGACTTCTCTCCGGATTTGCGGAGGTCGCGATCCTCCTGCTGGTACATCCCGTGGAATTTAAGAAGCGTAGTGGCGGGCTTGGAGAAGCCGGGCAGGGGATTGTTCAGCTCCTCTGCGAGCGAGCCGCGGAGCCGGTGACTGGACTGTTTCAGGGCTTCGACGGCTGTCATTGCACCATTGTAGATGGACAATGGTAATTTGGCAACGAGAAAATATAATCTCCATCTAGATTAGTAGATTATCTGAAATCAGTGAGTTACGATGTTGGCTGCGGTGATCTGCCAATGCCCATCGCGCTTGCTCCACTGAAGATTGATCGCACTACCCAGGCCGGAGGCGGCCTTCAGCCGGGCAATGGTCTGGAATCGGCCGGTCCGGAAAGCCGGCCGGCCAGCCGTGGCGGAACGCGAAACTTGCCCCGCACCGCACTCCGACATGGCCGCGAGTTCGTCGGAGACGCGCGCCAGCAGGAACATCTGAGCGCCGCGGTGCGGCACTTCCTGCAAGTGAGGATGGCTGTGTTCGTCGGGAGCGACCAGTTCCGCGCCGCCTTGTCGGGGGAGCATCGCCACGATCCCGCTTAGAAATGCGGCGGGCGCGCCCGCGTCCCGGATCTCCGAACAACCAGAGGCCTCCGGTGCGAAGTACCCGGCGGCTTTCGCGAAATCGCGCTTTTGGAGCCATGTCGCGAAAAAATCTTCCGTCGCCTGAATCAGCTCGGGTTCGGCGCGAAACTCCTTGGCTCGCGATGCGGCAGCATTCGGACGCGGGGCGATGGCCGGAGCCGCGGCTCGCTGGAACGGATGCTCCAGGTGCCAGGAAACTACCTTCCAGTAACCCTCTTCCTTGCTCCACACCTGCGTCAGATAAGTCGGTCCGCCGCTTTCTTTGCGCAACCGCGTGATGGAGGCGTATTTGTCGTTGAACTTGTGGGACACCGACGGCAACTCCTCGGCAAGGTCGGTTTTGAACCGCACCCGGCAATCCAAGGCCCGAGCGTCATCATCGGCGAGTTGCTCCAGGCTGAAGAGCTTCCCGTGCGGGTGCTGCATCGGCCGAGCTCCGGGAGCGTACAAGGGCGCACCCTCCACGACTTCCTCGAGCGAGGTCACTTTTCCGTAAGCATGGGCAGCCTTCCGCATCTGCTCCAGGATCCGCAGGTTTGCCAGATTGCTGTCGATGCTCTCGCCCGTCTGGAACTCCGCGAGGCACGCATAGGAGACGATCGAGAGATACGCAAAGGCTTGCTCCGGCTTACCGTCTACCAGCCAGCTTTGAAGATAGTCGTGAACCGCTTCTTCCAGTGGGGCCGACGCTTTCACTCGAGGCCTATCCGGAACCTGGATGTTCAGCGCGACGGAGACCGTCTCTGCGTGCGCGGCAAATAACCCCAGGAAGTCGCGCCACCATTCCTCGAAGCCGCTCCAACGCCGGGCATGCACCGCGGGGTTCTTCCCGGCGCGAATGTCGGAGTTAGCGGCCGTCAGATGACCGTTCACCAGAGCCTTCGGACCAGAGGACGAACGATAATCGACATCAATGTCGGCGCGCCTTCCCGTGCGCGTCACCGAGATCTGAATCGAAGGCGTCCCGCCCTCCTGCCGGAAGTTGATCGGATAACCAAGGTGGTAAATAGTGTTGTCGCCGGTCCGCTTGAACTCGCGGGACGCGTAAAGCTTGTTCAACGCATTCTTCTTCAGCTTGACGTAGAGCCGGAACTGATGATCGCCCCGCGAGCCCGGCAACTGCCCGTGAGCCGACTCCACCATTTCCACCAGGTCCAGCGCCTTGCCCAGGGAAGTCCCGTCCGCCGCGGTAAGCGGAGTATTCAACAGCGCGTGCGTCACCGCGTCGAACGTGGTCCTTGTGGAGAGAGTGAGCGACTCGTACGTCGAAACATCCACTTTATTGCCGGTAATTCGGCCGTACTCGGCCAGCCAGGCCTGCACCAGCTTTTTCTGTTCCGGTCGAAGCTTTTGATAGCTGCCGCTCGCCGGTCCGGCGTAAGGCCGCTGCTGGGCGGTCGCGAGCGCCACCAGCAGAATTGCGGGAAGAAAACGAGGATTCATTGACTTTGTCAGACAAGATGCCGCTGCAAACGGCCTGGAGTTTTATTTTGCGTCCATTGAGGCCTACTTAGCATCCCGCCAGTTGGCTCCCACTCCGACCTCCACCAGCAGGGGGACATTCAAAGCGTAGACGCTCTCCATCTCCTGTTTCACCAGCGCGGCGATGTCCCCGGCTTCCGATTCGGGAGCTTCAAACACCAACTCGTCATGCACCTGCAGCAGCATGCGAGCCTCGTATTCGTTCAGCCGCTCCTGAATCCGGATCATCGCCAGCTTGATCAGATCCGCCGCCGTGCCCTGCAAAGGCGTGTTCACGGCGGTCCGTTCGGCGAACCCGCGGGCGTTCGGATTGCGGGAGTTCATGTCGGGAATCGGGCGTTCGCGCCCCAGCAGCGTCCGCGAGATCCCGGTGCGCCGCACCTCGGCGATGGTCTGATCGATAAAAGTGCGCACGCCTGCATACCGCTCGAAGTACGCCTTAATGTAGCGTTCCGCTTCCTTGCGGTCGATCCCCAGTTGCTGCGCCAGGCCGAACGGCGTCTGCCCGTAAACGATCCCGAAGTTGACGGCCTTTGCGCTGCGGCGCTGCTCCGCGGTGATCATCAGCGGGGGCACCCCGAGCACTTCCGCCGCGGTGCGGGTGTGAATATCCTCTCCGCGCCGGAAGGCGTCGGTCAGCACCGGATCTCCCGACATGTGCGCCAGCAGCCTGAGTTCGATTTGCGAATAGTCGGCGACGATCAGCTTCCAGCCCGGCTCCGGAACGAACGCGGCCCGGATTTCGCGACCCAGCCCGGTGCGGATCGGGATGTTCTGCAGGTTCGGATTGGAGGAGGACAGCCGTCCCGTGGCCGCCCCCGCGGGGTTGAACGTCGTGTGCACGCGGCCCGTCCGCGGGTCGATCAATTGCGGTAGCGCGTCGACATAGGTCCCCTTTAGTTTCGTCAGTTGCCGGTATTCGAGCACCTTCCGTGCGATCTCGTGTTCGGCGGCGAGTGCTTCCAACACGTCCGCCGCAGTCGACGGTGTTTTGCCCCTTCCGTAGCGGCTCACCATGGGAATCGCCATGTCCTCGAACAGGACCTTGCTCAACTGCTGCGGCGAATTGATGTTGAACGGCTTGCCCGAGAGGTGGAAGATCTCTTCCGCCAGCCGCGCGATGTCGAAGTCCATCCGGCCGCCCAGCTCGCGCAGCGCCGCCGGCTCAACGCGAATCCCGGTCAGCTCCATGCCGGCCAGGACCGGGGCCAGCGGAAGGTCGATGTGATCGTAAACGGACCGCAGCCCTCGCGCTTCCACCTCCGCCGCCAGCTTTTCGCCCAGCGAGAAGATCAGATCCGCCTGTTCGGAGAGGTCGGAAGTGAACTTGCGGTCCAGGTGAATCTCGCTGAGCACTTCCAGATTTGCCGCCGACGGCTCGGCCGCCAGCAGGAAGCCGTAGAGCATAGTGTCGTGTTCGAACGGCGGCGGATCCAGGCCCATTCGCCGGAACTCGACCATCAGGCTTTTGACGTCGTGCGCGGTGCGCACGCGCTCCAGCAGATCGCCCGCGAACGCCAGCGGAATACACCGGCCGGAGTTCCCCGCCGCCGACAGACCAACCTGCCGCTCATGCAACTCCTGAGGGGCGCCCAGCGCCATGGCCAGCTCCGCTTCCGCGCCGATTCCAGAGATCCACGCCTTCACGCCGGCCTCGTCGCCGATCTCCGCGTAATCCCGCGCCACCTCGCTCGTTTCGCCCGATTCCAGGTCCTTCAACAGGCTGAAGAACTCGAGTTCCTTGTACAGGTTCTTGAGTTCCGCGCCGGCTGCCGGCCGCGCCCGCAGCGATTCCAGGTCCACCTCCAACGGAACCGATGTGTGTATGGTCGCGAGTTCCAGACTCATCCGGATCCGCTCCTGGTTGTTCTGCAGGCTCTCGCGGTACATCTTGCGCTCCACTTCGCCGGCGCGGCGCAGCGCTTCCTCCACGCTCCCGAACTTCAGGATCAGCTCGCGAGCCCCTTTGTCGCCGATGCCCGGCGCGCCGGGGATATTGTCCACCGCGTCGCCTTTCAAGGCCAGCAGGTCCGCCACCTGCCGCGGTTTCACGCCCATGTACTCCTCGGTCGCGGCGATGTCGTAGACCTTGTCGTCCTTCATCGGGTTCAGCATCACCACGCGATCGCTCACCAGTTGCAGCATGTCCTTGTCGCTCGACACGATCACGACATCCATGCCCTTTTGCTCCGCCTGCCGCGCCAGTGTTCCGATTACGTCGTCCGCCTCGAAGTTGTCGTACTCCAGAATCGGAATGTTCATGGCCTCCACGATCTTGCGGACGTACGGAATCTGCTCCAGCAAGTCCGGAGGCGTCTCGCTTCGATTCGCCTTGTATTCGGTGAACTTCTCGTCGCGGAAGGTGGGGCCCATGCTCTCGAAAACCGCCGCTATGTACTCGGGATGCTGCGTGTTCAGCAGCTTTCGCACCATATTGTGGAAGATATAGACCGCCTCCGTGGAAAAGCCGCGGTGGGTCCGCATCGGCGGCGCATTCGAGCGCGCGCGGGCATGGTAGGCGCGGAAAATAAATCCGAAGGAGTCGATCAGAAAAAGGCGGGCGGCCATGAGTCGGCCTCATCGTATCATGCCTGCCCGGCTTCTTCAGTCCGCCGCTGGGCGAAGGGACAGAGAAAACCAGTTTAGTCCCACGGGTTATAGGACAATTTCCACAGCAATCTGTAGCAGTTCAGCCACACCCTCAGGAGAAATGGCGTGGCCGATCCACCACAGTTGCAACAGCGCAAGTCTTTTTACATCAGGTGGCTAGAGAACAGAGTAGCGTTGCTGTTACAATAGCGGTTTCGGAGGAAGATATCGTCAGCCGGGCGGGTTCGAGTCCGGACTGAGGAGGCTCTTTCAACTTGCGATTTGAAACCACGGTACAACGCCCCGTGGAGGCCAGTGGTATAGGACTTCACAGTGGCGCTCGGGTTCGGATTCGAATTCTGCCCGCGCCACCTTCCACCGGAATTGTTTTTGTCCGGACCGATCTCAATAACTTTCTGGTTCCCGCCAGTTGGCGGCACGTCGCCAAGGTCAGCTACGCCACCAGCCTGATGCGGCAGGGCGTCCTCATCTCTACCACGGAACATTTGCTCAGCGTTTTTTACAGCATGGGCGTCGACAACGCCTACGTCGAGATCGACAATTTGGAAGTACCGATTCTCGACGGCTCCGGGCAGCCTTTCGTCAAGCTCCTGCGCGATGCCGGTTTGAAGACGTACCGCCGCCGCCGCCGCTATCTGCGCATCCGCCGCCCGGTTTCGGTGGAGGACGGCAGCAAGCGGATCAGCATTCTGCCGTCAGACCGCTTCCTGCTCACCTGCGACGTCTTCTTCGATCATCCCCTGGTGGGCCGCCAGACGCTGGAGATGGAACTCACGCCGGAGCGGTACGCCTCCGACATCGCCCCCGCGCGCACCTTCGGATTCGAATACGAGCTCGACAAGATGCGCGAAATGGGTCTGATCCGCGGCGCATCGCTTGGTAACGCGGTCTGCTTCGACCGCACTTCCATCTTGAATCCGGACGGTCTACGTTTCCCGGATGAGTGCTGCCGGCACAAGGCGCTGGATCTCATCGGCGATCTTGCCTTGATCGGGAGGCCGTTGCTGGGGCACGTCATCGCGGAACGCGCCGGCCATGCCATGCACACCGCGCTGGTGGCCAAGATCGCCTCGGATCCGACGCTATACGAGATCCTGAGTTTCGATCAGCTCGCCGACCGCGTGGCGCACGCGCTGGTGTCCTGAAAGCCTTGCGCCGCCACATCCCCAACGCGATCTCGCTGGCGAGGCTGGCGGCCGCTCCCGTCCTGGCTCGCTGGATCTGGAATCGCGAATACGAGTACGCCCTCATTCTGCTCGCCGTCGCCGGTCTCAGCGATCTGCTCGACGGGTTTCTCTCCCGCCGCTGGAAAGTGGAGTCGCAAAGCGGCGCTTACCTCGACCCCCTGGCCGATAAGGCGCTGCTGGTGAGCGCGTACATCGCCGGCGGGCTTGATGGCCTGATTCCCGCTTGGCTCATGTGGCTGGTGCTGGGGCGCGATCTGCTGATTCTGTCCATGGTCGCCGCCGGCTTTCTCTTCACCGCCCATCGATCCTTCCCGCCGGCTCTCACGGGAAAGCTGAGTACGGTGATTCAGATCTTCTACGGACTGGTTCTGCTCTATAACCGCTCCATGCTGGCCGACGAAAATCGCGCCGGTCCGGTGGAGAACGGAATGTTCTGGGCGGCGGCCGCGGTCACCTTAATCAGCGGCTTGGATTACGTGCTGCGTGGATACCGGATGCTGCGCTTCGCGCCTTCGGGAGAGAGCGCCGCCCGCTAAAACGACGGGAATATGGACACTTTCGATTTAACTGTGTCGCCATGATCCGTGTAACAGGTGCTCTGACCGCAAACAACTTCCGAACGTGCCAGCGCCAGATCCGGAGCTCCTCCGGCTCTCGGAGGAGTCTCGCGACAAGGTCTTGACCGAAGAGGAACCGCGGGAGCAAAGAGTGAGCTTTGCTTTCGGCAACGCTCCCGTATCCACAGCCGAACGGATCACCCAGGATAGCGTTCGAGCGGCGTCGGCTCACTTTCGAATGCTGTAAATCCGCGATCGATCCTGTCTGTCAGGGAGAACTGGGCCATTCTGGACAACCCAACGCTACTCCCGGCATACGCTCTATCGGTGAAACTCCGGCGCGGGCGAATGGAAACGCTGCTGGCGGCGATAATCGGTTCACCGGCCCCAGCCCTCAAAGGCCTCATTGACGCCCCGCTGGAACGGGGTTAGGCTGAAGAAGTGAGCGCCCCCGTCGCACGCTATCGGCCCGCCCGCCAGTACCACACCTGGGCGTTGGTCGCGTTCGCGATGGCGGCCTTCTCTTTCTGGTGCGGCCTGCGCTGGACTCCCGCCTTCCTGCCCTCGATGCTTCTGCTGCTGTCGAGTGCGTTAATGCTGGTCCTGGCCACCCGTCCCACCATCGAAGTCCACGAGGAACACCTGCGGATCGGCCGCGTGTCCATTCCCTGGGGCCAGATCCGCCGTCTGGACCGCACTGGCTGGATCTCCCCGTTGGTCCTCTACATCACCCTGCTCGAAGACAAGCGCCTGCTGGTCATCTATCCGGGCGACCTGGAATCCGCCACCAGCCTGCTGCGGCAGCTTCGCCGCAACTCGCGTGAAGCGCTGATCGACGGCATTCCCTACCGGCAGTTCTGGGGCGAGGCGCTGACTCCCGCCCCCGATCGCGCGCAGGCGGCTCCCGCCCGCTATCCGATTCTGCGGCCCGAAGACGAGGCCGAGATCGAACGCATGTTCCAGCGGCTGAAGACCGTGGGCCACCTGGACCCCAAGAACTCTCCTGACGAGTAGTGAAGAAGCCGAAAAACAGAAGCCGTGGCCGTTCCTGGCTGATCGTTCTGGCGCTTGCCTTGCTCCTCTTTTTCACCCGGACTTCCTGGTTAGGATGGCTGGGCGGCGCCCTCATCGAATCCGGGGAACCGAGGCGCGCCGACGCGATTCTGGTGCTGGCCGGCGACGCCTGGGGCAATCGCATCCGCAAGGGCGGGGATCTCTCGCGTCAGGGCTACGCGCCCCTGGTCTTTGTGAGCGGCCCGGAGGGTTTGTACGGATTCCATGAAAGCGAGCTTGCCATCCGATACGCGGTGAAGCACGGCTACCCCCAAGACATGTTCGTGGCCTTGCCCAATACCGCGCGCTCCACGGTCGAGGAGGCCGACCAGATTGTGCCCGAGCTCGAGAAGCGGGGCGTCAAATCCCTGATTCTGGTCACCAGTAACTATCACACCCGGCGCGCCGCCTCCACGTTCCGGAAGCGCGCCGCGGCCATGAGCATCACCGTGGTGGCCGCGCCCGACCGCGTCTTCGATCCGGCAAACTGGTGGCAGTCGCGGGACGGGCAGAAGCAGTGGTTCTTTGAAGTCACCAAGACCGTCGCTTCGGTTCTCGGGATTTGAGCGCGATGAAGCAGACCGCCTGGCAGTTCGTCTCTCCCTACCTGTGGCGCTACCGGGGGCGCTTTGCCCTTGGTCTGGGCGCTCTGCTTGGCAAGGATGTCCTCTCCGCGGTGCTGCCGCTGGTGATCCGCACCGGAATCGACGCGCTTACGGCGCGCTTTGACATGAGCGCGGTTCTGCGACTCGCCGCATTGCTGGTGCTGATCTCCGCGGTGAAGGGCGTGTTCCAGTACTGGATGCGCGTGATCATCATCGGCGTGTCGCGCGACATCGAATTCGATCTGCGCAACGATCTGTTTGCGCACTTGGTCCGCCTGGATCAGGCCTTCTACGGGCGTTTCCGCACCGGGGACCTGATGGCGCGCTCCACCAATGATCTGAACGCCGTGCGCATGATGATCGGACCGGGCGTGATGTATTGGTGCGAAACCTCGCTGACCTTTGTTCTCGCCACCGCCGTGATGCTGTGGGTGGACTGGCCGCTGGCGTTGATCGCGCTCGCCCCCGCTCCCCTGGTCAGCTTCGCGGTGGTCTTTTTCGGGCAGCGCATTCATGACCGCTTTGAGAAGATCCAGCGGCAATTCTCCGACATCTCCAGCCGCGTGCAGGAGAATCTTTCGGGCGTGCGAGTCGTCCGGGCCTACTCACAGGAAAGCGCCGAGATGCGCCACTTCGAGGTTCTGAATCGCGACTACATCCACCAGAACCTGGCCCTCGCCAAGATCTCAACGCTTTTCTACCCCCTCCTGCAGGCCCTGATCGGGGTGTCGTTCCTGCTGGTCCTGTGGGCCGGCGGCTACCGCCTTCTGGCGGGCAAGATTTCGTTGGGCAGCTTCGTCATGTTTAACACCTACATGGGCATGCTGATCTGGCCCATGATCGGAATGGGGTGGGTGGTCAACCTGGTGCAGCGCGGCAAGGCGTCGCTCGGGCGTCTTCGCGAACTGTTGGAGGAACCGCCTTCCATCGCGGCGCCTGCCGCGCCGAAGCCGCTGCTTGCCCCGCCGCGGGGCGAGATCGAGTTCCGCGAAGTCGAGGTCCGCTACCCCAGCCGCCACGCACTCGCCGGGATTCACCTGAGTATCCAGGCTGGCAGCACAGTAGCGATAGTGGGTCACACCGGAAGCGGTAAGTCGACCTTGGTCAGCCTGATCCCGCGCTTGATCGATCCCACATCGGGCCAGGTGCTGCTCGACGGCGTCGACCTCCGCGAGCTGGACCCGTTGGAACTGCGGCGGCACATCGGCTATGTCCCGCAGGAGACGTTCCTCTTCTCGGCGACGCTCGCCGGCAACATCGCCTTCGGCGTCCCCGGCGCCACGCGGGAGCAGATCCAAGAGGCCGCCAGGCTTGCGGGACTGGAGCCCGATCTCGAATCGCTTCCCCAGGGACTGGACACTGTCATCGGCGAGCGCGGCATCACCCTTTCCGGCGGCCAGAAGCAGCGCACCGCCATCGCCCGCGCCATTCTGCGCAATCCCGCGATTCTGATTCTCGATGACGCGCTCTCCGCGGTGGACACGCTGACCGAGGAACGCATCCTGAACGCGCTCAGCTCGGTGATGCGCGGCCGCACCACCATCCTGATCTCCCACCGCGTGTCCACCGTGCGCAACGCCGGACGCATCATCGTGATCGAGCACGGAGTGGTGGCGGAGCAGGGCTCGCACGACGAACTCGTCCGGCGCGGCGGATATTACGCGGATCTCTACAACAAGCAGTTGCTCGAGGAAGAACTCGAGTCGATTTAGCGGCTACTTCAAGTCTTCGGGCTTCACTTCGCTCCTGCTGCCCGTAGCCGCGAACCGCAGGAAGCCGATGAGGTCGGCGAGTTCCTGGTTGTTGTACGACGCCGAAGTCGGCGGGTGCTTCCACTTCGTGTTCGGCTTCACCTCGTCGATAGAATTCTTGGCGACCTTTTTCAACTCCGGTTTGTTGTTGCTCAGGTCGTACAGCAACACCTGATCGCCCTCTTCCCCCGCCTTCATCGCCGGGAAAGAACCCATGCCCTTCACTTTGTACTCCCGGACGTACTCGGTCATGGTCATTTGAATCGCGGTCACCAGTCCCTTGGGGACGGCGGCCGAGGCGAGTGTCCGCAAATCGGGCCCCGCCGGAATACCGAGATCCTTGATCTGATGGCAGGCAGCGCAGGCGACACCCTTGGGTGAATTCAGGAACAACTCGCGGCCGCGCTGCGCCTGCGGAGGCATGTCCTGCGCCTTCGCCGGGGCCGCCGCCCACAACACCAGTCCCACCACAACAGCCAGCCGTTGCATAACTTACCTCCACCTCTCGGAATGCAATCGCGAGGCCGTCCGTAAGTTATTGAATCCGATCCGATTTTGTAACTCGAAATGAGCGAAATCACCCAGCTCGGCGGTCGCCTAGCGGGGCAATCGCAACTCCACCCCACGCTCCCCGTTCAGCCGTTGCGTCAGGTCGCGATCCACCAGGGCCAGCGACACGCGATTGATTACCTGTTTGGGCGTGACGTAGTTCAGCGTCTCGCCCTCCACCCAATACGCCACCGCGGACAGCACCGAAGCGTCGTTCAGCGCGATCAGGTAAATCGTTGGTTTATCAGATGGATGCAAACTGCGCGCCGGCTCGGCGGGAGCATTCGGACGGGCTTCGTAGATGCGCAGGCCGCCCGCGCCTGGCTCGGGCAGGCTGGCGTCGCTGTAGTCCCGCAAGACCGGGTTCACCTGCTCCGGCCGGTAGTTCTGATTGATCACGACCACCGGCGGATTGGGCGCCTGCACCGGCTGCGGAACGACGACCGTTTGGGGTTCGTTCCATCCCCATCCCCAACCGCCGCCGACCGGGATGGGAACGTAGACCGGAAGGACGCCGCGCTGTTGATTCCAGCCGAAGCCGCCGCCCCAAACTCCTCCGAAGCCCCCGCGCCCGCCCCCTCCGAAACCGCCGCCCCACGCCGGATTGCCCTGGATGGCGCCGCTTAACTGCCTGGGAAAATTGAAGTTATGGATGGAAGCGCCGGGAGGGAGCGCCGGAATCGGCGTGCCCGGGTTGACGATGCTGGGCACGAATCCGGGGTGCGCGGGGCCACCCACGATCACGGGCGGCCGGGCGCCGCCGCCCCCGCCGGGACCCATCGGACGGGGCATCGGCCTCATGCCTCCGCCGCCGCGCTGCGCGAGCAGCGCGGTGCTCGCCAGAACCATCCAAGTAAGCAGGCGAATCATGGCGCAAACCACCCCCTTGTAGTTTAGGCGCAAAACGCGCGCGAATGGATTCAAAAATCCGAAAAGCGGCGCTGGCCGGCGGCTGGCGGGCCGGGGGCGCGGTAACATGGTAGCTGGTAGTTTTATGATCGATCCGATCCTGGCCAAGATTTTCGGCACGAAGAACGATCGCGAAATCAAGGCCATCCGGCCGCTGGTGGATGCGATCAACGCGCTGGAGCCCGAACTGGAGAAGCTCTCCGATTCCGGCCTCGCGTACAAGACCCAAGAGTTCCGGCAGCGCCTGGAGAACGGCTCGACGCTCGACGACCTTCTGGTCGAGGCGTTCGCCGTGTGCCGGGAAGCGGGACGCCGGGTGCTGAACATGCGCCACTTCGACGTGCAGTTGATCGGGGGCATCGTCCTGCACCGCGGCAAGATCGCGGAGATGAAGACCGGCGAAGGCAAAACCCTGGTGGCCACGCTGCCGGTCTACCTGAACGCGCTCGAAGGGAAGGGTGTTCACGTTGTCACCGTGAACGACTACCTGGCCAAGCGCGACTCGGAGTGGATGGGCAAGCTGTACAAGTTCCTGGGTCTGACCGTGGGCGTAATCGTGCACGGCAAGGACGACGAGGAGCGCCGGGACGCCTACCTCTGCGACATCACTTACGGGACGAACAACGAGTACGGTTTCGACTACCTGCGCGACAACATGAAGTTCCGGTTGGCGCAGTGCGTGCAGCGCACGCATAACTTCGCCATCGTGGACGAAGTGGACTCCATCCTGATCGACGAAGCGCGCACGCCGCTGATCATCTCCGGCCCCAGCGAGGAATCCACCGACAAGTACTACAAGGTGAATCGCATCATTCCCAAGCTGATCCGCGGGGAAGTGATCGAGGGCAAGGAACCGGGCGAGAAGTACTTCACCGGGGATTACACGGTTGATGAGAAGCATAAGACCTGCGCGCTGACCGAAGAGGGCGTGCTGAAGGTGGAGAAGCTGCTCAGCGTGGGCAATCTCTACGAGCCGCAGAACATGGAATGGAATCACCACGTGCAGCAGGCGCTGAAAGCGCACGTGATGTTCCACCTGGATAAGGACTACGTCGTCAAGGACGACGAAGTGATCATCGTCGACGAGTTCACCGGCCGCCTGATGCCGGGGCGCCGCTGGTCCGACGGCCTGCATCAGGCGGTGGAAGCGAAGGAAGGCGTCAAGATCCAGCGCGAAAATCAAACGCTGGCCACCATCACCTTCCAGAACTATTTCCGCATGTACAAGAAGCTTGCGGGCATGACCGGCACGGCGGAGACCGAGGCCGCCGAGTTTGAGAAGATTTACAAGCTGGAAGTGGTGGTGATTCCGCCCAACCGCAAGATGCAGCGGAAGGAATTCGCGGACATCGTCTACCGCACCGAGGAAGAGAAGTTCCGCAACGCCGCCAAGGAAATCAAGGAGTGCCACGAGCGCGGGCAGCCGGTCCTGGTGGGCACGATTTCAGTGGAGAAGTCCGAGCGCCTCTCCGGGATTTTGAAGCGCATGGGCGTGAAGCACGAGGTGCTGAACGCCAAGAACCATGAGCGCGAGGCCTTTATTGTCGCGCAGGCGGGCCGCAAGGCGGGCGTCACGGTTTCCACCAACATGGCCGGCCGCGGAACGGACATCCTGCTCGGCGGCAACCCCGAGTTCATGGCCAAGGAGCACCTTCGCAAGCAGAACAAGGATCCGGACCTGCTGCAGATCGCCGCGGCCGGAACGCCCGAACGCGCGGAATGGGACGCCGTTTACAACCGTTTCAAGGACGAGACGGCGGCGGACCACGAGGAAGTGGTGCAACTGGGCGGACTGCATATCATCGGCACGGAGCGCCATGAATCGCGGCGCATCGACAATCAGCTTCGCGGCCGCGCGGGACGCCAGGGCGACCCCGGCTCGGCCCGCTTCTATCTCTCGCTTCAAGATGACCTCATGCGCATCTTTGGCGGAGAGCGCATGCAGAATCTGATGCTGCGCCTGGGCATGGAAGAAGACGTGCCCATCGAGTCCGCGCTCATCACCAAGCGGATCGCGGCGGCCCAGAAGGCCGTGGAGGCGCAGAACTTCGCCGCCCGCAAGCATGTTCTCGAGTACGACGACGTAATGAACAAGCAGCGGCAGGCCATTTACGGCATGCGCCGCAGCATGCTGGAAGGCGAAAGCCAGAAGCCGCGGGTCCTCGAAATGGTGGACGGCATTCTCGGCTCCTACGTCGATACCCGGTGTCCGGAAAAGGCCCATCCCTCCGAATGGGAGCTCGCGGAGCTGCAGAACGACGTCCTGACCCAGTTCGGCCTGAAGGTGGACATCGGCGAGTTCGCGGGCATGTCCCGCCGCGAAATCGAGCAGACGATCAGCGAGCAATTGTACCGGCGCTATGACGAAAAGGAAGAGGCGCTGGGCGAGGATCTGATGCGCGAGAGCGAGCGCCTGATCATGCTGAACGTCATCGACAACCAGTGGAAGGACCACCTGCTGTCGATGGATCACCTGAAGGAAGGCATTGGACTTCGCGGCTACGGCCAGAAGGATCCGCTGGTCGAATACAAGAAGGAATCCTTCCACCTGTTCCAGGACATGATGGAGCGCATCGAGGATGAGACGGTGCGGTATCTCTACTTCCTGCAGCGGGGAGAAGACTACGATTCCTCGATCGGCGCGTTTGGGCAGCCCGACCTGCCGGAGGACGACGATTCCGAGACTGTCACCATCGCCGCGCGGGAGCAGCGCCAGGCGGCGCAGGCCTCGGTGACGGACTTCACGCGCGCCATCCAGCGCAAGAAGGAAAAAGAGCTGGCGGAGCTGCAGTTCGCGGGCGGCGAGGCGAGCGCCTCGCAACAGCCCGTACTGGCGCAGAAAAAGCCCGGCCGCAACGATCCATGCTGGTGCGGATCCGGCAAGAAGTACAAGAAATGCCACGGCTCATAATCCTGATAGCGGGGCTTACGGCGCCAATTTTGGCCGCAATTTTCCCCGAAACGGCCGGTAATTACCGCAAGACGCAATCGCGTCCGCTGGCCCCGGAGGACGCGGCTTTGTTTCGCGAACTCGGATTCCAGGAGGGCGAGTCCGCCCGGCTCCAAGGCCGTGGCGGAACCGTCGAGGTCCGGGCCTGGCGTTTTCAGGATTCCACCGGGGCCTACGCCGCCTCCCAGTTGCTGGGCGGCGGATTCGAACAGGAGGGCAACCACCTGGTGCGATTCTCCCCCGACCCCGGCCGGAAAGCGCGCGAGGAGATCCTCGAAGCGGTAAAGCCGCGCCGCCAGGCGCTACCCGTGCTGCCCACCTATGTTCCCCGCCAAAATCTGGTAAAGGGCAGTGAACGCTATATCTTAGGGCCTCTGGGACTGGCCCGGGTGGAACCCGGCATCCCGCCCGGCGAAGCCGGTTTCGATCTCGGCGGCGAGGCTCAGTTTGCCCGCTATGGCAGCGGTGGGAAGGGCTTCCATCTGCTGATTTTCAGCTATCCCACACCGGGCATCGCGCGGGACCGGGCGGCGGCCTTTCAGAAGCTGCCGGGGGCGCTGGTGCGGCGTAGCGGAACGATGGTGGGCGTGGTTCCGGAGCCCGGCGATCCGGCGCTGGCCGCCCGCACCTTGGATCAGATCAATCAGGAAGTTACGGCCGTTTTCAACAGCGTTCCGCCGGCGCCGCCGCCAGTTCAGGACGCAATGCAACTGGTGCTCGCGGCGTTCGAGCTCGCGGGTGTTTTGCTCGCGGCCTGCCTGGCCGCGGGGCTGATTTTCGCCCTGGTTTTGTTTACCGTTCGCCGCCGTGGTTATGTCTCTGGAGGCGAGGCGATGACTTCGCTTCATCTCCGCGACAAGTAGCGGAATCTGCCGCCAGATGCATCAGTAAGCCCTAAAGTTTGCCATCGGTTGGACTGGAATCCAGAGGCTCGCGAGGGTGCCGGAAGGCGATTTTCCACAACGCGGTTTCAAAACGGGACAGCGGTAAACTGTTTTGACAGAACGTGTTAAGGGCGACTCCACGGCCGCCAGATTTTCTCTTGACTTCATTTCGGGCAGACCCTAAGATCCAATCACACACAGATTTTGGCGGTTGCGAAACCGTCGGATCTGATTCTCCCATGAACATCACCCTGGTAGAACAGGGCGACAAAATGCTCACCTTCGGGTGAGCATTTTACTTTGGAATCAGACTTATGGCACAGATCGTAGCCGCGCCGATGGCGCTTCGCGACGTGAGGAGCGCGGGAGTACCGGCAGTCCTGTTCGTCTTCGAGACTGACTGCCCCACCTGCCGCCTGGCGAGCCCCTATGTGAGCCGCCTTGCTGAGGCTGCGGGGCCGCTGGCCAGGGTGATTGGGCTCTCCCAGGACCCCCAAGACCCCACGGCCGGCTTCGCCCGCCAGACGGGCGCAAAATTCGATGTTTGGATGGACGAGGGGTTCGCCTTCTCCCGCGAATTGGACCCCGGCTTCGTTCCCGCCTGGTACGTTTTCGACGCCAAGGGCCAGTTGATCCGGCACTGGGTGGGCTTTGACAAGGCGGAGCTGAACACGGCCGCCGCCGGACTCGGCCTGCCGGCCCTGGCCTCCGATTCGGATGGGAATCCGCCCTCAAAACCGGGCTGTACGTCGCGCCATCGCGAAGGACCGGACGCGGGCGTAGGGGTGGCGAGCCCGGAGCCAGCCGGGGGCCGCGCCTCGCAAATTCAACTGGCGCAAGGGGTTGACCCGTGGGAGTACTGCCGCGGCTGGGATCCGCTGCCAGTGGTCCCGCCGACGCGCGAGCGGGTGGAGCGAATGATGGGGGACCGCGACCCCGCGGAACTTATCGCCCTGGTACCGCCCAACTTCGGCCCCGCCACCGTGGAAAAGATCGCCGCGAACGCGGTGATGGCGGGGTGTGATCCGGAGATGATGCGGGTGCTGATTCCGCTGATCCGGGCGGTGTGCGATGAGCGCTTCAATCTGCACGGCGTCCAGGCGACGACGCATTTCGCCTGCCCGCTGGTGATTGTGAACGGCCCCATCCGGACAGAACTGGGGTTCGCCAGCGGATCGAATGTGTTTTCGAACGTGGCGCGGGCGAATTCCACCCTGGGGCGCGCCCTGCAACTGATTTTGACCCTGATCGGCGGGGCGAAAGCGGGCGAAATCGATATGTCGGCGCTGGGAAATCCGGGCAAATTCTCGTATGTGATCGCGGAAAACGAGGAGCGGAGCCCGTGGCCGCCCCTGGCCGAGGGCAATGCGCTGACTTTGTTCGCGGGCGCGCCTCCGGCGGGGTTCAGCGAGCATCGCGCACGTGACGCCCAGACGCTGTTGAGGGCGTTCTCCAAGGTTCTGGCCACCACCTGGAGCCCGCGCCTGTGCGGCATGGTGGAGGCGTTTGTGATCGTCTGTCCGGAACACGCGGCGACGCTGGCGCGCGACGGTTTCTCCAAGGATGCGGTCCGGCAGCACCTCTTCGAGAACACCGGCGTGCCGGTGCGCGAGTATGACGACGACGGCGAAGGCACCCAGTTTCAGCAGCTCTACACCAGGGTGACGATCCGCGGGGAAGAGTGCTACCGCAAGTTCGCCTCGCCGGACCAGATGCGGATCGTGGTCTCGGGCGGAACGGCGGGCAAGTTTTCGGCGGTGATTTCCGGCTGGCAATCGGGGCCGCGCGGCAGCCAGAGCGTGACGTACCGGATCTAGGCGCCCGCCGATCGCGATGCCGCCTGCGCGGAAGCAGAGCGGTTCGGCTTGCGAATCCAGCTTCCGCGAGGCGTCAATACCGTGACGCCCGACTCGGTAATCACGCACCCCTGCTCGCGGTCGGCGACAGGATCATAGCCGAGCGTGGTTCCCGGGGGGATCTCCACGCCGGCGGGAACGATGGTCCGCCGAAGGCGGCAGCGCCGGCCGATCTCGCACCCGGTGAGAAGAATGGAATCCTCCACCTCCGAATAGCTGTGGACGCGCACCGCGGGCGAGAGCACGCTGCGCTGCACGCGCCCGCCGGAGATAATGCAGCCCGGCGAGACGATGGAATCGAGCGCGATGCCCATGCGGGTATCGGCGCCCGCGAAAACGAACTTGGCGGGCGGCTGCTGCGGCATCAGCGTGCGCACGGGCCAATGGGTGTCGTAGAGGTTGAACTCCGGCGTGACGCTCACCAGGTCCATGTTGGCCTCGAAGTAAGCGTCCAGGGTTCCGACGTCCCGCCAGTAGCGGGAGCGCTTGTCGTTGAGGTCGAAGAAGTCATACGCGGCGACGCGGCAACGGGCCAGGCACCTGGGCAGGATGTCCTTACCGAAATCGTGGGAGGACTCGAGATCGGCGGCATCCTCGATGAGGGCGCGCACCAGCGTTTCGGTGCGAAACACGTAAACGCCCATCGAAGCGCTGATCATTTCGGGATCGAAGACGCTGCGCACGGGGTTGCCGTGGCGGGGCTTCTCCTCGAATCCGCGGACGCGGTAGTCGGGCGAGATGTCGCACACGCCGAACTGCTCCGCCTGCTCCGGGGGCATTTGAATGGTGGAGATGGTGACGTCGGCGCCCTGCTGCTCATGCCAGTCGAGCATGGCGCGGTAATCCATCTTGTAGATGTGGTCGCCCGAGACGATGAGCGTCAGCGGGCAATCCTCGGCGGCGATGCTTTCCAGGTTCTGATAGACGGCGTCCGCGGTTCCCAGGTACCAGTTGTCGTGGACCCGTTTCATGGGCGGGATCACTTCGATGAACTCGCCGAGCTCGGTGCCGACAATCGACCAGCCCTCGCGAACGTGGCGGTTGAGCTCCATCGCCTTGTACTGGGTCAGGATGAAGATCCGGCGCAGGCCGGAGTTGATGCAATTGGAAAGAGTGAAATCGATGATGCGGTACATGCCGCCGAATGGCACGGCCGGCTTGGCGGTGTGAGTGGTTAACGGGTGAAGGCGTTCCCCCGCGCCGCCCGCGAGAAGGATGGTCAGGACACGCTGCAATCCGCCCCTCCATTTCGGAACTTTGCTACCATGATGATAGCGCCAACAGGTTACGAGGAGGTGAGTTCGTTTTGGCGGAAGTGAATATTCAAGACGGTGAGTCGCTCGAAAGCGCCTTGCGGCGGTTTAAGCGCAAGGTACAGCAGGAAGACATCATCAAGGAAATCAAGCGGCACTCCTTCTACCTGAAGCCCGGCGAAAAGCGCCGGACGAAGGAAGCGCTGGCCCGCAAGCGGAATCGCAAGAAGCGCAGAAGCGACTCCGAGTAGCCGACGAACCACCTCTGAACACGAAAGGCAGGCTCCCCGGAGCCTGCCTTTTTTCGCAAGTAGCCTACTTTTTCAACATTTTGCGGAACTCGGACTCGACTTCCTTGAAGCCGCCCGGGACCTCGAACTTCGAGGCATCGACGGGCGCGGCGGAAAAATTGGAGGTCTCCGTGGTCATTTCCATGAGCACGCCGGGCTTGGCCTGCGGCTCGGGCGGGGTTTGCGTTTGCGCCTGCGGTTCCTGGTCCTTCTTTTTGCGCGACAACATTCCGCCGAGGCCGCGGCCGAGCGATCCGCCGAGCGCGCCGCCGACCGCCTCCCCGGCGGTGGGACGGGGCGTCTGCTGCGCGCCCGCGCCGGACGCATCCCCGGCGAGGCGCGTGGTCACCACCTGAAGAACGGGGATGCCCTCCAGCTTCTTCGATTCCTCCATCAGCTTCTGCCAGCTTTTTTGCGAATCCGGGCTCATGGCGGCGAAGGGGTTCATCTGCCCGATGCCCGCGCCCCCGAAAACGCCGGCGTACTTCTTGGCGGCCTCGGCCTGGAAGCGGGCGAACTCCGCGTAACCTGGAACATCCCTGGCCATCCACATCCGCATTTCCATGATCATGCTGGCGGAGGCGTCGCGGTTCTGATCGCCTGTACCGGCAGCGGAAAGATCCATGGTCAGCAGGACCTCCCGTGCATGGACGCCGCTGATGTCGCGAGTAGCTCCCGTCTCGCTGACGGATACTTTCACGTCCATCTTGGCATCAGATTCCCGAACGCGATTCTGCGCCTCCCGGGACATCTTCTCCATCGCCTGGCGCATCTCCTCGAAGGTGGAAACCGAATAGGTTTTGCGGCCGAAGTCGACATTGGTGATGGTGCCCTTGCCCAGGTCCACAATCGTCGCGTTTTCCCGGGAAATGGCCGCCATGCGGTCGCCTTTCAGGTGGACAGTGCTGACCATCGGCTCGCGCAAGGATCGCGAGAACATGCCCGCCACCTTCATCATGCCGCTGCCGGCGATTTTGGTGGTTTGCGTATGGCTGAAGTCGGCCAGCAGCGTGCCCGCGGCGGCAACCGCGAGCGCCGCGGCTCTCACAAAGCTGAAGTTCATGGATGTACTCCTATCCGGCTCCATCTTACGACACGGCGGCGATGTGGCAAATTGGGAATTCCCCGGAACGAGCCATGCTGATACGGGTGAAGGTGATCCCGCGGAGTTCGCGCACCGCGCTCGCCGGCGAGACGGCGGATGGGACGCTGCGCGTGAGGGTGGCGGCCGTGCGGGAGAAGGGCAGGGCGAACGAGGCATTATGCGAGTTTCTGGCGGATCATTTCGGCGTGCCGAAGTCGCGGGTGGAGGTGGTCAGCGGGGCGGGGTCAGCGTTGAAGACGGTCCGGATCGGCGGGAAATAAGGCACTTCAATGAGTGGCGGACATGCGCGAAACCCACCGCAGGTAGCGCCGGAACTCCGCGCGGTTGGCCCAGGCGGCCTCCAAGAACTGGCGGGGCGTGATTTCTTCGGCGTGCAGCCCGGTGTATGTTTCCATGCGCCACCGGAGGTAAGGGCTGGCCCAAGGGCGCAGGCGGTAGCCGCGCGTCGCCCGCCACAGAAAGCGAATCATTTCTGGGATTGAGCCGTGTTCTGCGCGCCCTTTTCAGTAGCGTAGTAGCCGCTGCGCGTGCGCACGACGGGGTTGCCGGGTCCGTTCGCGGTCACCTTGATGGTCCGGAAGGTGCCGTCCAGGGCCTGAATGGCCGGGGTGTAGGCGATAACGTACTGGTTGCGGATTTCCTGCGCGACCAGGAGCGCGGTGGCTCCGACGTCCTCCACGGCCTTGGGATAGTGGGCAAGGCCGCCGGTCGCGGTGGTGATCGCATTCAGGGCGCGCTGCGCTTTCTTAGCCTCGCGCGGTTCTTCCTCGCTCAGAATCCCAATGGCGAATACCAGCACTTCACTGTCGTGGGCGCGCTGCACCAGTTTCTCGAGGGTTTCCGTGCTGGTGTTGTCGTTGCCGTCGGTGATGACGAGGAGAACTTTCTTGTCGCGCTTCGCCTTCTTCTTCAGGTAGTCGATGGACATGCTCAGGGCGTCGCGCATGGCGGTGCCGCCGCGGGAGTCGATGCGGGAAAGCCCCTCCTCCAGCACCTTGAGATCGCTGGTCATGGGTACGTCCAGATAGGCGTCGTCGTTGTAATTGACGATGAAGACCTCATCCTGCGGGTTGGAAGCCTTAATGGCGGCGAGGGCGGCGGCGTTTACCTTGGAGCGCTTGTCGCGCATGGAACCGCTCGAATCGATGATGAGTCCGAGGGAGACCGGGACATCCTCGCGCCGGAACAGCTTGATGGACTGTTCGACGTTATTCTCGAAGACCTTGAACGCGTTCTGCGGGAGGTCCGTGATCAACTGTCCCTTCCGGTTGGCGACGGTGGCGTGCAGCACCACCAGGCGCGTGTCGGTGCGGAATACCGGATCCTGTTCCTGCGCGGCGGCCACGGCGGTTCCCGCCAGTAGAGCCAGCACGACCGATTTATTGAGAAGGCGCATAATACCCCGTCCTGAAGAACGCTTTCAGCGGCGGCAGTCCTCGCGGCTGCACCAGTTTCACCTGCACTCGCCGGTACTTGCCGTCCCGGCTCTGATTCTTGGGCGAGAAGCCCAGAACATACTGGTTCCGCAACTCGATCCCGATCTTGGCGGCGACGTCGGGCAGATCGCTAAGGTTCTCGATGCCGAAGTGACGGCCTCCCGTCTGCTCGGCGAGCTCGCTTAACAATCCGGGACCCGCCATTTCCTCCGCCGAGCGGCCGCGCGCGCCGATCGGCTCAAAGATGCCGATCGCATAAATCTGGACGTCCGCCTCGCGCACAGCGTTTCGTACCTCACTCTCGGTGTAGCGGCTGGAATTGTCACCGCCGTCGGAGATGATCAGGATCGCCTTGCGGGGGTTTCGGGCCTTCTTCATCTGGTTCATGGCCATGTACACTCCATCCAGCAGGGCGGTGCGGCCCTTGGCCTGGGTGAAGGTCAGCTTGTTCTGGATCTCCTCGGTGAGGGTGGTGAAGCCGCTGATCAGCTCCGGCCGGTCGTTGAACTGGATGAGGAAGAACTCGTCCTCGGGGTTGGCGGTCTTGAAGAATTGGGCCACGGCCTGGCGCGATTTCTGGAGCTTCGCGCCCATGCTGCCGCTGGCGTCGAAAACGAGTCCCACGGACAAGGGAGCGTCTTCGCTGGAAAACTGCGAGATATCCTGCTCCACCTTGTCTTCGAAGATCTTGAAATTCTCGCGTTCCAGGCCCGTCACCAGGCGGTTCATCGGGTCGGTGACGGAGACGGGAATCAGCACCAACTGGGTGTCGATCCGGATGTTTCCGCGGCGCTCGGCGTCCGGATCGGGAGGCGCGTTTTTCTTGCGCACTTCCAGGTTCGGGCGGGCGGGCGCTTCGGCCTGCTTCTCCTGCTTGGCGGGGGCAGGGTCCTGGGCGTCGCCGAGGAGCGCAATTCCAGGGAGCAGAAAGAGGAAAGCGAAACCGGCGGTGGACTTCCTGACCTGCATGATGGCGTCAATCGCGGCCCGCGGGCCGATTACCAGGACATGACGCGGCGCGTCTTCCTTCAGTATACAAGTAAAGACGCGCAAACCGGCCGCAAGTCACCTATACGAAGTAGTCCTTCACTTTGTCCAACAGGCTTTTTTCCTGCGGACCGCCGGGCGAGGGCAGGGTTTGCAGAAGCTGTTCGAACATCTTCTTCTGCTCCCGGTTGAGCTTCTTGGGCACCACCACTTCGAAGTGCACGTACAGATCTCCGCGGCCATTGCCGTTGACGAAGGGCACACCGAGTCCCTTCAGGCGGAGCTTGTCGCCATGCTGGGTGGATTCCGGGACTGAGATGCTGGTGAGCCCCTCGAGGGTAGGCACGTCCATTTCGACTCCCAGCGCCGCCTGAGCGACGTTGATGGGAATGGTCATATGCAGGTCATTGTCGCTGCGGTCGAAGATGGGGTGCTCGCCGACTTTCAGCACCACATACAGGTCGCCGGGCCCGCCGCCGTTGGCGCCGGGCTGGCCCTCATTCTGCAGTCGCAGGCGGGTGCCGTTGTCGACGCCGGCGGGAATGTTCACCTTCAGCTTGCGCTCGCTGCGAACGTAACCTTCGCCCTTGCATTCGCGGCAGGGGCGGCGAATGATCTGTCCGCGGCCGCCGCACTGGCTGCAGGTGCGGCGGACACTGAGGAAACTCTGCTGGTAAACGACTTCGCCCCGGCCGCGGCACATGGGGCAGGTGGTCAGGCCGTCCTCGGGCTCCGCGCCGGTGGCCTTGCAGCGCCCGCATTCGTCGATACGGGGAATCTGGATATCGGCGGTAAGCCCGTGAATGGCGTCCTCGAAGCTGATCTCCAGGTCGTAGCGGACGTCGTCGCCCCGCTGGGCGCGGTTCCGTCTTGCGCCCCTTCCACCGCCGCCGAAAAGGTCCCCGAAGAAGAAGTCGCCGATGATGTCGGAGAAGTCCTGGAATTGCGAAGGATCGAAGCCGCCCATCCCGGACGCGGCGCCCACACCCTGGTGGCCGTAGCGGTCGTACGCGGCGCGTTTCTGGGGATCACTCAGGACGCTATAGGCTTCCGCCGCTTCCTTAAACTTTTCCTCGGCTTCCGTGTTGCCGGGATTGCGATCGGGGTGATACTGCAGCGCGAGCTTCCGGTAAGCGGCCTTCAGAGCAGCATCGTCGGCGTCCCGGGGCACCGCCAAGATCTCGTAGTAGTCGCGTTTGGACACAGTCATGCCTGGGTATGAACGGCCACTTTTACCATCGCCGGCCGCAACAGGCGTCCCTTGAAGTTATAGCCTCGCACGAACTCGTCAATCACGGTGTCGTCCGCCACATCTTCCGCCGCCGGCACCTTTTCCACGGCATGATGCACGTGAGGATCGAACGGCTTTCCCACCGACTCAATCGGCTCCAGGCCAAGTTTCTTTAGCTGGTCGTAGAGTCGCCCATAGATCAGTTCCATGCCCTTGGCATAGTCCTTGTCCGGCGTCTCCACTTTGAGGGCGCGCTCAAAATCATCCAGCGTGCCCAGCAGGCTTTCCAGCGCAGCCTGGGTTACATGCTCGGAGATCTCCGCTTTTTCGCGGGTCACGCGGCGCCGGAAGTTTTCGAACTCCGCTTGACGGCGCTGCAGCAGATCCTGTAGCTCGCTCTTTTCCTGGATCAGCTTGTCCAGCGCGGCGGCTGGGGCTGGATCAACGTTTTGTACGATTTCCGGAGCCTCCGCCCGCGCGGAGTCGTCCACCGGGGAGGTTGTGTGATTCGCTTCAGTCATGGTGCGGAACAGCTTCTCTTTCAAGATAACATTCGCCCGGCAATCTTTTTTCCAGTCCAGCGGGGCACGGGTGTTAAAATCAAGACGGCATGGGTTCGTTATCACCGAGAATCCAGTTGCGTCCTGCGCAGAAGCAAGTCCTGACCCCTGGACTGGTCCAGATGGTCACGGTTTTGCAGTTGAACCGGCTCGAACTGAAGGAAATGATCTCGGCCGAGATGGCGCAGAACCCGGTGCTGGAGGAAACCGCCGACGGAACCGAGGAGTTCACGCCTGACGAGATCCAGGCGATGATTGAGAACGAGCGGACGTCGCAGCCCGCCGACCAGTCGATACTGGAAGCGACGCCGGGCTCCGATGAACTGACGGCGGATTCGGGTCCGCCCGAAGTGGAAATACCGGTGGAGGCGGCGAGCATCACCTCGGCCGAGCCCGAGCCGGAAGCTCCCAAGTCGCAGGATCCATTCGACGAGATCGATTTCGGATCGTACTTTGACGACTATCTCGATCCGGGGTACAAGTCGCCCGCGTCGGAATCGGTGGAGAAGCCGTCGTTTGAGACGTTCCTATCCTCGCCGATCACCCTCAGCGATCACCTTCATTCTCAGCTCGCGCTGGTGGTGTTGTCGGAGAGCGTGCGGGACGCGGCCGAGCACATCATCGGCAACCTGGATGAAAACGGCTACCTGCTTGGCACCGTGGAGGAGATGGCGGCCGAAGGTCAGCATGACATGGCCGACACGGAGGAAGCGCTGCGGGTAGTGCAGACGCTGGATCCCGCCGGCGTGGGCGCGCGCGACCTGCGCGAATGCCTGCTGCTGCAATTGCGCAGCCGCGGCGCCGAGGGCGGAGTGGCCTGGAGGATCGTATCCGACCATCTGAAGATGGTGGAGCTTCGCCAGAATCGCGAGCTTTGCAAGGTGCTGGCGCGGCCGGTGGAGCATGTCGAGATCGCGCTGAACGTCATCCGCCATTTGAATCCGCGTCCGGGGATGCGCTATTCGAGTCCCGGCGCGCGGCAGATCGAGCCGGACGTCTTCATCTCCAAGGACGGCGAGGATTACATCATTCAGATGAATGACGACGATCTTCCGCAACTGCGCCTGAGCCGCGATTACCGGCACCTGCTGGATCGCGAGCAGGAGCCGAACAAGGACGTCCGCAACTATGTGAAGGAGCGGTACGCCTCTGCATTGCAGTTGATGAAGAACATCGAGCAGCGCAAGCAGACCATTCTGAAGGTCTGCCAGTCGATCGTGCGCCGCCAGGGGGATTTCCTGGAGCACGGGATCGACATGCTGAAGCCGATGATGATCAAGGACATCGCGGAAGAGATCGGCGTGCATCCGTCCACGGTCAGCAGGGCGGTGGCGAGCAAATATGCGCACACGCCGCAAGGCGTTTTCGAGTTGCGGTTCTTTTTCTCCGAAGCGGTACAGGGACCATCCGGCAGTTCCACGCCGCTGCTGATCCTGAAGCGGCGGGTGAAGAAGATGATCGAGGAGGAGGACGCGGCGCACCCTCTCACGGACGAGCAGATCACCGAGAGGCTGCAAGCCGAAGGAATTCAGGTAACCCGCCGCACCGTTGCGAAGTATCGCGAGGACATGCGGATTCCGTCCACGCACCAGCGGCGCGTCCGGAACTGATGGTTTGTCAACGGCAGTGAGGCCGACCCATGAACATCGTTTACACGCGCAATCACGGATTAACCCCGGAACAACTCCGGAAGATTGAAGGCAAGTTCGGGAAACTGGCGAAGATGGTGGAGCGAAACGGAGAACGCGAGGCTCGCGTGATCCTGAAGACCGAGCGCCACCTGCACCACGCCGAGATCACGATGAATTTGTACGATCACCCGATCGTGGCCATGGCCAGCGATGGGGATCGCTTCACCGCGATCGCCGGCGCCGTCGAGAAGATGGAGGCGCAGGCCAAGAAGTTGATGGCCAAGTGGCGCGGAACGCATCGCGGGGCGAAGGCGGAAACCGTTCGCAAGGAACCCGTGGGCAAGGCGAAAGCCAAGGCGAAATCCGGGGCCGGCGCCGCGGAAGCGCCGCCGCCCGTCACCGGACGCGTGTTCCGGGTGAATCATCAATCGCGGCGAAAACCGATGACGCTGGAGGAAGCGGTGCTGGAGATGGAGAGCGGCGCCGCCTACGTGGCCTATCGCGACGCCGACCGCGACTGCACCTCCGTGCTGATCCGCCGCCAGGACGGCAACTTCGACCTCATCGAATCGTGAAAGCCCGCAAAGCGAAGGCAGTCAGGCCGAAGCCGGCGAAGAAGAAGACCCCTGCCGTGAAGCAGGAACCGCCGCCCGCCGCCGCCCCGGCGGGGAGCTCGGGCGACCTCGCCACCACCGAGCTGGTGATCATCACCGGGCTCAGCGGATCGGGCAAGGGAACGGTGCTGCGGGCCCTGGAAGACCTCGGCTTCTATGCCGTGGATAACCTGCCGATCGACCTGCTGCAGACTTTCGCCGATCTGACGCGCGACGCGGCGAATATCCGGCGCGCGGCGCTGGTGGTGGATATCCGTGAGGGAACGGCGCTGGAGCGCCTGCCCGCGATGCTGAACCGCATCCGGGCGACGGTGCCCACCACGCTGCTGTTCCTCGAAGCCGCCGACCCCGTTCTCACGCGGCGCTATAGTGAAACGCGGCGCCCGCATCCGCTGGGCACCGGCGCCTCCGTCCCGGACAGCATTCATCGCGAGCGGGCTCTGCTGGAGCCGATCCGCGCCCTCGCCGATCACGTGGTGGATACTTCGCGATTCAACGTCCACGACCTGCGCGACCTGGTGCGCGGAAAGTTCCAGGGCGAAGGCGAAACCGACGACATCATGGTCTACGTAACCAGTTTCGGATACCGCCACGGCGTTCCTGCCGACGCCGACCTGGTGTTCGACGTGCGCTTTTTGCCGAACCCGAACTACATACCCGCCTTCAAACACAAAACCGGGAAGCAGAAACGAGTTGCCGATTACATCCGCAGCTTCCCGCAGACGGCGGAGTTCATTGAGCGCATCTCCGATCTGCTGATTTACCTGCTGCCGCATTACATCCGCGAGGGGAAGAGCTACCTGACCATCGCGTTCGGATGCACGGGCGGGCATCACCGCTCGGTGATGATCGCCAGCGACATCTTCCAGCGCCTGAAAGCCGCGGGCTATCAGGTGAAAGAGTCGCACCGCGACATCGCGCGCTAGCGCCTGGCCGCGAAACGAACCGCGATCCCCAGCGCCACCAGGCTGACCCCGAAACCGGCCGCCGCGTCCACCGCGTAGTGATAGCGGCCGTAGACCGTCGCGGCCGCCACGAGCGCCGCGTATCCGGCCATGACGCCGGCGATCCACCGTTTTTCGCGCGGCACGGAGACGAGCAATCCCCAGGCGGCCGAGAACGCGGAAGACACGTGGGCGCTGGGAAACACGCTGGAGTGGATCCCATAGCCGCCCACGATCCGCAGGTTCGCGTCGCGAATCGCGGTGGTGATCCCCGGCAGGTCCAGGCCGGGGAATACCGCGCGCGGCGGTTCTGAGGGGAAATAGGGGAACAGCGCGTACGCCCCCAGCGTCCCCACCAGGTAGACCAGCAGGAACCGGCTGGTGCAGGCCTGGCGGTTCCACCAGTATAGGACCAGCAGTCCGAACGGACCCACGGCGTACACCACCAGGTAGGCAAGTTCCAGAATCCCCGGCAGCAGCATGCCCAGGCTCTCGATGCGGGCTCGCATCCCGTATTCGTCCAGCAGCAGGCGATCCCACACGATCCATTGCCGCTCGAGTTCGTAGGTATGGCGATCCGGCCGGAACTGATTCATCTGCCGGTACGCAACCAGGGTGAAGGCCAGAGCCGCCAGGTCACGCCGCAGCGAGTAATCGCGGCTCGCGCGAACGGCTGCCCAGGCATAGGCGACCGCCAGGGCGAGCACGGCGAAGATCCAGAAACGGCGGCTCCCGGAGAGCGGAAAGTACAGTGAGAGGGCAGCCGTGTAGGCGAAGTAGGCCACCAACAGTTTCTCCGCCGCGCGCGCAGCGGGCATCGGCGATTGCCGCATCATTTCAGAGTCGCACCTCGGGGGACGCGAGCGGCGGCGGGGAAAATCGCGAAGATTGTACCTTGGTTAGATTGGATCTCACCACACCGGTCAAGTACATCAAGGGCGTCGGACCCGCGCGCGCGGCCATGCTGGAAACCAAGGGCCTGCATACCGTCGAGGATCTGCTGCTGTACGCCCCGTTCCGCTACGAGGACCGGCGCAACGTGAAGCCGATCGCGATGCTTGCGCCGGGGGAAATGGCCACCGTGATCGCGGAGGTGCGCTCCGCGCGCGTTTCCGGGTTCCAACGCCGCAATCTGGGGATGTTTCAGGCTTCCTTCACCGACGGCTCCGGCGTCATCCTGCATGGCAAGTGGTTTCACGGGGCGTTTCTGCAGAAGATTTTGGAGCCCGGAGTGAAGGTCGCGCTGTTCGGCAAGGTCGAGTTCGACAACTACACCGGCGGGCTCACGATGATGCATCCCGACCACGAGGTGTTGTCCGATGACGAGGGTGACGCCGGGCTGCACACCGGACGCATCGTTCCCGTGTACGAGGCGGCGGGCAAGGTCACCGCCCGGCAGTTGCGGGGCATCCTGCACCGCGCGCTGGAAGCGCCGGGCATGGCGGATCACCTGCCGGAGCCGATCCGCGCGCGCCTGAAGCTGCTGGACCGCTGGACGGCGGTCCGCGAGCTCCACTTCCCGCCGGCCGGATCCGACGTCCCGTTGCTGAATTCCTTCCGGTCGCCCGGCCAGTTCCGCATGATCTTCGAGGAGTTCTTCTGGCTGGAGACCGGGCTGTCGCTGAAGAAGGCCCGCGCGAAGGTCCGAACGGGCATCGCCTTTGAATTGAACGACCGGGTGCGGGAGCAGATCAAGAAGATGCTGCCTTTCCGGCCGACGGCGGCGCAGAAGCGGGTGCTGGGCGAGATCGCCCAGGATATGGCCTCGCCCACCCCGATGTACCGGCTGCTGCAGGGCGACGTGGGTAGCGGCAAGTCCCTGGTGGCGGCGGAGGCGGCCATCATCGCCATTGAGAATGGATATCAGGTGGCCGTGCTCGCACCCACGGAGATCCTGGCGACGCAGCATTACTTTTATTTCAAGAAGCTGTTTCAACCGCTAGGCTACACGCCGGTGCTGCTCACCGGATCGTCCACCGCGCGCGAGAAGACACAGTTGAAGAAGCTGCTGCACATGGGGCTGGCGCAGGTGGCGATCGGAACCCACGCGCTCCTCGAAAAGGACGTGGAGTTCGCCCGGCTGGGCCTGGCGGTGATCGACGAACAGCATCGCTTCGGCGTGGAACAGAGGCTGAAGCTGGTGGAGAAAGGCGCCGATTGCGACGTGCTGGTGATGACCGCGACCCCGATTCCGCGGACGCTGGCGTTAACGGTTTACGGCGACCTGGATGTTTCGGTGATCGACGAGCTGCCGCCGGGCCGCAAATCGGTAGTCACGCGGCATGTCTCCGAAGACAAGCTGGAGCAGGTGTGGAGCTTCGTGCAGCGCGAAATTGGCAAGGGGAGGCAGGCCTATGTGGTGTACCCGGCCATTGAGGAGTCGGAAGCCATGAAGGCAGCCGAACAGATGCACGCCCATCTCTCGCGGATCGTGTTCCCGGACCTTGAGGTCGGGCTGCTGCACGGCAAGATGACCACGGACGCGAAGGAGCAGGCGATGGAGCGGTTCGCGCGCGGCGACACCAAGATTCTGGTATCGACCACGGTGATCGAGGTCGGCGTGGACGTTCCGAACGCCACCGTCATGGTGATCGAACACGCGGAGCGCTTCGGTTTGTCGCAGCTTCACCAGTTGCGAGGACGCGTCGGCCGGGGCGGGGAGCAAAGCTACTGCGTGCTGGTGACCGGCAAGGTGAACGATACCGCACGGGAGCGAATTCGCACGCTGGTGGATTCCAACGACGGCTTTCACATCGCCGAAATGGACATGCGCCTGCGGGGGCCGGGCGAGTTCTTCGGGACCCGGCAATCCGGACTCCCCGCGTTCCGCATCGGCGACATCGTTCGTGACAGCGACATCCTGGAACTCGCGCGCCGCGAAGCGACGACGTTCGTGGAGCATCCTCCGTCCGAGGCCGACCTGCGGGCGGCGCTCGAGTACATCCGCGATCACTGGCAGCGGCGGTACGGATTGGTGCTGGTGGGATGAGGGTGATCGCGGGAGAGTTTCGCAGCCGCCCGTTGAAATCGCTGCCGGGCATGGAAACCCGCCCTACGCCGGACCGCTTGCGCGAGGCGCTGTTCAATATTCTGGCGCCGGAAATTGAGGGCGCCGTGTTCGTCGATGCCTATGCCGGCACGGGCGCCGTGGGGATTGAAGCCCTCAGTCGCGGCGCACGCCGGGTAATCTTCCTCGAGAAGTCGAAGGCGGCCTGCGCCGTGATCCGCGGCAATCTGCGGTCTCTGGGCGCGGAGGCCCGCGCGGAGATCCGCTGCGCTCCGGCGATCCGGTTGCTGGGATCGACGGCGGCGGATATCGTGTTTCTGGATCCGCCGTACGCGCTTGAGAGTGAGTACGACGCCGCGCTGCGTGCGCTGGCTGGATCACAAGTCCCGCTGGTGATCGCGCAACATTCCCCCCGGCAGATGCTGAAGGAAGAATACGGACCGTTGCGCCGCGCTCGCGTGCGCAACCAGGGCGACAATGAGCTCAGCTTCTACCGCCGGTAAGGACGCACCGAGACGTTCCGCGGGCTATATCGTCCATCAGGCATGTTGCGGATTGCCCCTTTGCTGGTTTCGCTGGCGCTAAGCGCCGCGGGAACTCCGTCCTTTGTCGATACGGTGGTGGCGAAGCTTGACTTGAAGGCCGGCGAGAACGTGGCCGATATCGGCGCCGGCCAGGGCCGCTTCACCCGGACGATGTCAAAGGTAGTGGGCGACAGCGGGAAGGTATACGCGGTGGATCTCGATGTCGTCCGCGCTCTTCCGGCGCTGCGCGAAATCGCGGCCAAGCAACCCAACGTGATTCCGGTGGAAGGTGAAGAAAACAGCCCCCGCCTGCAGGCGAACTCCGTGGACGCGGTGCTCATCGTGATCGCGTACCACGAGTTCCGGAAGCCGGAAGAAATGCTGCGCAATATCATCGCGGCCATGAAACCCGGCGGCAGGCTCCTGCTGGTGGAGGATACGCCCAAACCGTCCGCCAAAACGCGCGAGGAGCAGACGCGTTCACACGATCTAGCCTCCGACATCGCGGTCCCGGAACTCGAAAAGGCCGGGCTTCAGCTTGTCTCGCTGGACAACAACGTGGTCGACAGCACCGATCGCGGCGGCCGGAAGTGGATGGCGCTGTTCCGTCTGCGCGATTCTCAGCCCGGCAGCCGGTAGTCCTTGAACTGATCCCGCAATCTGGTCTTCAGCAGCTTGCCGGTGGCGGTATGCGGCAGCTCGTCGACGAAGATCACATCGTCCGGCATCCACCACTTCACAATGCGATCCGCCAGGAAGCGGAGCACGCCGTCTTTATCGATTGACGAGCCCGGCTTGCGCACCACCAGCAGCAGCGGGCGCTCCTGCCACTTCTCGTGCGGGAGGCCGATCACCGCGGCCTCCTGAATTTCCGGATGGCCCACGGCGGCGTTCTCCAGGTCGATGGAGGAGATCCATTCTCCGCCGGATTTGATTACGTCCTTGGCGCGGTCCGTAATCTGCATGTAGCCGTCGGGGTCCAGGTTGGCGACATCGCCGGTGGTGAAGAAACCGTCCTGATCCAGGATGCGGCCGCCTTCTTCCTTGAAGTAGCCGCTGGTGATCCAGGGTCCGCGGACCTTCAGGTTGCCCGAGCTCTTGCCGTCGTGCGGCAGCGGGTTGCCGTTGTCATCCTCGATCTTCAGATCGACGCCATAGACCGCGCGCCCCTGCTTGGACTGATAGTCCAGGCGCTGTTGCAGCGGCAGATTGCGATGTTTGTGCAGCAGCGTGCCCACGGTCCCGAGCGGCGACATCTCGGTCATGCCCCAGGCGTGCAGGACGAACGTGTTGAACTCAGTGGCGAACCGCTCGATCATCGCCCGCGGCGCGGCGGACCCTCCGATCACCACTCGCTCCAGCCGCACCTTGGTCCGGTCCACTTCCGGATTGGCGTCCAGGTAGGCGAAGAAGTTCAGCCACACGGTGGGCACGCCGAGCGAGAAGTTGCACTCCTCCCCCGCCAGCAGGTTATAGATGCTCTTGCCATCCAGGTGCGGGCCCGGCAGCACCAGCTTGGCGCCGCACATGGCCGCGCCATAGGGGACGCCCCACGCATTGGCGTGGAACAGCGGCACGATCACCAGGGCGTTGTCCATCGTACTCAACGACAGTCCATCGCGCATGCAGACCGCGTAGGAGTGCAACACCGTGGACCGGTGCCCGTAGAGCACGCCCTTGGGATTCCCGGTGGTTCCGGAGGTGTAGCAAAGGGAGGAGGCGGTTCGTTCGTCGAACACCGGCCAGGCGAACTCCGGCGTCCGCGCTTGGATCCAGTCCTCGTAGCAAATCAGGTTGGCAAGCGTGGTTTGCTCGGGCATATGCTCACGATCGGTCATCAGCACGTAGCCCCGTACGCTATTCAGTTGCGGCGCGACCTTCTCCAGCAGCGGCAGGAAGGTCAGGTCGAAGAAGATGAATTTGTCTTCGGCATGGTTGGCGATGTATTCGATCTGCTCGGGAAACAGGCGGGGGTTGATGGTGTGCAGCACCGCGCCGATGCCGGAGACAGCGTAGTAGAGCTCCATGTGCCGGCAGGTGTTCCAGGCGAGCGTTGCGACGCGGTCGCCGGTCTGAACGCCCATCGCGATCAGCGCGTTGGCGGCCTGCTTCGAGCGCCGCTGCAACTCCCGGTAGTTGGAGCGATGCAACGGGCCTTCCACGGTCCGCGTTACAATTTCGCGGTCGCCGTGAAACTCGGCGGCGAAGTCGATGAGGCTCGAGATGAGAAGGGGGCGGTCCTGGATTAGAGAGAGCATCCGCGTTTGATTCTATGTGATTGCCGGCCGCCAAGCAGCTAACACTACCATCAGGGGAGCGTCTAAAGCGGAATGAGCACGGGATGGATCGCGGGAATACTTCTGGCGTTCGGAGTCGGAGCGTACGGCTTTCAAGCGGCTCCGGCGGTGGATCGCGCGGAACTGGCACAGCGCGTGAATACCTACCTGGAGCCCTATGAGCGCGCAGGACACCTTTCCGGAGTCCTGATGATCGCCCGCGGGCCGGAACTGATCGTGGAACGAGCGTTCGGGCTGGCGAATCGCGAGCTTGGAGTCCCGAATACGCGCGACATGCGGTTCAACGTGGCTTCCATCACCAAGCCGGTCACCCAGATTATCGGCGTCAAGCTGCTGGAGCAGAGGCGGCTGGCATTGAGCGACAAGCTGTCGAAATGGATTCCCGAGTTTCCCAACGGCGATCGCATCACCGTGGAACACTTGTGGCGTCACCGCGCGGGCATACCACATCGGGTAACGGAGTTGGAAGATGAAGTGCGGCCGATGAGTCCCGCGCAAGTGGCAGCCCTCGCGGCCAAGAAGCGGCTTCAGTTCGAGCCGGGAGCTCGGGAGGAGTATAGCTCGGGCGGCTACACCGTGTTGACGCGAGTATTGGAACTCGCCTCCGGCAAAAACTACCCCGAACTGCTGCAGGAGCACGTTTTCGGACCCGCGGGCATGACCCGGACCGCGCATGTGTCCAGCATCGAGATGTTGCCGGATCGGGCTGCCCCCTTCGGCTTTGGCCCACGGGGGTTCGAAAACGCCCGCCTGATGGACTACTCCCATCTGGCGGGCGCCGGCTCGTTGTACTCCACCGCGCCGGATTTGCTCGCGCTGATGCGCGCTGTCGTGGACGGGAAGTTCGGAGCCAACGTGAAGGCGAGTCTGATGCGGGAAGCCGGGCTGGATTGGAACGGGTTGGTGAATCAGTTCCGGGCTTTCGCCCGGTACGATAAGGCAGGCGACTTCTACATCGTGTACACCGCGAATCTGTTCTCCGGCGCGGCCGATCGAATGCGCCAGGACCTTCACAAGTTGCTTCGGGGCGAGGCCGTTCCTCCTCCCCCGCGGTTTCCGCCGCAGCCCGCCGCCGTTCCGGCCACCGAGCTACGCTCGTGGGAAGGCGTCTATGACATGAATGGCGCCGCGCTCACCGTGCGGGAAGAACAGGGTTTTCTCCGGGTTAATGATCGCCTGCTCACGCCCACTGGGCCCGATTCCTTTTTCTGCCCGCAGGACTATGGCACGGTCAAGTTCAGCAAGGACGAATCGGGTAAGCCGTCCGGAATGGACTGGACGACCGGCGGCGTCGTGACTCGGATCACCCGCAAGCCTTAGCCGGCAGCAGGGATGGTTGGCTTTTCGCTATGATTCCCTACTGCGATGATCCCCCGCTACACACGGCCGGAAATGGCGCTCATCTGGAGCGACGAGAACCGCTACCGCGCCTGGCGCGACGTCGAAGTAGCGGCGTCGGAGGCTTTGGCGGAGTTGAATCAGATCCCCGCCGACGCCGCCCGCAAAATCCGGCAGTACTCCGGCTTCAAGGTGCAGCGCATTCTCGACATCGAAAAGGAGGTGAAGCACGATGTGATCGCCTTCACCACCGCGATCGCCGAGAACATGAAAGCCGCGGGTCACGCGGAAGCCTCGCGCTGGCTGCACTACGGGCTGACGTCCAACGACGTAGTGGACACCGCGAACGCGCTTTTGGCGCGGCAGGCGTCCGGCGTGGTGATGGGCGGCTTGCGCAAGCTCTCGCAGATTCTGCGGCGGCGCGCCCAGGAGTTCCGCCACGCGGTGCAGATCGGCCGGACCCACGGCGTGCACGCGGAACCCATCACCTTCGGGCTTAAGCTGGCGTTGTGGTACGACGAAGTCCGCCGCAACACGGACCGTTTTCGCGCCTCGGCGGATGACATGCGCGTCGGCAAGATTTCGGGGGCGGTCGGCACTTTCGGCCACATCGGCCCGGAAGCCGAGGAATTGATCTGCGAAAAGCTCGGCTTGCGCCCCGCGCCGGTGGCCAGCCAGGTGATCTCGCGCGACCGTCACGCGGCGTACCTCTCGGACCTGGCTCTGATCGCCGCGTTGTGCGAGAAGATCGCCTTGGAAGTCAGGCACTTGCAGCGGACCGAAGTGCGGGAGGCGGAGGAGCCGTTCGCCGAGGGACAGAAAGGCTCTTCGGCGATGCCCCACAAGCGCAACCCGGTCACCAGTGAGCAAATCTGCGGGCTAGCCCGGGTGGTTCGCTCCAATGCGCAAGCCGGGTTCGAGAATATCGCCTTGTGGCATGAACGCGATATCTCACATTCGTCTGTGGAAAGGGTAATTTTACCCGATTCCACCACGCTCACTGATTACCTGCTGGCCAAAACCTGCTGGCTGGTGGAGGACCTGGCGGTTTATCCCGAGCGGATGAAGCGCAACCTGGAGTCGACGCACGGCTTGGTGTTTTCGGGACAACTCCTTCTGGATCTTACGGCTGCGGGGATGCTGCGGGAGACGGCGTACCGCGTGGTACAGAACCATGCGATGAAAGCCTGGCAGGAGGAAGGGAACTTCCGGGAGGCCATCCGGAGCGATCCGGAAATCGCTAACTACCTGACTCCAGAGCAGATCGACACCAGTTTCTCGCTGGACAAGCAGCTAAGAAACGTCGACAAGATCTTCCTTCGCGTGTTCGGGGACGAAGATTAGGCGAACTGTGAGGAACGTGTGTAACGCTTTCTCCCCAGCGCCTCTCCATCAAAAATCCTAGATTGAAAAAATCAGTTCTGCAGTACACTAGGAAGCGAAGTCCTAAGGGCTTTGGTACGTCAGGCAAATGTCACTTCAAGCTCGTAGCTCCGGTGTCGAAGTATCGCGGGTGCTGGTGGTCGACGATGACCCTACTTCGCGTCTCACTTTGAAGACCCTGTTGCAGGCAGGGGGTTACAACGTGGATTCGGCGGCGTCCGCCGCGGAAGCGGTGGACAAACTAGACAAGAAGGAATACTCTCTCGTAATCAGCGACTTGCAGATGGAATCCCCGGAGGCGGGGCTGAAGGTTCTGGCCCACGCCCGAATGATGGACTACAAGCCTGCCACAGCGCTGGTCACCACCTATCAGAACAGTCCCCGGTCGCAAAACCACAAGAGCAAGCTGCTCATCAGCAGCGAAGATTTGCCGAACCTGCTTGGAAAAGTGGCGGACCTGATCGGACGCCGTACCGCGCGCCGGGTGGAACGCGAGCTCAGGCTCGCAGGCGCCTGAGAACAAAAGACAAAACAGCTAGGGTGATTGCCTACGGTAGCTTGAAGACCGCGTACTCCAGCTCTTCCAAACCGCCGGCGAAGAAGTGATCCCGGGCAGGGATCGCGATCAGTTGCTTGGGATCGGGCAGCGCGTCGACAACCGGGCGGAGATCCTCCAATGGCCCATACTCATCGTTTGAGCTTTGGATGAAGTAGCGCGGGACCGTGCAGTTCTCCAGGAAGTCGCGGTCGGGATAAATGGTCGGGAAGCCGACGGGGATCAGCCGGCGAGCGCCGATGCCCGGACACCCAAGCCGGCAGATCACCCGGCTGCCGAAGCTGAACCCCGCGAGCGTAAACGGCAGGTCCGGATAGCGCCGGCGCAGCTCCGCGAGGGCGGCGCGGGCATCCTCGACCTCGCCTTCGCCCCGGTCGTAGACGCCTTCACTCAGGTTCACGCCGCGGTAGTTGAACCGGAGCACCACACAACCGGCATGCCGCAGGCCTCGCGCCACGCGATGCACCACTTTGTTATGCATGGTGCCGCCGTGCTGCGGATGCGGATGGCAGACCAGCGCGGCTTCGCGAGGCTCGGCGTCCTCGGGTTCCTCCAACAACGCTTCCAGCCGTCCGGCAGGACCCGTGACAAACAGCGTTTCGATCTTGCGGGCCATCTAATTGGAGCGGTAGTTGGTGAACTGCATGTCGATGCCGAAGTCGTGCCCGCGCAACAAGGCGATGACGTCCTGCAGCGTGTCGCGATCCTTGCCGGCCACGCGAACGAAGTCGCCTTGAATGGACGCCTGAACTTTCTTCTTTGAGTCCTTGATCAGCTTCACGATTTCGCGCGCCTTCTCGGTGGAGATTCCTTGCTGGAGCGTGATTTCCTGGCGCACGGTGGCGGAGGCCGCCGTCTCGATCTTGCCGTAGGTAAGGCCCTTCAGCGGCACCTGGCGCTTCACCAGCTTGGATTCCAGAATGTCCTTCACGGCTTTCAGCTTGAAATCGTCCTTGGAATGTAGCGTGATCTTGTTGTCCTTCTCGTTCAACTCGATGGTGGAGTGCGAGTCCTTCAGGTCGTAGCGGGTGGTGATCTCCTTCATCGCCTGCTGGATAGCATTCACCACTTCGGGCAGCTCGATTTTGGAAACAATGTCGAAACTATTGTCGGGCATGGGTCAGAATCTCAGTCTCGCATAAGTTCCGAGACGCTTTCGCCGGCGCTTTGGACAAAGAACGTTTGCCCTCATATTCGGCTAGGAGTTATACTCAACCCAGCTTCACGGGGGTGTCGATGAATACGTTTTCGAAGTGGTTGTGGATCAGCCTGATGGCGGGATCCCTGGCGGCGCAGACCGTTACCGGATCGCTGGAGGGCCGCGTCACGGATCCAAGCGGCAGTGTTCTGCCCGGAGCTCGCATCACCGTCAACAACAAGGACACGGGCCTGAATCGCGAGACGGTCACCAACAGCCAGGGCTACTATCAGCTCACTTTTCTGCCGCTGGGCGACTACACCGTCGTCGCCGAGGCGCAGGGATTCGCGAGAACCACCCGCAACGCCATCGTCGAACTGGCGACTGTACGCGCCGCCGACTTCCAGTTGCAGCTTTCCAGCGTCGCCACCGAGGTCACCGTCTCCGCCGACGCCGCGCTGATCGACACGGCGCGCGGGGAGGTCCGCAACTCGCTCGATGAAAAGACGATCGAGGACCGGCCCCTGCCGTCGCGCAACATTCTGTCGCTGGTTGAGCAGATGGCGGGATTCCAGAGCTCGGGCTCGTTCGCGGCCGTGAACAACCCTACGCTGTCCTCGGGATCGTATGTTTCCTTCAACGGCACCGGCACCCGCTCGGCGAGCTTCCAGGTGGACGGGGTGAACAACGACGACAACTCGGAAGGCACCAACCGCCAGAACGTCAACATCTCGTCGATCAAGGAATTTCAGGTGCTCACCAACGCCTACTCGGCCGAGTTCGGCCGCGCGGGAGGGGCTGTGGTGCTGGTGCAGACCAAGTCCGGGACCAACCGCTGGCACGGCGATCTGTACGAATTCCTGCAGAACGACAAGCTGAATTCGAACAGCTTTGTGAACAACGCGCTGGGACGGGACGCGAACGGAAGAGAAATCGCTCCCCGGCCCCCGATCCGGCGTAATCAGTTCGGCGGCACCGTGGGCGGGCCGATCCTGCCGAACAAGCTGTTCTTCTTCCTGAGCGGTGAAGCGACGCAGCTTCGCCAATACACCACGATCCGCCGCTGGCTGATCCCCGCACAGCAGCTTCAGGTGGGCGAATGCCGACTGTGCCTGAATCCGGCGGAGCATCCGAATTTGGAGGCCGACCGGCAGTTTCTTCAGGGCATTCTCGATCGCTTCCCGAGAGTGGCGCCCAACGCGACCAACGTCTGCCCGCAGTGTTTTGTCGCGCTACGCCCGTCCGACTTCCCGGATCGCGATTACTCGGCGAAGCTGGACTGGATTGCCTCCGCCAAGAGCACCGTCGCCTTGCGCTACCAGTATTCGCGGCAGCGCCGCGATCCCGGGGAACTGATTCCCGGGGAGGTGGCGCGGCAGAACAACAAGCAGCAGAACCTGGGGCTGACCGCGACGCAACTGTTCACGCCGAGCCTGTGGGGCGAGTTCCGCTTCGGGCTGGGCTTGCGGACAACCACCGTGAACATCTCGGGCGGCAACGATACGCCCGTGGTGCGAATTGGCAACCCGGGACCCGCGGCCTATTCCACCACCCTGCTGGGGAACGCGAACCAGTTCCCGATCCTGCGCTACCAGACGGATTTCCAGTACGTGTACAACCTCTCCTGGATCGCGGGCAAGCACGTAATCCGCGCCGGCGTTGATTACCGGCGGCAATGGCTGGACGATCGCGCGGATCAGGCGTCGCGCGGTTTTTGGAGTTTTAACCCGACCGGTGTGCTCGGCACGGCGGGACGCTACGAAGGCTACGAGAACTTCCTGCGCGGCTTCGCCTCCAGCTTCCAGCGTGGCTACGGCAACTTCTTCACGCGAAACCGGAGCGCCGAGTTCAACCAATACATCCAGGATGACTTCAAGATAACCTCCAACCTGACGCTAAACCTCGGGCTGCGTTACGAGTACGTGCTGGCGCCCAAGGAAGTGGATGGTTTCATCAATTACGGGTATGGAAATTACGGCGCTTTCCAGCCGCGCTTTGGATTTGCCTGGGTTCCGGTGAAGTCTAATCGCATCCTGAACCTGATCACCGGCGGCTCGCAGCAGAGCGCGATTCGCGGCGGCTTCGGCATGTTCAACAACCGGATCTTCGGGTCGATCTTCTCGCAGCGGGCCAATCTACGCGCGCTTCCGCCCTATGGCGCGGTGCGCAGCTTCGATCCCACCTTCAATGTCGCCGATCCTTCGAATGGCTTTGTCTTCCGTCCGGACCAGCCCGTGGGGCGCATCGATATCGCGCGCGTGGATCCGGGCTTGCGCCTTCCCTGGGTTTACCAGTGGAACTTCACGTTCGACCGGCAGTTCGGGAAGGCGGTAACCATGTCGCTCGGCTACAACGGAACGCGCGGCATCGGACTGCTCGGATTTAATTCACTGAACCGGGCGCAGTTTCCATTCACCGATCCGCTTACCGGCATTCGCTATGACCAGGTGGATCCGAATCCGGCGAACACGACGCCCGCGCCCGGCGTCATTTCGCAGGCGCAGCCGAGGGTGAACAATCGCCGGCCCGATGTTCGCTACCTGAACGTCAATTTCATCACGAACAATATCTGGACCTACTATCATGCCCTGCGCGCGGAGATCCGCAAGCGCAACCGCGCGGGCTTCCACTGGTCCGTGGCCTACACTCTTTCCAAGTCCATCGACACGGGGTCGGACGCCTTCGAGGGCGATCCGATCACCGAGTTCGACGGGCCGGCCAGTAATCGCGGATTGAGTTCGCTGCACCAGTTGCATCGCATGAATCTCAACTACAGCTATGAGCTGCCCTGGTTCAAGCGGGGCATGGGGTGGAAGCGTCAGGTCCTGGGCGGATGGCAGCTCTCCGGCAACAACACGTTCGCCACCGGCAACCCGTTCACGGTAACCGCCGGGACGGACGTAAACGGCGATGGCGTACTGAACGATCGCGCGGTGCTGATCGACAACTCGTTCTTCGGAACAAGCGTGGACAACGGCCGCGTGGACCCGGCGACGGGCCGCGTGATCAGCACGCTGCAGCTTCCCGCGTCGGCCTTCCTGCCTCCGGCTACGCGCTTTTTCGATCCGGGCGGCACCGGCCGCGGCAGCCTGGGCCGCAACACCTTCTTCGGGCAAGGCATTACATTTTGGGACCTGGGCATCACCAAGAAGTTCGCGGTGCGGGAGGGGCACAACCTGACGTTCCGGGCGGAGATGTACAACGTGACGAATACGCCGCGCTGGGCGTTCCCGGGCCGCAACCTGAACCAGGTGTCCTTCGGTGTCATCGCCGGAACGTTCAACCCGCAGAACTTCGTGGGAGCGAGCCGTAGCGACGACCTTTCACGCATGGTTCAGCTTTCGCTGCGATACGTTTTTTAAGTTTTCTACGGCGCCGGCGCGGACGCGCTTGTCAGGACTCCAGGCGAAGGTGGCTGAACTCGCCGACTACCTGGAAATTCGTGCGGACGGCGTCGATGCGTTCCCCGCGCTGCTCGATATCGGATTCCAGGCTCGCTCCGAGGTGTTCGGACATCGCCAGATACTCTACCCGTGCGGGATTCAGCCCCATGATGCGGCAGCAGGTGGAATCCACCGCGCGCAGATCCGAACCCATCACCAGCACTCCGGCATGCTTGGGAGTGCCTTGGATGGGGCCGTTCCCTTCCATGCCCACGATCCCGTCCACAATGGCGAAGCTACGGGCGAAGATCCGGTTCAGCTCCACGATGGAGCGGGGGATGCCGATGTGGTGCAGCTTATTTTTGGGCCAGCCGTAAACACAGCCCGGGACCAGGCCGAAATAGTTCTTCATGCTCAGGGTGGCGCCCGCCCAGTGGTGCGTCTTCATCTTGGCGACGGAAACAATCAAATCCGCGCGCAATGCGGTGTTGGGAAGCCAGATTTCGTCTTCGTCCGCGAAGCCCTGCACGGCGCTGACGTCGTCGCGATTCAGGTCGGTGAAGCGGGCGTCAAACCTGGGGATCTCGCGGCGGTAACGGGTGAGTTCGGCCAGGTCCCAGGTGTCGCGGCGATGGCCCGGTCCCTCGCCGATGGTGACCTCCGCGGCGCCGAGCTTCTCGAACACTTCGAGAGCTGCCGCCAGAACGGATACGTCGGTATTGATGGCGGTGGAACGGTCGAACTCCACCATGTTGGGCTTCAGCAGGATGCGTTTTCCGCGAACATCCAGTCCGCAGGCCTGGACGCCCTCCAGGATCTTCGCGGCGAGTTCAACCGAATAAGACGAAGCCTTGACGATAGCCACCGGCGAGTTGGCGCGCGGGGTTGGGCGCCGCTCGGCGAGCTTTTCGTAACCGGCGGTTCCGGCGAGTGCGCCCGCGCCCGCCACCAGCATCCAATCGCGGCGCTTCCATTTCATGCGGCTTTCAGGACCTCCGGCTTTGTGAGCGCAATCGCTTCGAGGGCGGTCACCAGGATGTCTCCTCCCGCCGGCAGTTCCGGCGCAATCGCCGCTTGGGATTCCACGCCCCAATTGCGCAGCGCGATGGTGAGCCAGGCGGCGGCCATGCGGGAGCGCTCCTTGTAGCCGCGGGCAAAGTCCAAGGCCGGCTGCATCGCGGCCCGGTTGTGTCCCTGCAATCCGAGCAGCGCAAGAGCGGTGGTTTCGGGATAGGAAGGCAAGTCGATCTTCAGCGCCCTGGGTCCGCCGTAGTTCCAGCCTCCGTCGCTGCAGCGAACGTCCAGCAGTTGCTTTTCTCCCGTTTCGATACGGGATCGCAAGGCCTGCGACGGGACTTTCGCCGCGGCGCGTTTCAGCGCGATCAGCGCGTGCGCCGTCGGCTCCACCCAACTGGTGGTGCCGCGCAGCCAGGGCCAGCCGGTGAGATCCACGTTGCGACCCAGGTCAACCAGGCCGGTTCGCGCCGCCAGGCGGTTGCGCCAGGCGTTTTCCTCGCCACGCGTCCCCAGCAGCCATTCCACGCCGCGCGCGAATGGCTCACCCGTTTCCCCCCGGGCGCAAGCCCAGGCGACGGCCAGCGCGGTGGTCCAGTTGGACGTATGGACGGTGGCGTTGGGACGCCACCCCGAATCGGGATTCCGCCAGGCGCGAATGCAGTTCCAGGCGCGAGCCTCCTCGGGACCACCCAACGCCAGCGCCGCGTAATAGGTCGGCTCCAGCCAGGACCGCTTTCCGGGGAAGTAGCCCCAGCCGCCGTCGGCGTTCTGCGTGTCGCGCAGAAACTGCAAGCGCCGGGCCAGGGCGTTTGTCTCCATCACCGCTATCATCGGCAAAACGGCTAAGTTTCTTTATTTGCAGCGAAGCGGCCGGCTAGTATTCTTCACGGCGGATGATTTCGTAACACTCACACACGGCGGATTCCAACTCCTGGCGGTTGGTGACGGTCACCCGGCCATGATCGTAGGTGATGGCTCCGCGGGATTGCAGATTCAAGGCAGTGTGGGTGATGGTGGCACGGCGTACGCCCAGCATCCGAGCCAGCGACTCGTGCGTGAGGTAAAACGAATTGCCGTCCAGCCGGTCCATATAGCCCAACAGCCAGCGAGCTACCTGTTGATCGGTGGTATGCACCGCGCGGCAGTAGGCCGCTTGCGCCAGCGTCCGGATCAGCTGCCGAACGTAGGAGTTCAACGGCGCCGAACAGGGCGCGGACGACCCCAGCACCCGTTCCAGGCCGGTGAGTTGTAGAGAGTAGATCGTACCCGGGTGCTGAACGCGGGCTCGCAATGGCGATCGGGGCTGGCCCAGGTATGCCGCCACTCCGGCAAAGCCTTCACGTCCCACCATGGCCACTTCCACCTCGCGGCCATCGAGACCGGTGGCTAGAAGAGAGATAATTGCGCTCGCGGGGAAGAAAAGGCAATCCACGTGATCGTCGATCTCGAAAAGCACATCCGGATAGGAGAAGACCACCGGCTGAACGCTCGCCCGCACCTGCTCGCCATGCGCCTCCACGAGTGCGGCAAGAGCTCTGTTTCTCTCAGGCGGGGGCACGGCCACGGCAAACACCGATGTATCGTCCCTCCATAGCTAAAGCGTAACCGTAAGTTCCGCGTGCTAGATCCCTCGGTTTAGTACGGCTTCGTACACCTTGTACGAAGCCGTACCAACTGTGCTACAGTTCCATCCAGTACGCCGGGGAGCAGCTTGATGCCGGTGCTTTTGCATGTCGACGATAACGACTCAATTCGATACGCGCGGTCCCGCACGTTAAAGTCCGCTGGTTACACTGTCGTTGATCTGGAAACGGGCGAGGAGGCGCTTGAAGTCGCGACGGCTTCCGCACCGGACGGCATCCTGCTCGATGTTCGCCTGCCCGGAATGGATGGTTTTGCGACAGCGCGGACGCTTCGTCAGAATCCCCGATTGGTGGATGCGGCGATCGTCCTGATCACCTCGGGCGCCGTAACGGAAATCAGCGAGATCGCGGCGAACGAAGAAACCATCGATGGGTTTCTGGTGGAACCGGTGCCGCCGCAACTGCTGGCCATCACCATGGCGGCGGCGTTAAACCGTAAGCGAACGCAACGCGAGTTGCGCATCGCTACCGCCGGGCTGGAAAAGCAGTTGGAGGAAACCCGCCGGGCAGCCGAGCAGAACGAGCGGTATCGCCGCACGCTGGAAGCTCTGATGGAGTACGTTCCCGAGGGGATCACGATCGCGGAACTGCCGGAGCTGGCGATCACCTGGGTGAGCAAGCACGGCATCGAGTTGACAGGGCGTCCGGCAGAGCTGCTCCATAATCTGCCGGGTCACCAGCACGCGCAGACTTGGGGCATTTTCCATGCGGACGGAACCACGCCGGCTGAAAACGAGGAATTGCCTCTGACGCGCGCGGCGACTCGCGGGGAGGTGGTGGAGGGTGAAGAATGGATCCTGCGGCGACCGGACGGATCGCGGATCTGCTGCCTGTGCAACGCCGGACCGGTTCGCGACTGGTCCGGAGCGATCACCGGCGGTGTGATCGCGTGGCGCGACATCACCGACCGGAAGCGGAGAGAGCGCGCCCTACAGCAAAGCAATGAGGAACTGCAGCAATTCGTGTTCTCGGTTTCGCACGATCTTCAGGAGCCGCTGCGGACGGTAACTGCTTTTGGCGAGCTGCTGCGGCGCCGGCACCTGGAATCCCTGGGGGGTGAGGGCGATTTCCTGATCCAGGAGATGTGCGGGGCCGCCGCTCGCATGCAGCACCTGATCCGCGACCTGCTGGCCTTTTCTCAGGTCCTTCCGGAAAGCGGACGCCCCGTACAGGAGGTCAACCTGAATCAGGTGGCCGGCGAGACGATTGCCAATCTGAAAGCGGCAATCGGAGAATCCGGCGCGGACATCGAACTGGAAAACCTGCCCGTCGTGCGCGGCGATCAGCATCGGCTGGCTCAGTTGCTGCAGAATCTTCTGGCCAATGCGATCAAGTACGCGCGGGACGGAGTGCAGCCGCGAATCCGCTTGACCGCCGTCAGCGGCCCGTCGAAGTGGACGATCTGCATTCAGGACAACGGCCCCGGCATCCCGCCGGAGCACGCGGAGCGGGTTTTTCAGCCATTTACGCGCCTGCATGGAAGAGACGTTTCCGGCACTGGGCTGGGACTGGCGATCGCGAGACGTATCGTGGAAGGCCACGGGGGCAGAATCTGGGTGGAGCCGTCGCCGCAGGGCGGCGCCCGATTCTGCTTCACGCTGCCGGTTTCACGGTTCGCGGGGGACTAGCTATTCGTCGCTTTCGGCGATTAACGATGCGGCGTGTTCCGCATCCTGAGCGAGAATCATAAGCTGGCGGAACTTCCCGGTGATCCCGCCGAACTCCGGAAGATCGGCGGGCGCGGGGTTCAGAACGCTGTTCCGAACGCGTACGCGCTTGCCGTCGCTGCCGCGAACAATCGTACCGGTCGAGAGATCCATCTGGTAGGAGTCAAGGTCGCCCCGAACGAAGGCGGTTTCGCCGGAGATCTCAATGCGTCCCGAAAACTCCGGCGGCATCATCATCGCCCCGGGCGACAGGACGGAGCTCAGCGCCCGGCCGACGAGCGAATGAAACCCCGGCGCCGCCACTGGCGGCTTTACCGTGGGATCGGGATGGCCCAGAGCTTCGGCGGCGGCGCGGATGACCTTCTGGCCGTTGGCTTTCGGCGTAAACTCCACGCGAGCGATCTCCCGCGCCTTCTCGAGCAGTCGCGGATCGCGGTTAGCCTCAATCAGCCAGAGAAGCGAGCGCAGGATGAAGCTGCCCTCACGCGACAGTTTCTGTTTCACGCCCGGTTGTAGAACCTGAAACCAGCCCAGCAAGCGGTCCCGGAATGAGTCGGGGCCGATCCCGGCCGCGATGGCGGAGGCGCGCTCCACCCACTTCCCGGCGGGGCGGCCGCTTTCGTCGCCGTGGATGCTGTAGAGCAGGCGGCGCCAGCTCTCGCGCTCGGCGCCCTGCATGGCTCGATAGTCGGCGCGAACCTGCTCGCTCCAGCAGCGTTTCCGGTCGATTTCGTTCCATTCGTCGCGCCAGGCGAGCATGTCCAGCCGGGACCGGAACAATTGCAGGCTCACCTGGTTAACGGCATAATCGAGGTCGTAAACGCGTTCCCGGAAGCGGCGAATGGCAGCCGCGAGGCCGGGTGTGAGACCGCGCTCCTCGACGTAAGCCATGACGTGCGGGACTGGCGTATACGGCGCCAGTGCGTCCGCGGCCTCCGCTGTCTCCTGCAGCAGCGCGATCAAGTCGGCCTCCGTCAGGTCCAGCGACCATTTCTCGATACGTTCGGCCAGGCCCCGCAAAGCGCTGTCGTGCCGGCCGGTGGAATGGTTCTCCTTCAACCACCGCATCCGCTCCAGCAACGCCCTCCACGCCAGCAGTTTACGAGGCTTGTTGCGCAGGCCGTTGATCTCCTTCATCGCCGTCTGCCAACCGGCCTCCTCGACGCGGACCAGGTACTGGTTCAGGGCATGATGTCCTTCCGCAAGCGGGGAGCGGGCATCCAGCAGGTAACCGTCGGGGCAGGGAATCTGATCCATGGCAAAGCTCCAATTGCGAAATCGGCTGCGGTGAGGTCCGGCAATAGCCACCCTTGACTTTCTCAGCGTGCTGGGGCCAACCTGGAAGTCAACAACGCCCTTCGGCAAGGGAGCTGTGTCAGCTTGCCGCCCGGTTTCGGGTTCCGGAGATGTCCGTCGTCCCTCCGGTCGGGGCCGTTGCTTGCTTCTACCGCCGGCCGCCGCTTTTGGGTACTAGAATGGGCGACGGGAACTCCGGTTCCGGAATCGACTGATGACGCCGGACCAAAGCGCGGCCGAATATGAACGGCGCATCAATCGCGTCATCGACTATATTGCGGATCATCTGGATGAGACGCTGACCCTCGCCCGGCTGGCCCGAGTTGCCTGCTTTTCCGAATTTCACTTCCACAGGCTCTTCCGCATGCAGTTGGGCGAGACCGTGAATGAGTTCATCGCCCGGATGCGTGTGGAGAAAGCGCTGTTCCTCATGCGCCACTCGCCGCGGCGGACGCTGACGGACATCGCTTTGGAGTGCGGTTTCAATACGGCGGCCAACTTCACCCGCGTGTTCCGCAAGCGGATGGGCGTGACTCCGCGCGCCTTCGATCTCGACCGCTACTGGCAGGATCGCAAGATTGGGAAAGACGACGCCATTGCGTCGCTTTACTATTGCCAAAGAACTCCGCAGGGGGATGTTTCCGGGTTCCGGGTGCAGACCCGGCGCCTGCCGGATCTCGAGGTCGCCTACATACGGGTCTTCCGGTCGTACGAGGAAGGCCGCGTGCCGGCGGCATTCCGGGCGCTGGCGGACTGGGCGGGTCGCCGCCGGTTGCTGACCCCGGATGCGCGGTGGATCGGGATGTCCAAGGACGACCCGGAGATCGTGCCGCTGGCGAAATGCAGCTATGATGTGTGCCTGACGGTTCCGAAAGGAACGCCGGCGGAGGGGCGGGTCGAGGTGCGGCGGGTTCCGTCCAGCCTTTATGGCGTGCTGGAAGTTCGGGGCGATCTCGATCTGGCTGACCGCGGCTGGCACCATCTCTTCAAGACCTGGCTGCCGAGGTCCGGATTTCAGCCGGCGGCGTTGCCGGCGATGGAAGTTTTTCGCCGTTCGCCCCTGGCGGGATGGGAAGAGTTTGATGTCGAGGAGTGCTTACCGGTGAAGACACTATGAGGACATTGGGTTTGATTCTGGCCATGCTGGCGGGCTACGGCCTGGCGGTAGCGCAACGGGGAGGAAAAATGGATCTGGGAGTTTTTTCCGTCAGCCTTACGGTGAAGGACATCGCTGCCTCGCGGGCATTTTACGAGAAGCTCGGCTTTGAAGTGATCGAGGGAAAGCAGGAACAGCGCTGGCTGATTCTGCGAAACGGCCGGGCCATTATCGGCTTATTCCAGGGGATGTTCGATCGGAACGCGTTGACCTTCAATCCCGAAGACGTGCGCGCGATTCAGAAGCACCTGAAGGCGCAAGGAGTGAAGCTGCAACTGGAAGCCGATGAGAAGACCACGGGACCAGCGCACGCCACCCTGGTCGACCCGGACGGCAACCCGATACTCCTGGATCAGCACGAAGAAGAGTTCATGAAGAAATACCGCTAGGGCGCGTTCGCTTGCGGCAGCATGAGCCTGGGCATTCTGGTACACGGGTCAAATCATCACATCGTGCGGGGTCCCCTGCCCGATGCCGCCGCCGCCCGCGAGCTGGTGAAGCGCTGGGAGTTCGTGCAGGATCTGACGCGTCCGGCGGTCGTTCCGCCGTTGTGGCGGATCTCCACCCGCGAGTTTCGGGAGAACATCGAATGGGCGGTCGTGCTCGCCAACGGTGAGCCCCACGCGGCCGCGGTCGAAACCCTGCTTGCTGAACTTGCCTTCAGAGGCGTTCGCGTCCACCACGGGCCCGGTCCGTTCCTGCCTTTGGGACCTGGGTGGGCGGGAGAGCCATGGCCGAAATCGGCCGTTTCCTGAGATTCCCCGCTGCAACCTCACCTCGCCGGTCACATCTATTAGACTCCGATATATATTTGAGGAGAAGCGAAGATGGCCGGAAGCGGAATGTCGATCAGCGCTAACACTAATGTTTTGTTGCAATTGCGGAATCGGAGGAATCAACTGGAATCCCTGGTCCGCAGCGTGGACGACCCCCATGACATTCTGCGCGTCCTCCAGCAGGTGGACGCGGTTCTGGACCGGATCAAGACCGGGACCTACGGCGAGTGTTCCGTTTGCCACACATCGATCGGCGAGGATCAGCTAGCCGACAATCCTCTTGCCGAATATTGCCTTTGCCATCTCGATGAGGCACAGCAGACGCTGCTCGGTCAGGACCTGAGCGCGGCATGGCGGATTCAGGCAGCCCTGTTGCCCTGCCCCGATCTCGCCACCGCCCACTGGGAATCGCATTACCGCTTTCAGCCCCACGGCGCGGTAAGCGGAGATTACTGCGATCTGATCCCCCGGGGCGACGATCTTCACTTCGTGGTCGCGGACGTTTCGGGAAAGGGAGTGGCGGCCGCCATCGTGATGTCCCACCTGAGCGCGACGTTGCGTGCTTTGATTCGCGCCGGCGCGAGCCTGCCGGAGCAGCTTTCCCGCGTCAACGATATCCTGCGCGAAAGCGCGTTCGATTCGCATTACGCCACGGTTGTGATCGGCAAACTCGGTCCAGACGGGGAGGCGGAGATGCTGAACGCGGGTCACTGCCCGCCTCTGCTGCTTCAGGAATCGGGCGTTACACCGGTAGCCGCGTCCGGACCGCCTGTCGGCCTGCTGGACCTCGACGACTCGGCGCACGCGGTGCAGCGTTTCCATGTGCAAAGGGGCGACTCCCTGTTGCTCTACACGGATGGCGTGATCGAGGCAATGAACGCTGAAGGCGACGACTTCGGGCTGGATCGCCTGATGCAGGTTTCCGGGCATCTGCGGGGCGCGCCGCCGAATCAGGTGGTGTCCGCGGTGCTGGAGCATTTGCGCGCGTTTCTCCGTTCCACCCCACGAAACGACGATTTGACGGCGCTGGCCTTACGCCGGGTCCCACAACCGGCTTAAGATCGAAGCCAATGAAAACGAAGATTTTCTTACTGGCTCTGGCCGCGGCGGGCCTTTGTCAGGCCCAGGACTACCTGCGCAAATGGAACGTCTACGGAGCGGCCGGCTACGGATGGACGTCGGATGACGAAGGGTCCGTCGGCAATGGATTCGCCGGCGGTGGAGGCTTGGGCTACCGCTTCAACCGGCGCCTGGAAGCAGTGTTCGATATCAGCGCGTTCCGGCATCGCCGCGAGGGTGCGTTCGCCCGCGCCGAGTTCGCCGGCACGGGGCAATACTACACGGCCAATCTGCTCTATCACTTCTCCGGTTCGCGATTTCAACCTTACGTTCTCGGCGGGGCCGGGGGCATCGCATATCAGGTGGATCGAGGCATCGATCTGCCACGCGATACCAGCACCGGAGGCTTCGCCATCACGTTTGGGGGCGGCGCCAAGGCTTTTGTTTCTGAGAGGTTCTCGATTCGTCCCGAAGTGCGCGTTTATGCGGGAGGGCGGGGCGCGGTGGGCGGAATCGAGCCTCCCATCGTCAACATCCGATTTGCGATCGGGTTCGGATACCACTGGTAACCGGCGATCCGGTTCCCGCGCAACATACAATGGATCATGCGCGCCCTTTTGGTGCTGTTTCTCACGTTTCCCCTTCTGGCGGCTGATCCGCGAAAGCAATTGACCGGCACCTGGAGACTGGTATCCTACGAGCGCACAACGCCCGCGGGAATCACGGAAGCGCCGTTCGGCAAGACGCCGGCCGGACGCCTCATCTACGACGGTAAAGGCCGCATGTCGACTCATATGATGCGACCCGGAAGGCCCTCGTTCTCCGAACCCCAACTGAGGAACGGTACGCCCGCGGAAATCGAGGCGGCATATCGGGGCTATCTCGCCTACTGGGGCACCTATACAGTCAACGCCAGGGACAAGGTGATTCTCCACCGGATCGAAGGCAGCCTGTATCCGAACTGGGTGGGATCCGAGCAGCGCCGGCCATTCTCGTTTGAGAGAGGCCGGCTGGTGCTGATTTCCGACTCGTCGTTGGGGCGGGCGAAGATCGTTTGGGAGAAGCTGCCGTAGGAGCCCGAAGAGAGGCTTACGGCTTCCGCCGGTCCACCCGAATGGGGCTCGAGCCAGCCATCGCTCACCCGACTGTTCCACGGAATGAGGTTGGGTTTTGCGGTGGCGGGCGACGTGCGCCCCGAGGCCGAATTCCGCAACCACGGCTCGCCGAGGTCGCGAACCTCGGCTCGCCTCAACTCGGTGCGAGGCTCCACTTTCATCTGAACCTCCATTTCCGGCCGCGGACCCCTCTCGAGACCGCCAGCGGATCACGCCGGCGGTGTGATGGGCGCCGTGCCGATCACCTTGGCTTCCATGCGCTGCCGTGGGACCCGGGATGCCCTTGTTAAAGCGGAAACGCAAGTATGACCACTTGACGGCGCGGGGCTAGTTCGCGAGTTCGAATAACCCCGCCGCGCCCTGCCCGCCGCCGATGCACATGGTCACCACGCCGTAGCGAGCCTTCCGGCGCTGCATTTCATTCGCGATGGTGCCCACCAGTCGCGATCCGGTCATGCCGAAGGGGTGACCAATGGAGATGGATCCCCCGTTGACGTTCAGCTTCTCCATGGGAATGCCCAGGCGATCGCGGCAGTAAACCACTTGCACGGCGAAGGCTTCGTTCAATTCCCAAAGGTCGATATCATCCACCTTCATGCCCAACCGCTGGAGCAGTTTCGGCACGGCGAACACCGGCCCGATGCCCATTTCGTCGGGATCGCAGCCGGCGACGGAGAAACCGCGGAAGATCATCTTATAGGGGATCTTCAGCTCGTCGGCGCGCTGCCGGGACATCACCAGCGTTGCTGAGGCGCCGTCGGAAAGCTGCGAGGAATTTCCCGCCGTGACGCTGCCCTTGCCGCTGGTTTTGTCGAAGACGGCTGGCAGGCCCAGCAGACCCTCCAGGGTGGTGTCGGGACGGTTGCATTCGTCCTTGTCGGCGCAGACTTCCTCCGTGCCGATTTTTTCGCCCGTTTTCTTGTCCAGGATCGCGCGCGTCACCTTGAGGGGCGCGATCTCATCCTGGAAGAAACCTTCCTGCTGGGCGCGTGCGGTCCGCTTCTGGCTCTCCAGAGAATACTCGTCCTGAGCCTCGCGGGACACGTTGTAGCGTTTGGCGACAACTTCCGCGGTGTCGCCCATCACCATGTAGATGCCGGGCAGCTTCTCCTTCAATATGGGATTGGGATCGGAATCGCGCACCATCATGGTGATGCTCTCCACGCCGCCGCCGATGGCGGCGTCAGCGCCCTCCACCAGGATGTGGTGCGCCGCCATCGCCACCGACTGCAGGCCCGAGGAGCAAAAGCGGTTCACTGTGGTGCCCGGAACCGAGGTCGGCAGCCCGGCAAGCATCGCCGCCACGCGCGCGACGTTGCTTCCCTGCGCGCCGTGGGGCTGCCCGCAGCCCAGGATCACGTCGTGGATCTCGGCGGGGTCCAGTTGCGGCGTGCGCCGCAGCACTTCCCGAATGCAGTGCGCCGCCAGATCGTCGGGGCGCGTGATGTTGAATGACCCCCGGTGGGACTTCGTAAGCGCGGTTCGCGCGCTGGTGACAACAACAGCTTCTCGCATGGGTATCCTGTAGGTCCTTTCCGGCTAGAGTAGCATCTGGCCCGGCGGAACCGGCCCGCTGCGTAGTGGAACTGTCAAGTGAAAGATGGCCGGTGGGAAAGAGAAAGGCCGGGCGCGAAGCCCGGCCTTGGTTGCCATCGGTGAATGGATCAGACCCTTACCACAGGAACCGCGCGTTGATCTGGATGTTGCGCGATAGCGTGTTGGTGGCCTGGTAGTAGCCGAAGTTCGCCGGCGTGTTCAGCAGGGCTCCGGGCAGAGTGAACGACGTGTTGTTGAACACGTTGAAGATCTGGCCCTGAAGCTGGAAGCGATAGCGCTCCGTGAGGCGGAATTCCTTGCCGACGGTCCAGTCGAACAAGGTCATTCCGTTCTGCCGGAGAACGTTGCGGCCCATGTTGCCGAACTGTCCGAGCAGCGGGAAGGTCATCCCCGAGTTCGCGGCCAGGTTCGGATTGTTGGCGCCGGCGCCCGGATCGGGGCGGAACTGGAAGTTCAGCGGTCCGCTGACGTTCGGACGGATCGTATGATTCGCCACGGGATTGTTCACCCGGAGCGAAGTGTCAAGCAATCCGAGGCGTTGCCCGGTGATGACGTTCTGCGGCAGGCCCGAGTTCACCTGGAAAATGCCGGAGAACTGCCAGCCGCCCAGGGTGTGCTTCAAGAAGCCGTTATTGCTGGTCTTGAAGAACGGCAGATCCCAGACATGGCTGAGCACGAAGCGATGCGGCATGTCGTGCGCCGACACCGCGCGATTCTCGCGCCAGTTGTCGGGATTCTGGGCCACCTGAACGTCATTGATCAGGATGCCCAGCGCGTCCGACGCGTTGTCAATCGACTTGGACCAGGTGTAGGCTGCGTTGAAAGTGAAGCCCTTGGCGAAGCGCTTCTGCGCGCTGAATTGGAAGGAGTGGAAGTTGGCGTTGGCGCCGGACTCCACCAGGGTCATGTAGCCGAAGCGGGGATCCAGGCGGTTTGTGGGCGTCCCTGGACCCGGGTTGGCGCCGGCCTGGATGGCCAGGTAGCGCGCCAGGTTGGCCTGCTCCTCCGCGGGGGAATTGGACACGGGAATCTGGCTGGACGGAACGTTGTTGGGAGTCCGGGTAAGCTGCAGGTAGTTGGACTTGGTCCCGACGTAGCCCGCGCGCATCACGATGCCCGCCAGGTCGCGCTCCACCGTGAAGTTCCACTGGTGGATCTGGGGATTGCGGAGATTCTGATCCACCGCGGCCACGGAGCCGAAGTTGCGGATGGCCGTGCCGAAGCTTCCCACAAGCCCCTGACCCGAGGCTTGGAAGGGAGCGGAGTAGCTCGCCAGCGCCGCGTACGAATTCGCGCCTTGGAACGCACTCTCGGTCAGCAGGTACATGAAGGGTGGCGCGAAGCGCAGGTTGGTGATCGGGTTCAGGAAGGCGAAGTCATAGGCCAGACCGTAGCCCGTGCGAATGGCCCACTTGCCGCCGCCGGGATTCCAGGACAACCCGACGCGAGGCGCCCAATTGTACTGATTTCTGGAGGCGCGTTGGACCGGCTCGAACGCTCCCAACGGGCCCGTTCCCGCGCCGCCCATGGCAGCCGTGCTGTTGAGGTTCAGGTTCGACAGGATGCCGTTAACCTCGGTCGCGCCGAGATTGCCCTCGAAACGGAGGCCGAGGTTGAGGGTCATCGTGCGGCTCACCCGCCAGTCATCCTGGAAGAAGGCGAAGTGACTCGACACGCGATTGCCTCGGACCGAGTTTCCGAACCGCTGCGAGTAGCTGGTGGGCGTGCCCGCGGCGAACGCCGCGAAATTGGCGAAGTTGTACTGGCCGCGCGTGACCGCTTCGAAATAGCTGTTGGCCTGAATCCGGTTGAATTCATATCCGCCCTTGAAGGTGTGCGTTCCCAAGGTGTAGGTGACCGTGTTCAGGTACTGATAGGTATTCTGCGTGCGGCCCTGCGGTCCGCCGGTCCAGGTGTTCAGGTCAGCGGTGGCATCCAGGAAGTTGATATAAGGCTGCAGGTTCGACGCGGAAGGCGCGAAGTCCGGCGTGCTGCGGCCGTAGGACGCGAGCAAGTTGTACACCATGCGCGGAGTGAAGGTCCGCGTATAGGACGCGGTGGCATTGGTGTCGCGGCCCGCCAGCAGCGCGCCGTTACCAAGCAGGTTGGAACTCACAAACGTCAGCCCCGTGTTGGTGCCCGCGGTGTCGTTCTGGCCAATGCGGCCGAAGAAGCTGTCCTTCTCGGAGATGTTCCAGTTGATCTTGGCCGAATACGCCCAGGAATCGGTGAAGTTCGGCGCCTGGTTGCTGACCGTGCCGCTCGGTGAGGAAACGCCGTTGGAAGCATCCCACAGCCGGCGCGATGTCGGGTCCGTGATGCTGGCAACCTGCGACGGTGTCGGAACGGTGGCGATTCGCGTCCCGCCCGCCCCGCGGATGTAGTTCCATTCGCCCGTTCCGAACCAGAACAGCTTGTCCTTGATGAGACGTCCGCCAAGAGCGGTCCCGAAGCGGTTGTCGCGGGTGATGGTCGCCTTGCCGGTGCGATCGAAGTAGTCGCGCGCGTTCAGCTTGTCGTTCCGGAAAAACTCAAACACGGAGCCGTGAAACTCATTGCTGCCGCTCTTGGTGATGATCTGGAACTGCGAGTTCGCGTTGCGCCCGAACTCCGCCGAGAAGTTGTTGGTGATGAAGTTGACTTCCTGAATACCGTCAAGCGGCACCGTGCCCAGACCCACCGAGCCGCTGATGCTGACGTCGGTGGCGGTGGCGTTGTCCAGCGTGATGTTGTTGCCGCGTCCGCGGCCGCCATTCACGTTGAAGTTGCCGAAGCCTTGAAATCCATTGTTGTCCTGCGGCGGGAAAGGCGAGACGCCCGGCGCCGTCTGCGCGAGCGCCAGAATGCCGGCCGTCGCCGTGTTCAGGGGCAGATTCCCCACTTCCTTGGTCGTCGTGGTGGTCGCCAACTGCGCGTTCACCGTGTTGATCTGAACCGCGGAATCCGTCACCACTACTTCCTGCCGGGTGGTGGCGACTTCCAGTCCGAACTTCAATTCCTGCACCTGGCCGGAACTGACCGTCGTCTGCGTCTTTGCGCCGCCGAAGCCGCCGGCTTCCGCCTGCACTTCATAGCGTCCCGTATTCAACAGCGTGAAGCGCACGGAGCCGTCGCCGGACGTCGTCAGCGTGCGGCTCGCCCCCGTTTCCAGATTGCGTAGCGTAACCGTCGCGTTCGGAATCACAGCGCCGCTGCGATCCGTTACGGTCACGAAAATGTCGCCGGTGATCTGCGCAAACAGGCTGGTGCTTAGACAAGCCAGGATTGCCAAAATCCAAATTGTTTTTCGAGCCATATGTTGTCTCCCAAAGCGATAGTCCCGGCCGGACTGCTCGCGCGCTCCGGTGGAACCTTCGGACTATCGAAGCACGCGAAGTGCCAGTGGCCGGACGCAGTACCGCGGGGCAGAATGCGGATTCCCGGTGCGAATCAACAGAGCCCCTCTCGATTTCGGGAAACGGTCTTTGGAAATTGGAATTCCGTCACGCAGCGAGTAGCCCGGCAATTGCATTTAAGAACAGCATTAGCAACGCCAGCGGGATCAGGCGCTTCCAGCCGAGGTTCATCAACTGGTCATACCGCAGACGGGGGAGCGTACCCCGTAACCAGAAAAGAAGATAGAGAACCAAGCCGAGTTTCAGGAAGAACCAAAATGGCGCAATTAGAACATGGTTGACGGCGGGGACTAGGAAGATCAGGCCAGCGCTGACCAGCGCCGCCGCCACTGCTGTCAGGAACACCCTCTGCCAGGGCCGGCGCACCTTCCTGACAAGCATCAGCGTGGCGGCGCCGGAGCCGCCAATCAGCAACACCGGGAACGCGAAGTTCAGCGGGAGCTCCAGCCACGCCACGTTCGGGAACGGGCGCAGCCATCCGCCGAAAAAGAGCACCACGGTGACGCCGCAAATCACGAAGGCGTGCGCGTATTCGCCGAGCATGAACAGCGCCCAGCGAAATCCGCTGTACTCGGTGTGAAACCCCGCCACCAGCTCGGACTCGGCTTCCGGAAGATCGAACGGCGCCCGATTCGTCTCGGCCACCGCCGCAATCAGAAAGATTCCGAAAGTCACAATCATCAGGCCATAGTTGTCGAAGACGAACCACACGCCGCGGCGTTGTTGCGCCCGCACGATCTCCACCATGCTCAGCGAGCTTGCCGACATCACCGGCGCGAGCATGGCCAGCGTCACCGCGACTTCGTAACTCACCAGTTGCGCCGCGCCGCGCAGCGATCCCAGCAGCGAGTAGTGGCTGTTCGAGGCCCAGCCGCCCAGCGTCATCCCGAGCACGCCGACGGCGCCCAGAGCGCTGATGATCAGCAGTCCGACGTTCATGTCGGCGACGTACAGCCGCTCGCCGAAGGGCAGTAGCGCGATCGCGGTGAGGCCGGTGAAGGCGGCGATCAGCGGGGCCATCCAGAACAGCGCCTTGTCCGCGCCCGCCGGCACCACGTCTTCCTTCAGCAGCAGCTTCAGCGCGTCGGCCAGCGGCTGCAGCAGGCCGTGCGGACCCGCGCGCATGGGACCCAGGCGCGCCTGCATATCGGCCAGAATCTTGCGCTCGATGTGCACCAGGTATCCGGTGACCAGCGGAAAGCCGAGGACGATCAGCGCCGTAAGCAATAGCGGCGTGAACAGCGGATGCGAGATCAGCTCCTGCATGGCTATCGCACCAGCGCCCCCGCCGCGAAGCGCAGAAACGGTTCCGGGAACAAGCCCAGCAGCAGCGTCGCGACCCCGGATATCGCCACGGCAACGTTCATTCCGATGCTGGAAGCAAGCGGCCCCGGCTCGCCTTGCGTCATGTACATCCCGCGCACGATGCGGAAGTAGTAATAGAGGCTGACCGCGACGTATAGGGCCGCGATCACCGCCAGCACGGCGTGCCCGGTCTCAAGTAAGGAAAGGAAGATGTAGTACTTGCCCAGAAACCCGCCCGTGGGCGGAATTCCCGCCAGCGACAGCAGGAACACGAGCATCGCCGCCGCGTACAAAGGGTGCCGCGCCCCGAGCCCGTTCAAATCCGACAGGTCCTCTTCCAGCATTCCGGAGGTGCGTGTTCGGATCGCGATCAGCACCATTAGCACGCCCAGGTTCGCGAACATGTATATCGCCAGGTACACCGCGATGCCGCGTAAGCCGGTCGTGTTGCCGGCGACCAGGCCCAGCAGCAGATATCCCGCGTGGGAAACCGAGCTATAGGCGATTAGCCGCTTCACGTTCTCCTGGGTCAGCGCGGCGAAGTTCCCGATCACCAGGGTCGCCACGGCGACGCCGGCGACCAGCGGACGCCATTCCTGATCGAGCGGCGATAAAGGTCCGTTGAAGAGACGCAGCAGCAGCGCGAACGATGCCGCCTGGGACGCAACCGACAGGTACGCGGTCACCGCGGTGGGAGCCCCCGCATAGGCGTCCGGCGCCCACATGTGGAACGGAGCGGCGGAAACCTTGAACAGCACGCCGGCCAGAATAGTAGCCATGGCCAGCGCCGTGATCGCGTCCAGGGAGCCCCGGGTGAAAATCGCGCGGCGGATTTCCTCCAGATTTGTCGAACCGCTTAGTCCGTAGAGCAGCGAAAACCCGTACGCCAGCAGGCTGCTCGAAAAACTTCCAAGCAAGAAGTACTTGATGGCCGCTTCATTTGACCGGCGCTCGCGCTTCAGAAATCCCACCAGCACATAGAAGCTCAGGGCCATCAGTTCCAGCCCGAGGAACATCGTGATCAGATCCGCTCCGGAGGCGAGAAAGAACATGCCGGAACACGCGAGCAGGATCAGGCCGTAGTATTCGGCGCGATGTTCGCCCTCGATCTCCAGGTAGCGGTACGAGATCAGGGTTACGATCGCCGCGGCCGCCAGGAACAGCCAGTCGAAGTACAGGGAGAAGCTGTCGATCGTGAATGAACCTGAGAAGGCGACGATGCGGCTGCCCGGCGCGGACAGCGCCTGATGCTGCCGGAGGAGCGCGATCGCGGCCGAAGCGAGACCCAGCAGAGTGAAGCCGACCAGCCAGCGGGTTCGCGCCGGGCCCTTCGGCATCAGAAACTCGAGCAGCAGAATCGCTGACCCGAACAAGACCAGCATCAGCGCCGGCAGCAGCGCGAAATGATCCGCGGACGTGTAATAGCCGCTCATCGCAGCTCCGCCTGCCGGTCCGCGAAATATCCAGGCTTCACGCGCTCCACGATCTGGTTTACCGGCCGCTCGAGAATCTCGAACAGCGGCTTCGGATACACGCCGATCCAGAACACCAGCGCGAGCAGCGGCGCCATGGTCAGCGTCTCGCGCAGGGTCAGGTCGGGAAGGTGGCGGTTCTCCTCATGCACCAGCTTGCCCAGCATGGTCCGCTGGTACAGCCACAGCAGGTACGCCGCGCCCAGCACAATGCCGAACACCGCGAAAGCAGCCCAGGTCCGGTTTGCCTCGAATGCCCCCGCCAGGATCGTAAACTCGCCGATAAAGCCATTCAGCAGCGGCAATCCCGCGGAGCTGAGCATTGCCACGGCGAACACCGTGGCGTACCGGGGCATCACGGAGGCGACGCCGCCGAAATCCTCGATCTGCCTCGTGTGCCTCCGCTCATATATCAATCCCACCAGTAGAAACAACAGCCCGGTGGAGATCCCGTGATTCACCTGTTGCAGCACGCTGCCCGCGATTCCGTTCGGGTTCAATGAGAAGATCCCCAGCGTGCAGAAGCCCAGGTGGCTCACCGATGAGTACGCCACCAGTTTCTTCCAGTCATGCTGCATCAGGCTGACGAACGCGCCGTACAAGATGGCGATGATGGAAAGCACCGCCAGCGTCTGCGCGATCCAGGGGTTCACCGACGCTTTCGGCAGCAGCGGCAGAGAAAATCGGATGAACCCATACGTACCCATCTTGAGCATCACCGCGGCCAGAATCACTGAGCCGGCGGTAGGCGCCTCCACGTGCGCGTCCGGCAGCCAGGTGTGGAACGGGAACATCGGAACTTTGATCGCGAACCCCAGAAACAGCGCCCAAAACACCCACTGCTCCATGGCCGGCGTCATCTGCACCGCCATCAGCGCGCCGATGTCGAAGGTGTAGAACCCGAACTGCTGTTGATGCTGAAAGTACAGCGTCAGAAGGCCCAGCAGCATCAGGACGCTGCCCGCCAGCGTATACAGGAACAGCTTCAGAGCGGCATACAACCGCCGCGGCCCGCCCCAGATGCCGATCAGGAAGTACATCGGCGCCAGCACCACTTCCCAGAACACGTAGAACAGGAAGAAATCGAGCGCCACGAACACGCCGATCATCGCCGTCTGCAGAACCAGCAGTAAAACGTAGTACTCCTTCAGCTTGTCGCGAATCGAGTTCCAGGACGACAGAACGGCCAGGAATCCGATCAGCGTTGTAAGCAGCACCAGCAGCAGGCTGATGCCGTCGATGCCCACGTGATAGGACGCCCCGATGGCCGGTATCCAGATGGCGCGCTCCACGAACTGAAAGCCCGCCGCGTCGCGATCGAACCGCATCGCCAGCGGCAGCGAAATCAGAAACCCGGCCAGGGCGATCAGGTTGGCCCACAGCTTCAGCGCAGCGTGCGCGCGACCCGGAATCATCACCAGCACCGCGGCTCCGGCCAGGGGAGTGAACAGAACCCAGGTCAACAGATGGCTCATACCGGCCTCCCGAAGCTGAACCACAGCAGCGCCACCAGGCCCGCGATCAGCACCAGCGCGTAGGATTGAACCGAGCCGTTCTGCGCGAAGCGCACCGGGAACGACCCCATCTTCGCCATCGTCCCCACCGCTCTCACTGCCCCGTCGATCACCCAGCGATCCCAGAACATGGACAGGCGCGACAGCCCGCGCGTGAACGCAGCCGCGCCGTTCACGCCCCCGTCCACCACCAGGCGATCGAAATGGCCCAGGTAATATCCGCCCCGGTGCGCGACGCCACGCACGATCACCGTGTGATAGAGCTGATCGACATACCAATGATTGCGAAGCAGGTTCGCGAGCGGGCCGTGCCACCTGCGATCATGGAAACGCCACGCCAGCCAGATGCCCGCAACGGCCACCAACACCGCGACCCCCGCCAGCCATCCCGCCTTCACTTCCTGGTGCGGGCCCAGAGCCGGCTCCAGCCAGTTCTGGAAAGTCTGAAAAAGCGGTCCCGCGGCCCAGGCCTCCGGAAGTCCCAGCCAGCCCACGATCACGCTCCCTCCGGCCAGCACGACCAGCGGACCGGTCATCGACAACGGGGATTCGCGCACCTCGCGCGCATGCGCCGGCTTGGCGTAAAAGGCGAGCTGCATCAGCCGCCACATGTAAAACGCCGTCATCAGCGAAGTGAGAATCCCGATCAGGTACAACGCCGGCGATCCCGTGCCGTAAAGTTGCGCCAGAATTTCATCCTTGGAGAAAAACCCCGCCATCCCGGGCGCTCCCGCGAGGGCCAGTGCGCCGATCAGCATCGTGGCATGCGTCACCGGCATCTTGCGAAACAGGCCCCCCATGCGGTGCAAGTCGTGTTCCCCATGAAGCGCATGAATGATGCTGCCCGCGCCGAGGAACAACAACGCCTTGAAGAACGCGTGCGTGAACAGGTGAAAAATGGCCACCCAGTAAGCCCCCACGCCCAACGCCAGGAACATGAACCCGAGCTGGCTGATGGTGGAGTACGCGAGCACCCGCTTGATATCGTCCTGCGCCAGCGCGACCGACGCCGCGAAGATCGCCGAGATCGCGCCCACCAACGCCACGAGATTCGCCACATCGGGAGACGCCGTGAATACCAGGTTCGATCTGGCGATCAGGTACACGCCCGCCGTCACCATCGTCGCCGCGTGAATCAGCGCGGACACCGGCGTCGGGCCTTCCATCGCGTCCGGCAGCCAGACGTGAAATGGGAATTGTGCCGACTTCCCCATTGCGCCGATGAGCAGCAGCAAGGCGATCGTCGCGGCCCAGGGTCCCGCCGCCAGATCCAGAAACCGCACGCTGCCGCGCGTAAAAAAGATGGCCAGGATGCCCAGGATCAGCGCGGCATCGGCGATACGATTCGTCAGGAACGCCTTGTTGGCCGCGTCTCCAGCCGCCTTGCGATCGAAAAAGAATCCGATCAGTAGATAGCTGGCCAGGCCCACGCCTTCCCATCCCGCGAACAGCAACAGGTAGTTGTTCGCCATTACCAGCAGCAGCATGAAAAAGACGAACAGATTCAGGTAGCCGAAGAAGCGGTAGTAGCCGCCCGCGGAGGCCATGTAGCCGGTGGCGTAGACATGGATCAGGAAGCTGATGCCCGTCACCACCAGGATCATCACCGCCGACAGCGGATCCAGCAGGAAGCCCCAGTCGGCGCGCAGATGGGCCAATCCCCCGCCGGCCAGCCGGAACTGTAACCCGGGCTCCCACCGGAACTTCACAACTTCGAAGCTGCGCTCCACGCTTTGCGACAGTTCGAAAACCGCTCCAGCGGACCACAGCAGCGATAACAGAACGGCGGCGCAAGCGATGAATCCGATCAGCGCGCGGGCGCGCTTCTCCAACATCGGGCCGAACACCATCAGCAGCGCCGCTCCCGCCAGTGGAAACAAGGGAATCCAATGGAGCTGATCGAGGAAGCTCACCATTTCAGCAGGTTCACCTCGTCGGCTTGCACCGTCTCCTGGTTGCGGAACAACGCGATCAGAATGCCCAGCCCCACGGCGGCCTCCGCTACCGCGACGGCGATGATGAAGATCGCGAAGACCTGCCCGGTGACATGCTGGTAGTGCCGGGAGAACGTGACCAGGTTGATGTTGACCGCGTTGAGAATGATTTCGATCGACATCAGAATCACCACCAGGTTGCGCCGGGTGAGTACGCCGAAGACGCCGATCACCAGCAGGATCGCGCTCAGCGCGACGTAATGGTACAGCGTCACCGGATGCATCAGCGCGCGTCCTCCCGCTGCGCCATGACGATCGCGCCGACAATGGCCACCAGCAGCAGCACGCTCGCCACCTCGAACGGCAGCAGATATTCCCCGAACAGAACCGTCGCGATCTGCTGAACGTTGCCCGCCGCGGCCTCCGGCGCCGGCCGCGGCGCCGGCAGCCGGATGCCTTCCTCCAGGCTGCGCGCCAGTCCCGCCGCCAGCAGCAGCACTCCCGCCAGCGCGATCGGCCAGCGCTTGCGCATTTGGCGTTCCCGCGCTGCCGCCTCCAGGTTCACCAGCATGATGACGAATAGGAACAGCACCATGATCCCGCCCACGTACAGCACGATCTGCGCGGCGAACAGGAACTCCGCCTGCTGCATCAGGAACAGGCCCGCCGTACCCAGCAGGCTGGCGATCAGCCAGACCGCGCAATGCACGGCGCTGCGCATGGTCACCGCCAGCGCTGCGCCGGCCACCGTCAGCAGTGCGAAGGCGTAAAAGAAGAACGTATCCAGCATCAGCGGTAAGGCGAAGGCCGCGGCCCCTCCTCCAGCATCTGCCGGTCCCAGATCTGGCCCTCGCGCGTGAAGCTGGCCAGCTCGAAATCCTGCGTCAATTCCAGCGCGTCCACCGGACAGGCGTCCTCGCACAAGCCGCAGAACATGCATCGTGACAGGTCATAGGTGAACGTGGTCAGCTCCTTGCGGCGCGTCTCTGGATTGCGTACGCTGCCCACCACGATCAGGTTCTCCGGACAGGCGATCGCGCACAAATCGCAAGCGATGCATAGCGTCTCGCCGTTTTCCGGATTGATGTTCAGCCGGGGGGCTCCGCGATAGCGCTCCGCCACGCGCGGACGCTCCTCCGGGTATTGCTCCGTGTTGATGTACTTCGGATGCTGCGTCCGGAAAGTGACCAGCATGCCCTGGATCAGGTCGATCAGAAGAAAACGGCGGAGCCACTCCGGCATCAGCGATCCACCTCTCCCAATACGATGTCGATCGTCCCGATAATCGCCACCACGTCCGCCACCAGCGAACCCTTCGCCATCACTTCCAGGGCCTGCAGGTTTAGAAACGATGGCGGCCGGACCCGCACCCGGTACGGATGAATGCTGCCGTCGCTGACGATGAAATATCCCAGTTCCCCCTTGGGGGCTTCGATGGAAACGTAAGCCTCGCCAACCGGAGGCTTGATCACCTTCATGCCCTTGGCCATGATGGCGCCTTCCGGAATCCGCTCCACCGCCTGCCGGATAATTCGCACGCTCTGCCGCATCTCCTCGATGCGTACCAGGTAACGGTCGTAAGTATCGCCGCCGCTCCGTGTCGGGACCTCGAATTCGTACTGCTCGTATCCGGAGTACGGCTGCGCCTTGCGCAAATCCCACGCTACGCCCGCCGCGCGCAGCACCGGTCCAGTGACGCCGTAATCCTTGCACTGCTCCGCGGTCAACAAGCCCACGCCGATCAGGCGGTCCCGCCAGATGGGATTGCCGGTCAGCAGCGTTTCATACTCGTCCACGTGAGCCGGGAAGGTGTCGCAGAAGCGCTTCACCTGCTCCTCGAATCCGCTGTATGTCTCGTACTGCAGTCCGCCGATGCGGAATGCGTGCGTGGTCAGGCGGGCCCCGCAGTAGTTCTCGAAAATCGCCAGGATCTCTTCCCTTTCGCGAAAGGTGTAGAACAGCGGAGTGATCGCGCCGATGTCCAGCGCGTGCGTGCCCAGCCACAAAAGGTGGCTGGCGATCCGGTTCAACTCCGTCAGAATCACCCGCACCGCCCGCGCCCGCGGCGGCGCTTCCGCGTTCAGCAGCTTCTCCACCGCAAGGCAGTATCCGAGCCCGTTCGATACCGCCGAGATGTAGTCCATCCGGTCGACATACGGTGCGAACTGCGCGTATGTCCGGTGCTCCGCGATCTTCTCCACGCCGCGATGCAGATACCCGATGACGCACTCCGTGCCGAGCACCTTCTCGCCGTCCAGTTTCAGGATCACCCGCAGCACGCCGTGCGTGGAGGGATGCTGCGGTCCCATGTTGAGAACCAGTTCCTGCGCGTCTAGAAAGGTGTCGGCCATCGCCTCTACTGCCCGCTCTCGATCCCCAGGTTGTCCTTCACCCAGGCCTGATCCATGCCCAGGATCGAAGAGTCCTTGCGCAGCGGAAATCCGGTCCATTCCTCCGGAAGCAGGATGCGGTGCAGTCCCGGATGGCCGTCGAACACGATGCCGAACATGTCGTAGACCTCCCGTTCCAGCCAGTTTGCGCCCGTGAACACCGCGGTCAAGGTCCGCGGGCGCGACGCCGCTCCAATGCTCGTCTTCACCCTTAGCCGCTGGTTCCGGGCATGGCTGTAAACGATGTAGATCAGTTCAAACCGGGCTTCCCGGGATGGGTAGTCCACCGCCGTGATGTCCACCAGCGCGTCGAATTGCTCGCGCTCTTTCAGGTACCGCAGCACCGCGACCGCGGCATCCGGCTTGCAGACTACGTAGGGCTGCCCCGCATACTGAGACGTCTCCGGAACGTCTTCGGAAAACTGCGTTCTCAGGTTCTCCGGTAGTTCGCCCGCCCAAGGCTGCGATTCCATCACAGCCGCTGGCTTCGGCGCGGCCTTGCTAGGCTGCTGTTCGGACATGGGGTATAAACCTGAATTATCCCACGCCCGGCCCCATTCCCGAGTCTTTTGTGTCGAAGTGCGCCGTTTGCGGCTCAAACTGATGCGGAGCGGCTTTGAGGGCGGGCGCCGCCCTTGGAAACAGGATCAAGGATGTGGTACAGTTTCCCGCGCCGCGGCAGGCGATTGCCCCTCCGGACACAAATCCCGCATGGTGGCGTATTATGCCACTTCTTGGAGGGTCGCGGGAAACGCCTTTTTTGAGCCCAATAAAACCATTGTTTTCAATCGCTTAAAGGGCGGGCACGCGGACGCCGTACTTCACTTCTCTGGGTCCGCGTGCGATACTGGCCTCTAGAAAGACCAATCAAGCAATGACGCAGTTGGGCGAGGCGATTGCCCGCTACCACAAGCTGATCGAATCCGGCGACTATCGTGACCTCGCCTGGGCGGCGGAGTTGGAGTCCCAGATCAAGGGGTCCAGCCTGACCGGCGGCGGCCGCATGGTGTCGCCCGTGTTGCGTCCGCACTTCCTTTCCCGCCGCCAGTACGACAACCTCGTGAAGGCCGCCGAGTCGCTGCACGCCGCCATCAGCCGCATGGAAAAAATGGTCCTCCAGGCGCCGCAGTTGATGACCCGTATGCAATTGCTCCCCGCCGAGAAAATGCTCGCGGCGCTGGACCCCGGCTATTCCTATCCGTTCGTCACCTCGCTGCTCGATACGCACCTGAACAACGGCACGTTGCGCTTTGTGGAGCACACCGCCGAAACGCCCGCTGGTGTCATCTACGGCGAAGCCATCGCCGACCTGTTCTACGAAACTCCTCCCGTTCGCGAGTTCCGGAAGAAGTACAAGCTGAGCAAGCTGGGTAGTTTGAAATATCTGCTGCAGGCGATGCTGAAGTCCTATCGGGACTTCGGCCACAAGAAGGAAAAGCCGCACATCGCGATTTTGGAGTTCCGCGCGCCTTTCCAGAAGACGAACGTAAGCGAGTTTGCCGCGCTGGCGAGATTCTTCACCGAAAACGGCTGCCCCACTCAGATCGTATCGCCGGAACAGTTGGAGTATCGCAACGGGGTCCTCCGCCACGGCGACTTCACCATTGACCTGATTTACCGCAAGCTGAAGGTACAGGAATTCCTGGTCCGCTACGATCTGAGCCACGCCCTGGTTCGCGCCTACAAGGATCGCGCCGTTTGCATCGTCAACAGCTTCCGCTCCGAGCTGGCGCAGAAAAAGGCGATGTTCGACCTGTTGACCGATTCCGCGATCACTGCTCAATTTCCCGCGGCGGAGAAGAAGGCCATCCGCGAGTTCATTCCCTGGACTCGCCTGGTGACCGCCGCCAAAACCACCCATGGCGATGAATCGATCGACCTTCCGGATTACATACTCAGGAATCGGGAAAAGCTGGTGATGAAGCCCAACGACGATACGGGCGAGCTACCCGTTTTCCGCGGTCCGGACATGGACGACACCGCCTGGGAACGGGCGCTGCGCCAGGCCATGCGTTCGCCTTACGTCGTCCAGGAGATGGTCGAGACGCACCGCTCCGTGTTCCCGCTGTATCAATGGGGACATCTGGAGTACAAGGAGCTGGGAATCGACGTGCATCCGCACTCGTTCCTCGGCAAGGTTCATGGCGCTTCCACCTGGTTGTCCGCTCCGTCAGGCGGCTTCTCCACGGTAACCGGCCTCGCCCCCACTTTCATTCTGGAAGGCAAGTAACTCCCCGGAAAACGCGCGGCGCAATTCCCGCGCCGCCACGTCGATCGCCGCTCGCGCCGCTGGCGTATCCGACAGCGCGTCCAGCAGGACAAAATCATGCATCGTCCCGAGGAACCGGACCGCCACCACCGGAACACCGGCTTCGCTCAGCCGCTCGGCGTACCGTTCTCCTTCGTCGCGCAGGACGTCGTTTTCCGCCGTGATCACCGTTGCCGCGGGCAGGCCGCGCAGCACGTCGGAATCGGCCCGCAGCGGGCTCACCATCCAGGAGTCGCGGTTCCCCGGCGGCGTGTAAGCGTCCCAGAACCACTTCATCGACGCGCGGGTCAGCCAGGGTCCGTTCTCGAATTCCTGGTAGGACGCGGTGTCCATCGCCGCGTCCGTCACCGGATAAAACAGCACCTGGCTCAGCAGCCGCGGGCCGCCCCGCTGCTGCGCCATCATCCCGACCACCGCGGCCATGTTGCCTCCCGCGCTGTCGCCGGCAATCGCCATTCGCGTCCCATCCACCTTCAACTCCGCCGCGTGTCCCGCGACGTAAAGTGCAGCTTCATACGTTTGCTCGATCTGGTGCGGGAAGCCCTTCTCCGGCGTGCGATCATACTCGATGAAGACCACCGTCGCGCCCGCGGCGTCGGCCAGCGTGCGGGCCAGCCGCTGGTGTGTCCCGAAGCTGCCCAGCATCCAGCCGCCGCCGTGACAGTACAACACCACCGGCGTCGCGGAGCTGTCGCCCGCCGGACGCACCAGCCGCAAGTGCGGGCCGCCGTGTACCTTGACCGTTTCGGCGTCAACCTCCGGATCGCGATCGCGCTGCGCATTCTCCAGGAGATCCCGAGCCTGCGCCGCCGTCAATTCATGCAGCGGCGGTCCGCCCTTCGCTGCCACCTCACTCAGGAACTGCTGGGTAACCGGGTCGATTCGCATGGTCCAGCGTAGGGCTAACCATCGGGACGCCGCGTCCCGCAAACGCGGTACGGCGCCGCTTCAATCCACAATCGGAAACAGGGGCTTGGCGAAATGGTCCCGAATCCGGCGAGCTGCCGCGCGACCCGCCACCTCGATCAGCTCGCTTTCAGTGGCGCCCTTCACTCGCTCCAGGCTGCCGAAATGCTTCAGCAGCTTTTGCACCGAGCGCTCGCCGACGCCGGGCACCTCGCTCAACTCGCTCGTCATCCGCGAGGCGTTGCGGCGCGTGCGGTGGAACGTCACCGCGAAGCGATGGGCCTCGTCCCGCACCTGCTGCGCCAGGTGCAGCACCGGCGAGAACTTATCCAGAATCACGGGCTCATCTTCCTGCCCGTACACGTAGATCCATTCCTCGCGCTTGGCGATGGACGCCAGCGGCTGGTTGGTCATCCCTAACGCTTCCAGCGCCTCCGCCGCCGCGTGTAGCTGTCCCAGCCCGCCGTCCACCAGCACCAGCCCCGGCATCGGCGAGCCTTCCTGCTTCAGGCGTCCATACCGCCGGGTGATCACTTCCCGCATCGACGCAAAGTCGTCGTTCCCCTCCACGGTGCGGATCACGAACTTGCGGTAGTCGGCCTTCTTCATCCGCCCGCCTTCCCAAACCACCATGCTCGCCACCTTGTCCGTGCCCTGAATGTGGGAGATGTCGAAACACTCGATCCGCTTCGGCGCGGTCTCCAGGTTCAGCGCATCGCGCAGCGCTTCCTGAATGGCTTGGGAGGAGGGTTTCAACACGCGGAAGCGCTGTTCGAAGCTGTGCTTCGCGTTGGTCCCCGCCAGGTCCAGCATCGCCTTCTTTTGACCGCGTTGCGGCGTGTGGATCTCCACCCTGCGGCCGCGCCGCTCGCTCAGAAGTTCTTCCAGCGCCTCGCGATCTTCGAAGTCCGCCGGGGTATGAATCAGCGCCGGGATGTACTTCTCGTCAAGGTACACCTGCTTCACCAGCGCGGAAAAGAACTCCCGCGGGTCCCATTCCTGCTGATCCTCGAAAAAAAACTCGCGCCGGTCCACGATGTGTCCCCGCCGCAGGTGAAAGAGATTCACGGCCACGAAGGGAGGCTCGGCATGATAGGCGAAGATGTCGGTGTTGTTATCCTCGGCGGCGGCCATCTTCTGTTTCTGATCCAGTTCCTCTACCGTCGCGATCAGGTCCCGCAGGGAGGCGGCTTCCTCGAACCGCGTGTTGCTGGCAGCCTCTTCCATGCGAGCCCGCAGATCCCGGATCAGCTCCCGCGTGCGGCCTTCCAAGAACATCCGGACATTCTCCACCGCCTTGGCGTACTGCTCGTCCGTGGTCAGCCCGCTCACACACGGCCCCCAGCAGCGATGGATATGGAACTCCAGGCACGGGTGCGTATGCTTCCGGTTGAAGTCGATCTTGCAGGATGGCACTTTGAAGTAGCGGTGAATCAGGTGCACCAGGCGGTGCGCCAGGTTGCCCGGAAAATACGGGCCGTAGTAGCTCGATCCGTCCTTGCGCAGCCGCCTGGTCACGTGCACGCGCGGGTACTTCTCGCCCGTCATCCGGATGTACGGATAGGTCTTGTCGTCGCGCAGCAGAATGTTGAAGCGCGGCTTCCACTGCTTGATCAGGTTGTTCTCGAGCGCCAGCGCCTCCTTCTCATTGTCGACCTGAATGAAGTCGATGTCGCTCGCCTCGCGGATCAGCGATCCCGTCTTGGCGTCCGCCAGCCGGTCGTCATTGAAGTAGCTCCGCACCCGGCTTCGCAGGTTCTTCGCCTTCCCGACATACAACACCGCGCCTTCCGCGTCCTTGTACAGGTACACGCCCGGCAACAGCGGCAAAGCGGCGGCTTTTTCCCGAAGATCCATACGGACAAGGCGGCAGGCTTGGGTTTCGATTTATTGTGACACGCACCCGGTGGCGAGCGTCATAATGAAAGCGTGACGCGGTTTCTTCTTCTTTGGATGCTGGCTTCCGCGGTTGCGTTGCCGCAGGAGAAGCCTCCCGCCAAGCCAGTGCCTCAACAGGTCGAACCTCCCGAAGAGGACGAGGCCTTGAAGGAAAAGATCTACGAATTCAACCCTCTCCAGGCTCAAAAGGAGTTCTCGGCGGGCAACTTCTACATGAAGAAAGGCAGCTACAAGGCGGCTGCCCTGCGCTACGCGGAGGCAACTCGTTGGAATCCCACTTGGCCGGAGGCGTTCCTGAAGCTCGCTGAAGCCGAAGAACGGCGCAAGGAGTTCGCGGCCGCCCGCGAAGCGTACCGCAAATACCTTGAAGTGGCGCCCGAGGCCCGCAACGCTTCTGAAATCCGCAAGAAGATGGCCAGCCTCCCCTCCAAGTAAACTTTCCTGGCGGCCGATCCGATCGTCAGGTCTGCCGTAAGTGCCTTTCGTATGAATCCGTTGGGATGTTTCGTCGCCCGGGCCAAACGCGGCTGCCTCCATTTCCACGGCGGATCGAAAAGCGGTCCGGACGGCTCTGGAGCCCTGGCGCCGATCGAGAACTCACGTGCTTTCCGCAAGCTGCTTCAGGCAGCGCCCGGCCATCGCCTTGCGAATGGCCTTCACCACGCGCGCGACGCCCCGGTCGAAATCGGGGAACAGATCCACGTACTGCAGCCGGGAACGGATCGGCCGTGGGATCTCGCAGTTCTCCAGGCGGACCGGGATGATGAACGTCTCCTCCAGCGGCATGCGCGACGCGCAGTCCAGCGCCCACCGCAGCTCCGCCTGAAACTGCCCTCGCTTCACCACGGATCTCGCCGAGAAGCACCCCAGAAAGAAATCCGACAGGTCCAGCGCTCGCTCGATCGCGCGCGGCCAATTCTGGCCCGGCAGCAGTTGCTCTTTGTCGAGCCAGGGAGCGAACCCGCCGCGGCGCAGCGCGTCGCAGAGGCGGCGCACGGGTTCCAAGTCCTCTTCCACGTAACCGAGGAACACCCGAGGCTCAGCCGGCGCGCGAAACAGGATGCGATCCCCGTCTCCCAGGCGCATGCTGCCCACGCCCTCGATCTCCACCGGCTGCCCCGATTCCAGGTAGCGTCTCAGCAGCCTGCCCGCTCGCAACTCCCCTTTCATTTCCGCACCGCCGGAGGAGGTGAGACCTTTCCCAAACCCGGAATGCGGACCGGCTTTCCCGCCCGAATCTGCGCCGCGATTCGGTGCATGAGGCGGTCCACCTGATCGGCTGCTTCTCCCTGCGAAATGCCGGCCTGAGCGGCTAGATTGTGGGCGATCTCCTGCTTTTTCATCCCGACCGGAATCTAGCACGCGTCCCGCCCGGCCGGCATCCAGCATTTTGCGGAAACGTTTGATAGGGAAGGGAATCGGGCGCCGCTCGCGGCGTGACTCACCCTCCCGACAGGCTCCGCCAATCGGACTCGGCCAAGAATTGCGGATCCTCCCGCCAGTTTTCCTTCACTTTCACGAACAGTTTCAAGAATACTTTCTGGCCCAGCATGCTCTCGATCTCCTGCCGCGCTTCCGTCCCGATTTCCTTCAACATCGCGCCCTTGGCCCCGATCAGAATCGCCTTTTGCCCCTGCCGCTCCACGTAGATCGTGGCCGCGATGCGGGTGATCTTCGGCTCCTCCTCCCAGCCCTCGATCAGAACCGCCACCGAATGCGGCACTTCCTGCCGCGTTTTGCGCAGCGCCTGCTCGCGAATCAGCTCCGCCGCGAGAAAACGCTCCGGCTGGTCCGTTACATGGTCCGGCGGAAAGTATCGCGGACCCTCCGGCAGATGCTTTACGATCTCCGCCAGCAGCACGTCCAGCCCGTCGGCGCGAGAGGCCGAAATGGGCACAAAAGCGGCGAATTCGTGGCACTTCCGCAGCCGCTCGATTCTCGGCAGCATCAGCACCTTGTCGCTGAGCAGATCGGCTTTGTTCAATACCGCGATGGCCGGCGTTTCCACCCGCTTCAACAGCGCGATGGCATGCTCATCGGACTCGCCGAAACCGTGTGACGCGTCATGCACGAACAGGAGCACGTCGCGATCCTCCAGCGCCGTCCGGACATCCTCCATCATGCGCTTGTTCATCAGCGAATCCGTCTTGTGAATGCCTGGCGTGTCGACGAACACGATTTGCGCGTTGTCCAGCGTCACCACGCCCTGGATCGCGGTACGCGTGGTCTGAGGCTTGTTCGACACGATGGCGACCTTCTGGCCCACGAACGCATTCAACAGCGTCGACTTACCCGCGTTCGGCCGCCCCAGAATCGAAACCAAACCGGAGCGGTGCTTGTTTTCAGGCATGAGCCTCAACCTTCGAGATCTGCACCAGGTCCACGCGCAGGTCGCTCCCCGCCAGGACCTTGAAGCGCAACCCGTCGCGTTCGGTGGATTCACCCGCCGCCGGGACGTGTCCCATCCATTCGGCCACCAGGCCGCCGATGGTCGTGGATTCGGTGCCCTCGGGAGGGCGGAAATCCAGCAATTCCGTCAAGCGGTCGACGTCGAAGCTGCCGGCCACCACGAAGCTGCCGTCAGGCTCGGCGTGCACGTCGCGATCGGGTTCATGCTCGTCGTGGATCTCGCCCACGATCACCTCCACCATGTCTTCCATGGTCACCAGGCCCGCCGTATTGCCGTACTCGTCGATCACCACCGCCATGTGCGCGCCGGATTGCTGCATCTCCCGCATCAGGTCGTGTACCGCCTTCGTTTCGGGCACCAGCCGGATGGGACGCTTCACGTCGAGGAGCTTCTTGGTGGCCCGGTCCTGCTCGTCCAGCTCGAACATGTCCCGCACGTGAACAAACCCGGTGATGTTGTCGATCGAACCCTGATAAACCGGGATTCGCGAGTACTGCTCGTGAATCAGGAGCTGGCGCAGATCCTCGAGCGAGCTTTCCTGATCGATGGCGACGATGCGCGGGCGCGGCGTCATCACCTCCCGCACCGTCTTGTCTCCGAACTCGACAACGGATTGAATCAGGCGCTTGTCGGTTTCCTCCAGGATGCCTTCTTCCTCGCCCGCCGAGATCAGCGCTTCGATGTGTTCGCTGGGCGAGGCCGGCTCGTCCACTGCCTCCGCCGGCTTGGCCAGGTCGAACAGCGAATGCAGGAAGTTCAGCAGCCCCGTAACCGGCTTCACCAGTACGATCAGAAGCCTGAGAAGGGGGACCATCGGCGTCAGCCAGCGCCCGGATCCGCGGCGGTAAACGATCTGCGGAAACAGGTAGCCGAGCATCACCAGCGTGAACATCCCGGTCAGCGCCGCCGCCAGCGCTGCTTCCCCCACATTGCCGCTGCGCATCGCGATGGCGAAACTCGCCACCGTCAGCAGGATCATCGCGGTGTGCTTCAGGAAGGAAAAGACCAGGGCCCCCTGCTCGGCGGAGCGGCCCAGCCGGTCCTGAACGTGCTCCTTGAAATACGTCAGCGAAGCGGTTTCCCGCGCCAGCAGCCGCATGGATTCCAGGTACAACGTCTGCACGCACGCGGCGAGGGTCATCAGCACGGCCAGCGCCGCGGCCGCGACGATCAGGGAAATCAGCATGAGGCCCTCTCGATCAGCCCCGCCGGCAAACCGAACTCGCGCCGCCAGCGGCGCTCGGCCCGCGACATCTCCCCGCGATCCCGTTCGTGATCCATTCCCGTCAGGTGCAGCACGCCGTGCAGCATAAGGATACGCAACTCCGCGTCCACGCTGTGGCCGTACTCCCGCGCCTGCTCGCGAGCGCGATCCACTGAGATCGCGATCTCCCCCAGTTCGCTCCCGTCCCCAGGAAACGAAAGCACGTCCGTGGCATAGTCCTTGCCCCGGAACTGCCGGTTCAGCCGTCGCAGCTCTTCATCGCCGTCCAGCACGCAGGTGAACGGCCGGCCCTTGGCGACGCGGCTTTCCAGCAATCGCGCGAAGGTTCGCAGCGGACGCCGTTTCAATGTGCGGGGGGCCGACCTTACGATCAGACTACTGCCGGGTTCCATAACGGGCTAGGCTGCCGGAGCGCTCTCCGGTCCGGGATTCGCGCCGGCGGCGGCCGGCGGCGCTTCCGGGGTTGGCTCGTTCAGTCTCAGCGACATCTGCCGGTTGGCGCCGATCAGATCGTTGTAGCGCTCGTACGCCCGCACGATCTTCTGAACCAGGTTGTGACGGACAACATCCTTGTCGTCGAATGCGACAAACGCGATCCCCTCGATGTTCTTCAGAACCTCGGTGACTTCCAGTAAGCCGCTCCGCTGGGCGCTCGGAATGTCGATCTGCGTCAGGTCGCCCGTCACCACCATCTTGGAATTGAATCCGGTGCGCGTCAGCACCATCTTCATCTGTTCCGCGCTGGTGTTCTGCGCCTCATCCAGGATGATGAAACTGTCGTTCAGCGTGCGCCCGCGCATGAAGGCCAGCGGGGCCACCTCGATCACGTTCTTCTCCAGCAGCTTCTCCACGCGCTCCACGTCGATCATGTCGTACAGCGCGTCGTACAGCGGGCGAAGATACGGATCCACCTTCTCCTGCAGCGTGCCGGGCAGGAACCCGAGCCGCTCTCCGGCTTCCACCGCCGGACGCGTCAGAATGATGCGGCTCACCCGCTTGTTCAGCAGCGCCGCCACCGCCATCGCCACCGCAAGGTAGGTCTTTCCGGTGCCCGCCGGGCCGATGCCGAAAACCAGGTCGTTCTTTTCAATCGCGTCGATATAACGGCGCTGATTCACCGTCTTCGGCGCCAGCACCTTCTTGCCGAACGTCCGCTGACGCCCGCTTTCCACCAGGCCCCGCAGCGTGATCGTCGCGTCCCCCGTGACCACCCGCAGGTAGCTGTTCAGGTCGCCGTTGCGGAACTGGTGACCCTCGCCCACCAGGGCGACGTAGTCTTCCAGGATACTGGCCGCCCGAATCACGTTCGGTTCCTCGCCTTCGATTTCCAGCGAATCGTTCAGAAGACGCGTTTTCACCGCCAGCCCGGATTCGAGAAGGCGCATGTTTTCATCGCGAGTTCCGAAAAGGGATTCGATGCCTCGGCTGATATGTACGCTTAGTTTCATCCAGAACGGGGTTGTTTGCAGGTCCGAAGAGGAGTCCGGAAGCATCGCGCGTTCCGGCCAGGCTGGTCACTCTGATTCCGCGTTCGCGGAAGCGGTTTGAACATCTGCCCTCATCATAGCAGAATGGCCGTGCCGCACAAGAGAAATCTGCGCTACCGCGAAGCGGGTAGGTCTCCGTAACGTAATGGAAACAAAAGCGATCAGGCCAGTAGAGTGGCCGCACCCGTGCGCGCGCCGTAGTGCTTCTCCATCCGCGTCCGTAACTCCAGACGGGCCCGCAACAGCCGGCTTTTGGCCGCCGCCACCGAGATCCCAAGCTTCTTGGCGACTACCGGCATCTCGAGCTGCTGGACGTCGCGCAGCAAAAACACATTGCGAAGCAGCGGCGGAATCCGGTTGATCTCTTTTTGCAGCACTTCCGCCACTTCCGAGCGTCCCACGGCCACTTCGGGCGTTGCGGTGGTATCAGGCAGTTCCAGCGTCTGCACCTCCTCGCCCACCTGAACGTCGTCGAGGTACAGGAAGCGGGCGCGGCGCGCCTGGCGAAGCTTCATCAGGCACTGGTTCACCACGATCCGGGTCAGCCACGTGGAGAACTTGGCGTCGCGATTGAACTGCCCGATATGCTCGAACGCCTTCCAACATGCGTTTTGAACCTCGTCCTCCGCATCCTGCTTGTCGCGCAGGATGGACACGGCCAGTTTCAGGCAGGAATTCTGATGGCGCTGGATCAGTTCCGCGAAGGCGCCATGGTCGCCGGATTGGGCTTTCAGGACCAGCTCGTCGTCTGGGAATGCTGCGAATGCGGGGTTCTTGCTCATGTTGTTTTCGGCGATGTTCGATCCGCCTGTCTCAAACTAACAGGAGTCAGGGCTCACTTAAAGGCTTAGAAGAAAACGAGTTAAGTGTGCTTTCAATTGTTGAAAGAAATTTCAGTCATACTGAAACGAGATTATGGCCGCGATTCCGGAGTCCAGCGAACAGACCATCCAGCGGATCCTCGGCGCCTACGACCTGGGCGTCAAACTACGCCAGATCCGGCTGCGCAAGAAGATTGCGCTGGCCGACCTGGGCAAACATACCGGCTTGTCGGCCTCGCTGCTGTCACAGCTTGAGAACGGCAAGCTGATCCCCACCCTCCCCACCCTGGCGCGAATCGCTATGGTGTTCGACGTCGGGGTCGACTACTTCTTCGCTGACCGCAAGAAACGAAAGCCTTTCTCGATTGTCCGCGAGTCCGACTGCATCCGCTTCCCGGACCGTCCCGACACCGCCGCGCCCAACTACTTCTTCGAGGTTCTGGCCTACTCGGCTCACGAAAAAGGCCTGCATGCCTACAAGGCGGAGTTTCCCAAGCGCAGCCCCAAGGAGGCCGAGTTGCACTTCCACGACGGCGCGGAGTTCATTCATGTTCTGGAAGGCTCGCTGGAGATCGTGTATCAAGGCGAAACACATATCCTGCGCGCCGGGGACAGCGGCTATTTCGACTCCTCCGAGCCGCACTCCTACCGCAGCGTCGGCAAGGACAACGCCAAGGCGCTGGTGGTCACCGTACCGCCGCGCGTCTGATTCGGGGCGACAATAGGATTATGCGCGTCGCGCTTCTGGTATCGCTCTGCGGCACTCTGGCCTTCGCCGGGGATCAGTGGATCGAGTACCGGTCCGGCCCGTTTTTCGTCTTCAGCAATGCCGGCGACAAGATCGCGCGGGAACGGCTCACGTACCTGGAGCAATTCCGGCATTCCCTGGGAACTTTGCTGGGCAAACCCGCGCTGACCACGCGCTGGCCGGTCCACGTGGTGATCGCGCGCGATGCCAAGCCGCTCCCGTTCGTGGAAGGCCGGGCCGCGATCCTGGCGGCGGAAGCCGCGGGCGTCCCGGCGTCACCCGCGCAGAATGCCGCGCTGGCGCGGCTGCTGATGGAACAAAACATCCAGCGGCTGCCGGAGGGGATCGAAGCGGGATTGACGCACCTTTTCTCAACGTTGCAGGTGGCAGGCACCCGGATTACGGTGGGCGAGCCTCCCGCGCCCGAACACCGGGGCCGGGATTGGGCCCGGATGCACCGGCTGGCTACCACGCCCGAGTTCACGGCCCGGATGCGGATTTTCGTGTCCAACCTGGCGCAGGGCGCCGATCTGAATACGGCGGCGAAGAACGCGTTCGAGCGGCAATGGAAGGAACTGGAAGCGGGCGTGGATGCCTATGTCGCGGCCGGTCAGTTCGGAACGGCGCCCCTCTCTGGTTTCCCAGTGAACCCGAACAGGGATTACGTAGAGCTGCCGGTGACTTCCGACGCGATCCGGCTGCTGCTGGCCGATGCCGCCCTGGCGGACCCGGAGCGCCTGGCGGAAGCTCGCAAGGCTTATGAAGCCTTGCGCGGGCCGGAGGCGGACGAAGGCCTGGGGCTGGTGGCGTTGCGCGAAGGGAACGCAAGCGAGGCGCTGCGGCACTTCACGGCGTCCACCGCCGCCGGCTCGCGGAGCGCTCGAGCCTGGATGGAACTGGCGACCCTGGAAAAAGATCAAGCCAAGGCGCGATCCGCGTTCGAGAAAGCGACGCAACTCAATCCGCAATGGGCGGAGCCGTGGCGGCGCTGGGCGGCGATCGAGACGGACGCCGGACGCAAGGCCGCCGCGCTGAAGGCCGCCGCCTCGCGCGACCTGCGCAACTCGGCCCTCTGGCAGGAAACGGCGATCGCGCAGGAAAAGGCGAATCAGTTCGCCGAAGCGGGGAAGAGTTGGGCGGCGGCGTTAAAGGCGGCCGATTCGGCCGCGGGCCGCGAGAAGATCGCGGATTTGCGCCGCGCGATGGAGGAGCAGAAAGCCGAGTTTTTGATCGCCGAGAAACGGCGGCAGCGGGAAGAGGAAGAACGCGAGTTGCAGAAACTGAAGGACGCCGCGACGGCGGAAATCCGCGCGGCGGAACAGGCGGCGAATCAGCGGCTGAGCGGCAACCGCCCGCGCGATCCCAACGCCAGGGTGGAGCAGTGGTGGGACGACTCGAAGGGCGACCGGAGTATCACGGGGGTGATCGAGCGCGTGGATTGCACCGGAGGCGTTATGCGCGTTTTGATCCGCGATGGAGCGCGCCAGGTACATTCGCTGCTGCTTCGAAATCCAAAGCAGGTGACCATCAAAGGCGCAGGCGAACTGACGATCGCCTGCGGTCCGCAGAAACGCAATGCAACGTTGTATTTCACGGCGGCGCGCGACGCGCGGTTCGGGACCGCCGGGGAGATCGTGACGATCGAGTTGAAGTAAGATTCCGGCCTTGGCGAGCCTAAAGGCTCGCACCGCCTGAAGGCGGTTCTACGATCGCCCTTCCGGCACCGGACTTACCCTACCACTTTGGGTTGGCGCTTGACCATGCGAACTCCTCGGGTTGCAAAGCCAGTTTTGCTTCAACGGGGTTTCGCTCGACGTACAACTTCAAGGCGGCAAGCGATTCCTCGTTTCGCGGGCAGTGGTCGTCGTACTCCCGCTGCCAAAACGGCCTCCCCACGCGGCCGAGAATCTGATTCGCAGTTCGCGCCGTTCGACCCTTCAGCAGGTTCATCATGCGGGAAACCGGCACCACTGGCGTGACAATCCAGTGCACGTGGTTCGGCATAACAACCCACGCGTGCAAGCGATACAGCTCGCCATCCGCATCGAGGATTGCTTGACACACCACCGTCGCGATTTCTGGCATTCTCAGCCAAAACGGACCGAAGTAGGCCCGATCTAATTGTCTATCCAGAAGTGCGAAAGCTGCAGGCGTGGGCTCGCGCGGAAACGCGTACGATTCCGGCAAACTGCCCGCAAGCCGGAAGGTGATGAGCAGCGGGCGGGATTCCGGTTGGAGGTGCGGCAGGGGCCTTCGATAGAACACACAAGGTAAGTGGGTGTGCTCGTCTGAATTCTCACCGAATGTCCTCGGGGTAGAACCGCCTTCAGGCGGTGCGAGCCTTTAGGCTCGCCCAAGAGGATCCTCTTACCCCGACGTCAGCGCGAACACCAGCTTCTCCATCACCACGCGATCGTCGGGGCGGGCGTCCCGCAAGCCGCGATCAGTTTCAAAGATCGCCTGCAGCGCGGATTCCAGTCTCGTCTTCGTGAACGCCGTCGCGGTGGCATGTACTTGATCCGCGCGATCGCGCCACATCCGGGCGCCCAGCTTGGTGAAGTGCGCCTGAATCGCCTGGCTGCTCGCGAGCCGCGCCTCGCGCGCCGCCAGCGCATAGCGGAACTGCGTGGCGAGGAACGTCAGCACCAGCGGCAGATACTCGCCTTCCCGAACCACCGCGTCGAGAATTCGCAGCGACCCGGCCCGGTCTCCGCGCCCCAGCGCGTTCACCAGCGCGAAGATGTTCGAGGCCTGCGCGTTGGGCACCAGCGCGAGAATGTCTTCCGCCGTGATCCGGCGCGTGCCGCCGGAAAACAGGCTCAGCTTCTCGATTTCCACGCTGATGCGGGCCGCATCGCCGCCGGTGGCCTCCACCAGCAGCCCCAGTTCGCCCAGGCCGATCTGCAGACCCTTTTCGCGCGCCAGTTTCTGCGCAAGCATCCGCGACTGCTCCACCGCGAAGGGCCGAAACTCCACCACGTTGGGCACGGCCGCGTAGAATTTCTGCACGCGCTCGATTCTGGCCTTGTCGTCGCCCTCGAACTCGTAGCGGCTGGACTCGAACACCACCACTGTTCCCTCGGTGGGCCGGCGAACGTAGTCGGCCAGGTTGCCGGCGTCGCCCTTGGCGCCGCCCTCCTCGTCATCACCCGCCGCGGCGGCGGTGAGGCGCTTCGGCAGCGCGGCTTCCGCGGCAGAGATCCACAGCAGGCGGCGGGGCGCGAACAGGGAATAGGACCGCGCGTCGTCGAGCGCGACGCTCAGCGGCGTTTCGCTCAGGTCCATACGGGTTAGTCCGTCCTCCCGCAACTCCGGAGGCAGCGCCGCTTCGATGAGCGCGCGGCGGCAGCGATCCCGTTGAAACGGCTCCGGCCCCAGGAACAGATACACCGGAGCGGGACCGCCCTTGGACAGCCGGTCGAGAAACTGCTCCGGCGTCATCAGAAGCCTTCCAGGATCGCGCTGACCACGGACCGTGCCACGGATCGCGACACGCGCTCCAGCGCCGCGTCACTTTCGTCAAAATAGCGCTCGGGCTGCACGCTGATCTCGTACCGCTCGCGCACCTGAAAATTCGGGTTGGACCACAGCACCTTGCCGCTGGACCGCTCCACCAGTTGCAGGCTGAGCGTGGCGAAAAAGCTGACGCCGGAGGAGCGTCCGGTGGCGGCGTCGAACACCTGCGGGAACGGGAAGTAGCTGACCAGGGTTCCGCGCAGGATCGCGTCGGATTCGTCCATGTTCTGCACCACGCGATAGCGGGTTCGCGCGATGAATTCGCGGGTCAGGTCCGACGCCAGCCGGTCCGTCAGCTTGTAGCGCGTCGTGGAATTGCCGAACGCGGGGATGGCGATGGACTGAATCGTCCTGGGGAGCGTGTCCGCCTTGCCGGCCACGTGATAGCCACAGCCGGCGAGCATCGCGCCGAGAACCGCCACAACCGCCCTCATAACAGTTCCTCCGCCACCCGCGCGGCGTTTTCCGCGAGCAGCATGTAGTTGTCGGCCACCATCCAGAACCAGCACGCGCGCGGATTGTTGCGATCCGCGGTGATGGCGCCCACGTTGATGCCTTTGTCGCCGGCGACGCCGATATTCGACGGCGCTTCCTCCCCCGCGTTTCGCACTTCGACGCCGGGCGCGCTCAGAGCGCGCGCCGCCGCGTCCACGCCGTGGTTGTCCTCGAATTCCACCCAGATCGAGAAGCTGTAGCCGTGAAAGACGGGCGCGTGCACCAAGCGGATGGAGGGCATCGGGATTCGCGGCCAGGGACCCAGCAGGGTGGCGAGATTGCGATCGATCCTGGCCTCGACATCTTCCAGGGGCTCGCGAGCTTCGTCGCCGTAGCGCGGCAGCATACTGAACGCCACCTGCGTGTCGTAGACTTCGCGTTCCATGTCCTGCAGGGACAGCAGCGCCACGGTCTGCTGCTGCAGCTCGTCCATGCCGTTCTGACCGCGTTCGCTGGCAGGTTCGAAAACATGAACCAAGGCGCGCCGGATCTGTCCCAGCGAATCCAGCCGTCCGAAGAACATCGCCAGCGCGATGGCCGCCGGATGCGCGATGACATGAACATGCTCCCGGGTCAGCTTTTCGGGCTCATGCTCCACCATGGGGGCGCGCAGGCGGGCGTTGGGAAGGTCCTCCAGCGCGCCGGTGAGATCGACCAGTACGGGTGAGCCGGGCTTGGAAGCGATCTTGTGCGCGCGGCGGCTGGATGCCTGCGATCCGGCCAGCATCGCCACCGAGGACAGCTTCAGGCTCTCCTCCGTCAGCGCCCGCATGATGACGGCTTCGCCTTCCTCTTCGGTCAGGATGGTGCTCTGCTCGCTGGCGGAGACCAGTTCGATCAGGGGGGCTCGCGGGCGCTCCGCCAGCGCGTCCCGAACGTCTTTCGCTTTCAAGGTTTCCGCGCCGATGACCGCCACCACCGCGCGATTCGAGATATCAGCCAACTTGATGCTCCGGTTGCGCGGACCCCGACTTCATCCGCCGCCGAACGATGCCGCCCACCCGGATTGCGATTCCGCTGCCGACGTAAGTGATCGTAAGCGCCAGGAGCACGGGTTGCGAGTAATTCCAAACAAGATAAATCAGGCTGCCGATGGCGATCAGCGTGAGCGGGGAACGAGGCCGCCCCAGATGCAACTCCTTGAAACTGGGATACCGCCAGGTGCTTACCATCAGGAACGCCAGCAATCCCACCATGCCCAGCCACAGCACGGAGATGATCCAATTGGTAACCGGCACGCTGTCCATGGCGTAAATGATCGCGGCGATCATCGCCGCGCCGGCGGGGATCGCCAGCCCGGCGAAGTACTTGCGATCCGGCCGGCCGGGGTTCTTCAGCACGGGATTCTTCTGGACGTTGAAGCGAGCGAGTCGCGCTGCGCCGCACAGCAGGTACAGGAACGAAACGAAGTAGCCGGCGCGCCGCAGGTGCTCCAGAAACTGGCCTTCAAACGGGGGCGGCACAAACTGCACGCCCCAGGCGTAGGCGAGCACGGCGGGGGCGATGCCGAAGGTGATGACGTCGGCGAGCGAGTCGATTTCCTTGCCGAACTCGCTGGTGGTGTTGGTCATGCGGGCGATTCGCCCGTCCAGGCCGTCGGCGAAAACGGCGGCGCCGATGGCCAGCGCCGCGCGCTCGAAATGCGCGTTCGGACCGAGGGATCCGGTCACGGCGGTCATCACGCCCTGGAAAGTTTCCAGGATTGCGTAGAAGCCCAGGAACACGTTGCCCGCGGTAAACAGGGTCGGCAGCGCATAAGCGGCGCGGCGCGGGCTGCGATCCGGCGAATTGGGGTCGATCAGGCGTTCCCGCAGGCTTCGTGAGCCCATGTCAGTTCCCCCTTCTCCGGGCCAGGATGCTGGACCCAGCCTTCACCCGTTGTCCGGGGCTGACAGCGATCTCCCATTCGGGACCCAGGAACACATCCACGCGGGAGCCGAACTTGATCAGGCCGATCCGCTGCCCTGCCGTCAGCACATCGCCGGGCCGCACGTAGCAGATGATCCGCCGGGCGATCAGGCCCGCGATCTGGCTGAACTTCACGGTGGTGCCGTGGTTCTCCACGGTGATGAAGTTCTGCTCGTTGTGGGTGGTGGCGCCCTCGCCGCTGGCCACCAGGAACTTGCCCTTGCGGTATTCGACCTTGGTGACCGTGCCCGGGATCGGCGTGCGGTTCACATGAACATCAAAGACGTTGAGAAAAATGCTGATTCGGCTATGCCCTGGGGCGGTAGGGAGCACCGCGACCACCTTGCCGTCGGCCGGAGAGACGCAGAATGGACCGTCCGGAATCTCGCGGTCCGGGTCACGGAAGAAGTTGAAACAGAAGAGTGCGCCCAGGTACAAGGGCAGGCCCCACCACGCGGATCCGGCCAGCCAGGCAAGCACCAGGCCGCCCGCCAGGAACCCTCCGCCATAGTAGTAGCCGTACTTGACCATCGCTTCATTGTCGCAAAGCGGTGAGCAGCCGCGCGGGTTAATCCCGTCGAGCCAAGGCAGCAGGCGCGGCCCTCAGGCTCGCCGAAGCCGCGAATCGCGGCACGTACTGGCGCTCATACTGGCGCCTACTTGGGCTGCGCGACCACCCGCAGATACGGCTTCAGCGTCCGGAAACCCTCCGGATACTTGGCGCGAGCCTGCTCGTCCGATACCGAGGTCGGGATGATGACATCGCCGCCGGGCTGCCAATTCGCGGGTGTGGCCACGGTGTGTTTCGTGGTGAGCTGAATCGAATCCAGCGCGCGCATGATCTCGGCGAAATTGCGGCCCGTGCTCATCGGATAGGCCATCATCAACTTCACCCGCTTGTCGGGCCCGATGATGAATACGGTGCGTACAGTGGCGTTGTCGGCCGGTGTGCGGCCTTCGCAGGAGTCTCCCGAGTCTCCCGGCAGCATGTCGTACAGCTTGGCGACATGCAGGTCCGTGTCGCCGATGATGGGATAGTTTACCTTGTGTCCCTGCGTCTCCTCGATATCGGCCGCCCACTTGCCGTGGTTGCTCACCGGGTCCACGCTGAGGCCGATGATCTTGCAGTTCCGTTCGGAAAACTGGCCTTCCACGCCGGCCAGGTAGCCGAGTTCGGTGGTGCAGACGGGCGTGAAGTCCTTGGGATGGGAGAACAGCACCACCCAGCCGTCTCCGATGAACTCATGAAAGCGGATGCGGCCTTGTGTCGTGTCGGCTTCAAAGTCGGGTGCAAGGTCATTGATGCGAAGACTCATACAAACGGGCTCCTCTGTCGTTTCTGGTTTCTGATTGCTCCGCCGCGGCGCGGGAAGGTAGCGCTCCGGCAAAGGTCGTTCTGGAAGCTATCCTGATATTTTAGTACGGCACGAAGGTCTCTTGGGCTTGAGACTGAGGAATGAAATCGGCGGACTGGCGTCCCCAAGGGGATTCGAACCCCTGTTATCGCCGTGAAAGGGCGGTGTCCTAGGCCAGGCTAGACGATGGGGACGCTCTCAGACTACTTTTTCGAGTATAGCAGAGACTACAGAGTTTTCAGGTACGCGAGCACATGCCGGCGTTCTTCATCGGACAGGATGTCCGAGTAAGCGGGCATGGTTTCCACGCCTTCATTGATCACCTTCATCACGGCGGCGTCGGTCACCTTGGCGCCGCTGTTCAGCTTGTCGCGCTTGTACAAGCCTTTCAGGCCGGGACCCGTTTTCTTAACGTTGTTATCCGCGTTGTGGCATACGACGCAGTTCGCCGCGAAAACTTCCTTGCCCTTGCCCGCATCGCCGGGCTTGTCGGCCGCCATCAGCATCGAAGCCGCCAGAACAGGGGCGGCAAATGCAACAATCTTCATCTGTTTGGACCCTTCCTCCTGAAACAGTCTACAATCTTTTCTTGTATAGCGTCAGCTTGACAGTTTTCGCCAAGGCGCCGG